>NZ_JAAGLR010000323.1 GCF_010548245.1 Streptomyces sp. SID11385
CTCGTCACCCTCCAGAACGCCGTGCTGACGGGCGAGTCGGTGTGGATCGGCTACATCGACACGGAGGGCGCGGCCGATCGCCGGCTCATCGCCCCGGTCCGCGTCGAGGGCGGTTTCGTCACCGCCTACGACCACACCGCCGAGGAACTGCGCACCTACCCCCTGCACCGCATCACCGGCGTCGCCGAGATCCCCGCCCCGACGGAGGGCGCACCGACGCCGGCCTCGGGCCAGGGCGGGGGCTGACAGCAGGCGGGGCCACCCCGGCCGGAACGGCCCTGGCCCGGACCGCCCTGGCCCGGATCGCCCTGGCCCAGGCCGCCCTGGCCCAGGCCGCCCTGGCCCAGGCCGCTCAGGGTTCGCCGAAGCACCCGACCGCACCGGTGTGCGCTGCCCGCGCGGGTCTCGCGGCTCGCCCGCCTTCCCGGGGGCACCCGGTCCCGTCAGGCGGCGGGGCCGGAGAGTCCCGTCTTCGGTTTCGGCTCCGCTTTCGGCTCGGTACCGCGACGGTTCGGGAGGACACGGGCCGTCGACGCGCGCAGGCGGGCGAGCCGACCGGGGCCGGCGGGAGCTGCCGCGGGCTTCGCCAGGGACCGCGGCTCCGTCGCGGTCACCGGTCGCGGACCGGACTTCTGTCGCGGGCCGGTCGCCCGCCACGGGGCGGCCGGCTTCCGGATGCGGCGGGCGCGGGACGGGCGGGGGTCCGTGCGGCGCCGGAGCGAGCGGGACAGGCGGCGGCCGAGGAACGCGTACCCGAGCAGCGCCCCCGCCGTGTTCAGGATGACGTCGTCCACGTCGAAGGCCCGGCCCTCGATCACCGCTCCCTGCGCGAGCTCGACCAGCGACATGACCAGGAGCGTCACGACGAAGACCCGCACCAGGCGCAGCCTGCGCGGCACGAGGAGCGGCAGCAGGACCCCGAAGGGGGCCCCGAGCAGCAGGTTCCCGCCGACCTGCTTGCACGCCGCGAGGAACGTGTACTCCTCCGCGTACTGCCGCAGCGAGTGCCCCGGGCGCAGGTTCGAGCCCGCGAGGCCGTCCGAGGCCGGCGAGGGGGTGAGCGTCAGTTTCGCGAGCACCGCCGAGAACGCCACGAGCAGCAGGAATGCCACCACCATCGTCAGCCCGAGCAGCAGCGCCCGCCCCCACGACCTGCGCACCACCACGGCGTTGTCCGCCGCGGCACCCTCGGGAGCCGTGACGGCCGGCTCCACCGGCGGCGGTACGGAGGCCCGACGCGACCGTCCCGGCCACGCCGCCCGCCACCCCCCGTGCCGTGCCGCCGTCCCGGACCCCGCGTCCGGCTTCGCCCGCTCGTCCCGCCCAGCCCTCGTCATACCGGCCGCTTACCCCAACGGCTCCCCCACACACGGCGGTTGCCGCCATGCGCCCGGTCCCCACTCCGTCCCGGGACCGAGGCGACACCCCGCCCCGCGACCGATGTGCGGGAAGGGGCAGAAGTGCTGCGATGGGACGGTGAACGCACACCAGGACACCCCCGGAACGCCCTCGGCGGCCGAGCCCTCCGACGCCCTCCCGCAGCAGAGCACGGAGGCCGCCCCGAACCCCCAGCCCTCGCAACCGGACGCATCGGAGCCGGACGCGCCGGAGCCCGGCGCGACCCCGCACACGCTCCCGGTACCGGACGCCGAGGCCGCGTCCCGGCTCGCCCGCGAACGCAACGTGTGGCTGTGCACCGTGCGCCCGGACGGCACCTCGCACGTGGCCCCCGTGTGGTTCGTGCACCTCCGCGACCGCTGGTGGATCGGCAGCGACGAGCGCGCGGTCAAGGTGCGCAACATCCGCAGGACGCCCAGGATCTCCCTCGCCCTGGAGGACGGCGACCATCCCCTCGTCGCCGAGGGCACGGCACGCGTGCTGGCGACACCGTTCCCGCCGGAGATCGTCGCGGCTTTCCGCCAGAAGTACGACTGGGACGTCACGGAGCCGCGCCCCCGCGCGGGCGCGCGCGTTCTCCTGGAGGTGCGCACGCTGCGCTGGCTCCTCGCCGGCACCGCCCAGTGAGCACGCCGCACCGACGCCGCGATGTGAGCACGGCGCGTGATCCCGCCCACCTCCGTGCCCCGAGGCCCGGCGGCCGGGAAGCGCACGGAGGTAGACTTCCTTGTTTCGCGCGCAGACGCTGCCACGGCAGGGACAGGGCTCCGCAGGGGTTCCACGACCGGCCCGCGGCGGCGCCGTGCGCGGTGCGGCACTCGTCGCGCGCCGGACGCCCGGCCGAGTCATCGGACGATCCCCGCCCACGGAGGGACGATCCCGCCCACGGAGGTATGCGTGTCCTGCCTGATCGTGCAGAGCGACAAGACTCTGCTGCTCGAAGTCGACCATGAGCGCGCGGACGCGTGCCGCCGGGCCATCGCCCCCTTCGCCGAACTCGAACGCGCCCCGGAACACATCCACACCTACCGGATCACCCCCCTCGGCCTGTGGAACGCCCGCGCGGCCGGTCACGACGCCGAGCAGGTCGTGGACGCGCTCGTCGAGTACTCCCGCTACCCGGTCCCCCACGCGCTCCTCGTGGACATCGCCGAGACCATGGCCCGCTACGGGCGGCTCAGCCTCCACAAGCACCCCACCCACGGCCTGGTGCTGAGCACCACCGACCGCCCGGTGCTCGAAGAGATCCTGCGCTCCAAGCGCGTCCAGCCGCTGGTCGGGCAGCGCATCGACGCGGACACCGTCGCCGTGCACCCCTCCGAGCGCGGGCAGATCAAGCAGACCCTGCTGAAGCTCGGCTGGCCGGCCGAGGACCTCGCCGGCTACGTCGACGGGGAGGCGCACTCCATCGACCTCGCGCAGGACGGCTGGTCCCTGCGCCCGTACCAGAAGCAGGCCGTGGACAACTTCTGGCACGGCGGCTCCGGCGTCGTCGTCCTGCCCTGCGGGGCCGGCAAGACGCTCGTCGGCGCGGGCGCGATGGCCGAGGCGAAGGCCACGACGCTGATCCTCGTCACGAACACCGTCTCCGCCCGCCAGTGGAAGCACGAGCTGGTCAAGCGCACCTCGCTCACCGAGGACGAGATCGGCGAGTACAGCGGGACGAAGAAGGAGATCCGGCCCGTCACCATCGCCACCTACCAAGTGCTGACGACGAAGCGGAAGGGCGTCTACCCGCACCTGGAGCTGTTCGACTCGCGGGACTGGGGCCTCATCGTCTACGACGAGGTGCACCTGCTGCCCGCGCCCGTCTTCAAGTTCACCGCCGACCTCCAGGCCCGGCGGAGGCTCGGGCTCACGGCGACACTGGTGCGCGAGGACGGCCGCGAGTCCGATGTCTTCTCGCTCATCGGGCCCAAGCGATTCGACGCGCCGTGGAAGGAGATCGAGGCGCAGGGGTACATCGCCCCGGCGGACTGCGTCGAGGTACGGGTCAATCTCACCGAGTCGGAACGTCTCGCCTACGCGACGGCCGAGACCGAGGAGAAGTACCGCTTCTGTGCCACGACGCCGAGCAAGCAGCGCGTGACGCGGGAGCTGGTGCGGCAGCACCAGGGGGAACAGACCCTCGTGATCGGCCAGTACATCGACCAGCTGGACGAGCTGGGCGCCGAGCTGGACGCGCCCGTGATCAAGGGCGAGACGAGCAACGCGCAGCGCGAGAAGCTGTTCAACGCCTTCCGTGAGGGCGAGATCTCCGTGCTCGTCGTCTCCAAGGTCGCCAACTTCTCCATCGACCTGCCCGAGGCGACGGTCGCCATCCAGGTCTCCGGGACCTTCGGCTCCCGGCAGGAGGAGGCACAGCGGCTCGGCCGGGTGCTGCGGCCGAAGGCGGACGGGCACGAGGCGCGCTTCTACTCGGTCGTCGCGCGCGACACGATCGACCAGGACTTCGCCGCGCACCGGCAGCGCTTCCTCGCCGAACAGGGCTACGCGTACCGCATCGTGGACGCGGACGAGCTGTCGAAGGAGAGCTGAGCCGGCCCGCGACCGGCCGGGCGGAGCGCAGGCGACCGCCCGGCCACGCCGCTCCGGCGTCGGGGCGTCTTCGGGAGTCCCGCTGCCGCCCCCGGTCAGGCGGCGGAGCAGCGCCCGTACGGTCCCCCTCATGTGCGGTGGTCCTCGGGCGCGCTCTCCGCGAGGTGCCGCAGGCGTGGCGCGACGCCGGCCCGCTCGTCGTACGTACCGAGCACCGCGACCTCGCAGGCGGCCGTGGCGAAGGCCCGCAGCGCGCGCAGCGAACCGCCGAGACCGCGCCGCCCCGCCGCGACGGCGGGCGCGGCGAGACGCGAGGGCGAGAGGGAAGAGGCGAGGGACGAAGCGGACAGGGACGGTGTGGTGTAGCTCACGCTGCTCATGTCCCCCAGCGTGCCCGCCCCACCACCCCGAGCGGATCAACCCGCGGGTTGAAATATCCCGTTCGTCACCTCCACCCGCAGGGGGAGCGCAACCCCGGGGTGATCCCTGAGAGGGACCCGGAGGTAACCCTGAGGCGGGTCGAACGGTTTCCCTAGGGGATGGGTGGGCCCCCCGGTGGGCCACAACGAAGGCCGCGTGCGGGGGAGTTCCCGGGAGCCATCGGAACGCCGAAGGTTCACCCTCGGCGCGGCAATGCCCACTACTCCCCGGACGCTCGCCCAGCCTCTACCGCCGAGGGGCCCCACCGCCCGGCCGCGACCGCCGACGAGCCCCGCCACCCGGCCGCTACCGCCGACGAGCCCCACCACCCGGCCGCGACCGCCGACGCGTCCCGCCGCCCAGCCGCAACTGCCGCCCCTCCCCGCC
>NZ_JAAGLR010000358.1 GCF_010548245.1 Streptomyces sp. SID11385
CCTGCTCCGGCGCGTCCTGGCTCTCGGGCGCCCGGCTCTCGGGCTGCGCGTCGGCGGGTATCCCCGGGGCGGCGGTGCCCGGGGGCTGTGCGGGCGCGGCCCGCCGGGTCCCTTCGGTCCACGCCGTGCCGTCCCACCAGCGCTCGCGGCGTGGGCCCTCGCCCGAGTGCCCGGGGTCGGGGTACCAGCCGGGAGGAGTCTGTGGCGTCATGCCGCTCACCCTAGGCCGTGGTGCTGAAAATCGGATGAGAGGCGGGCATGATAGCGGCCGAGCTCCGAGGCCGCCTGAATCCGTGTCATATCCGGGCCCTGCGGTTAGGCTCACGTCCGTGCGGACCGGGCCCGGCGGCCGAACTGCCGACCACCTTCCGGTCCTGGCGACGGCGGACGGGCAGGGGAGCGGCAGGATGACGGCGAACGCGCGGCGGGGTGCCCACGACCACGGCGACTCCCTGTACGGCGAGGTGCCCGCGACCGGCGGGAGCGCCCCGTACGGCGAGGTGCCCGCGACCGGCGCCGCCGCTCCGCCGGGCGACGAGGCGCTGTGGGAGCGGGAGGTGGAACTGCGCCTCGTGGACGAGGCGATCGAGCGGCTCTGCGAGGACCGCGAGGGCGGCGGCAGCCTCCTCGTCTTCCGGGGCGTCGCCGGTATCGGCAAGACCCGGCTGCTCCAGGAGGTCCGCAGGCGGGCCACCGCGCGGGCGGCGGTGTGGAGCGCGCGCGGCGGGCAGACGGTCGCCTCGGTGCCCTTCAACCTCGTACGGCAGTTGCTCCAGCACAGCCTGCTCGCGATGACGCCCGAAGAGGCCCGCGCCTACCTCGGCGAGCGCCATGACGTCGTGGGCCCCGCGCTCGGCATAGCGGACCCGGGCGGGCGCACCGCCGACCCGCGCGGCGTCATCGACTCGCTCGTCGCCGTCGTCAGGCGGCTCGTGGAGGCCGACTGGCCCGTCGTCATCCTCGTCGACGACGTGCACTGGGCCGATCCCGAGACCCTCGACTGGCTCGCGGCCTTCGCCAAGACGCTCGACTCGACGAAGGTGCTGCTCGTCGTGGCGCTGCGCGAGAACGAGGCGACGGGGCGCACGGCCCACTACCTCAAGAGCCTCGTGGAGCAGGCGCGCCCGGCCGGGGTCACGCTCCAGGACCTCGGCCCGCGCGCCGTCGCCGAGCTGACCCGCGCGGCCTTCGGCGCGCTCGCGGAGGACGGCTTCTGGCGCGAGGTGTGGGCGGTGACCGGAGGGAACCCGTACGACACGGTCGAACTGCTCAGCAAGGCGCGCGAGAACGGCGTGCGGGCCGTCGAGTCCGAGGCCGGGCAGTTGCGCGGCCTCAACGCCGCCTCGCGCGGCGTCGGCCTGGTCGAGCGGATCGAGGCGCTCGGCGCCGGGGCCCTGAAGCTGGCCCGGTCCGCCGCCGTGCTCGGTACCGACATCACGCTCCCGCTCGCCGCGCTGCTCAGCGACATGCCGCTCGACGAGGCGGCGGCGCAGCTCGCCAGGCTCCGCGCGGCGCGTGTGCTGACCGGCGCGGACGACGACCTCCAGTTCGTCCACCCGCTCATCGCCACGGCCGTCCACGAGTCGATGAGTCCCTTCCACCGCACGGCCCTGCACGGGCGGGCCGCCGATCTCGTCATGGAGTCGGGGCGCGGGCCCGCGGCCGCCTCCCGGCACCTGCTCCAGCTCGTCCCCGACGACGACCCGCACGTCGTGGCGCGACTGCGCGCCGCGGCGCGCGAGCACCTCGCCGTCGGCGCCCCCGAGGCGGCCAGGCTCTGTCTGGAGCGCGCGCTGATCGAGCCGCCCACGCCCGGGATCCACGCGCAGGTCAGTTACGAGCTGGGCTGCGCGACGCTCCTCACGGACCCGGGGAGCACCGTGCGGCACCTGCGCGCGGCGCTCGAACTGCCCGACGGGCTGCGGGGCAGGACCAGGACGGATGCCGTCTGCCGCCTCTCGCAGGCGCTCGTCCACCTCGACCGGCTGCGCGAGGCCGTCGACGTCGTGGACCGCGAGGCGCTCCTGCTCGACGAGAGCCCCGACCGCATGCGGCTCCAGGGCATGCACTTCATGTGGGAGGGCATCTACGCCCGCGAGAGCGACGCGGAGGGGCGCTCCGCACAGCTCGCCGCGCTCGCCGATCCGCTCACCGGGCGCGACACCTCCGAGCGGGCCCTGCTCATCCTGCGTGCCTTCGACGTCATGGCGCGCGGCGAGAACGCGGAGCACGCGGTGGAACTGTGCGACCGCGCCCTCGTCAACGGCCAGCTCCCGCCCGGGCTGGGCTGGACCGACACCGAGTGGAGCTTCGAACTGCTCGTCATGCTCGGCGGCGCGTACATCTTCTCGGACCGGCTCGACCGCGGGTCGAGCCTCTTCACCGAGGCGCTCGACGTCTACCGGCGCCAGGGCTGGAGCGGCAACCACCTCGGTGTGGCCCAGGCGTTCGTCGGCTACGTGAAGCGGCGGCGCGGGCAGTTGCGCGACGCGCGGGGGATGCTCAGGGAGGCACTGCGGATCGCGGACCGGGTGGGCTCGCGGATGCCGCTGCACTGGGACATCGTGTGCATGCTCGCGGACACGCTGCTCGCCCAGGGCGAGGTGCGCGAGGCCGAGGAGCTGATGGAGCAGTACGCGTTCCGCCCGCCCTATCCCGACGTCATCGTGCTGCCCGACGCCGCGGCGGTACGGGGCAGGCTGCTGCTCGCGCTCGGGCGCCGCAAGGAGGCGATCGACGAACTGGAGGCCGGGCTCGTCTCGCTCTCCAAGCGCGGCTGGCACAACACGGTGCTCGCGCCCGTGCACGGCGAACTCGCCCTCGCCGTCGCACCCGACGACCCGGACCGGGCCGCGAGGCTCGTCGCCACCGCGCGGGCGTCCGCCGAACGCTTCGGCACCGACACGGCGGTCGGCGAGTCGCTGCGCCACGCCGCCGCCGTGAGCGAGGGGCAGCACGCGGCCTCGCTCCTCGCCCGCGCGGTCACCTACCTCGAACACTCGCCCTGCTCCTACGAGCACGCCCGCGCCCGCGTCGAGTACGGGCTCGTCACCCGCTCCCGCAAGGAACTCGACCGCGGCCTCACGCTCGCCAGAAGCTGCGGGGCCACGGGCCTCGTGCGGCTCGCGACGAACACGCTGGAGGAGGGCAGGGGGCTGTACTGAGGAGGCCGCGCGCGCCGCCCGGGGGCAAGCGGCGGAATCCGCCCTTCCGGGTGAAGCACCGGCAAAGCGGTCAGCTGAAAAGGAATGGTCGGAATCATCCATTCCGCAGGTGATTCCGCTCGATAAAGGGCGTACTGGTCGCGCAGGTTACCGATTCATCAAAAAACCCGTCAACTTCCGGTCAGAACTAGGCATGTGACGATCTTGCGCCTACGGTGGTGCGGCGAGCGACGGCACGCAGCGTCGCGGTTACGCAAGCACACCGAGGTTCAGGGACTTCCCACATGCTGATAGAGGTCGTGGCCGCAGCCGTCGTCGCGGGCGGGGCCACCGCTGCGGCGACCGGAGGCCCTCTCGTCGCGGCGCGCCGGCGCGCCCGGCGGGCCGGCGAGGAGATACGCGAGGCGCACGAGGCGCGGGACGCGG
>NZ_JAAGLR010000392.1 GCF_010548245.1 Streptomyces sp. SID11385
TGGCGCACGGCCGGGGCGAGCGAGGCCGTTGGGCGCGGCGCGAGCGGTCCGGCCCGAGGGCCGGCGCCGGGGTGTCAGGCCGGGAAGGGCACCTGACGTACCAGCAGGGTCCCCGCCATGGTCACGCCGCCGTCCATCGCGACGGCCAGCCGGTCCGCGTAGATGTGCGGGTCCTCGATCACCGGGCGCGGGGTCTCCTCGCCGTCCTCGGCGCCGACGTCGCCGAGCAGGTACGGGATGGGGCTGTGGCCGTGCACGATGCGGGAGCCGCCGAAGGTGTCGAGCAGCTCACGTACCGCCTCGGGCCCGGTCCGCTCGTCGCGGAAGGCGAAACGCTTGGTGAACTTGCGGAAGAGATCCCAGCACTCGTCCGGGTCGTTGCGCGTGAGGACGTCGTGGATCGTGTCGTTGACGGCTTCGATCGTGGAGCCGTAGTCGAGGTACGCGGTGGTGTCGGAGTGCACGAGCAGGTGCTCGTCCTCCTCCACGATCGCGTCGAGCCGGGACATCCACTGGAGGTGGACGTCCTGGAGGCGGTCCATGTCCGTCTTCTGGCCGCCGTTGAGGAGCCAGGCCGCCTGGAAGGTGGCGGTACCCGCTCCGGAGCTGACCGGGGTGTCGCCGAAGCGGCGGGCGCCGAGGAGAAGCAGCTCGTGGTTGCCCATGAGGGCCTTGCAGTAGCCGCCGGCCGCGGCGGCCTCGGCCGAGAGGCGCATGACGAGGTCGATGACTCCGATGCCGTCGGGACCCCGGTCGGTGAAGTCGCCGAGGAACCAGAGCCGGGCGTTGCCCGCCGCCCAGCGGGCTTCCTCGTCGAGGAGGCCCTGCTCCTGGAGGGCGGCGACCAGCTCGTCGAGATACCCGTGCACGTCGCCGACGACGTACAACGGCCCGGGTCCGTTCCCGTGCGGCTGCGACGCGGGTTCCGGCTGCGAGCCGATGACGGGCAGATCGCGCTCGGTGGGGGTGTAGTCCTCGTCCCCGGGGGCCTCGGGAGCGGCGGGTGGAACGGTCCCGGGCGGCGCGGCCGCCTCGGGGGCCTGGCGTTCCGTGTACGCCTGTGCCGCGTCCGCGTACTTGTCGCCCTCGCGCGGATAGGGCTCCGCCCCGTCCGCGAAGGCCTCGGGCTGGGGCATGTAGGCGGGGACGCGGAAGTCGCGCACCGTCGGTGTTCGTTCCGCGGGTCCCTGACCGGCCCCCTGAGTCATTGACCCCTCCACCACGATCGCGCCGCTCCCCACCGCCCGGACTGCTTGGTCGCAGCGGCCCTCGGTGTCGTGCGCCCATCATAGGAATGCGGTGCGGGGTGTGGGACGCATCAGGGTGGTGAATCCCGCCGCACTCCGCCTCCGCCCGGCGTTTTGCGCCGAAATGGCGGGGCGCGGCGCCGCTTTTGGTCCGCGGGAAGGCCGTGAGGAGACGCGGAACCGGTCCCCCGTAGGGAGTACCCGCGAGGGAGGGACGACAGGTGGGCGGGGGAGTCTCGCGGGGCCACCGGGCCTCTGCGGCTCCCCGTCCTGACGTACCGTGCTTCCGGGACCACCGCTCCTGGATGCCTCGCCGCCCCGGCGGGCGCGGGACCCTTCCGTGAGTCGGCCTGAGCGGGTCCTGACCCCCCGAGCGCACACGGAATCCGTTTCCCGAGCGGCCCGGGGTCGGCCTGGCGCCCGTAGCCCAGGGGCGGCCCCGAGCCACCCTCGAACCCGCACCCCGAGCCGCCCCCGAGCCGCCCCACGCCCCCGGCGACCGTCCCCAGTCCCCGCCCCCGCTACCCCGACCCCTCCCCCGACTCCCGCGGCGGGCTCACCGTCGTGCGGGGGGAGCGGCGTTGGGAGGAGGTGCGGATGATCAGTTCCGTGGGGATGACGCGTTGGAGCTGATGCGGCGCGCCGATTCCCTCGATCGCGTCGATGAGGAGCTGGACGACGGCCGTGCCGATGCGACGCGGCTTGAGCGAGAGCGTCGTGATGGGCGGCTCGGTAGTGGCGTAGACCGTCGACTCGCTGCAACACACGAGGAGGAGGTCCTCCGGGACGCGGAGCCCGTACCTGCGTGCCGCCGCGAGCAGATCCGTCCCGTTGGGGTCGAAGAGACCGTAGACGGCGTCGGGACGGTCGGGGCGGGCGAGGAGCCGGTCGGCGGCGACCGCGCCCGCGCACGGATCGTGCGCCGGGTACGACTCCAGGACGGGGTCCTGGCCCACTCGGCGGCACCATTCGAGGTAGGCCGTCGTGGAGAGCCGGGTGTACGTGTCGGTGGTGGTCCCGGTGAGGAGGCCGATCCGGCGCGCCCCCGAGTCCGCGAGGTGGTCGAGTATGCCGAGGACCGCCGCCTCGTGGTCGTTGTCGACCCACGCCGTCACCGGGAGGGTGCCGTCCGGGCGCCCGTCCGAGACCACCGGCAGTCCCTGCCGTACGAGTTCCGCGACGACGGGGTCGTGGTCGGCCGGGTCGACGACGACGGTGCCGTCGAGCGCGACATTGGACCACACGTCCACCGGGCTGAGGCGTGAGCTCGCCGGGAGGATCACGAGGGCGTAGCCCCGGTCGAGCGCGGCGGAGGTCGCCGCTCTCGCCATCTCGGCGAAGTAGGCGAATTCCGTGAAGGTGAAAGGTTCATCCCCGTACGTGGTCACGGTCAGGCCGATGAGGCCCGATTTGCCCGTACGGAGTGTGCGCGCCGCCGCCGAGGGGCGGTAGCCGAGTTGGTCGGCCACCTCCCGCACATGGTGGCGAGTGATGTCGGGGAGACGGCCCTTGCCGTTGAGGGCATCGGAGACGGTCGTGATCGAGACCCCCGCCGCCGCTGCCACATCTCGGATTCCCGGCCGTCCGGACCGTTTGCCCCTGCGGGGAGTTTCCGCTCGGCTCACCTGCTGCTTCCCTGCTGCTGTCATGGGTTGCCGATAGTAGGGGTCTGCCAGGTGGGTACGGCGAGCGCATATGCAGACCTGTGATGTCACGTTTCTGCAAGGTGACGTACCGTCAAAAGCCTTGTATTGCAAGGTACTTCATGGGAACCGAGATGGTTACTCGGCAGTTGCCCGGTTGTGTGCCGTCTCTCTGTGGAGGCCGCCCCGGGGGTGCGGCTCACCTGTACGAGGGACGCGCGCCACGGCGCCAGCCAGCGGCGCGCGCGGATGAGCGCGCGCCCCTCGGCGATCGCCGGGGAAGAGCGCGGCGAGCGCGCGCCACGGCGCCAGCCAGCGGCGCGCGCGGATGAGCGCGCGCCCCTCGGCGATCGCCGGGGAAGAGCGCGGCGAGCGGCTCTGTTCCGGTCTCCCCCGGAAGGCGCTCGACGGCACCTCTCCCGGGAGGCGAGGTGGGGGCGTTCGCGTCAAGGTGGGGGCGCGTGGGTCTTTTCATGCGCTGGGTATCTACCGGGCGCGCCCTCCACGGTGTCCAATATGCGGACGGGCGCGGCGAGAGCGGCCCGGCGGCGCTGGGCGACCCCCGGGCCGGCCGGGTGACTCGGGCCCGTTTCCCGGGGCGGCACGGGTCGCGGGAATACCGGCACGTACAGAAGGAGGTCCCGCGGTGAGCGGTACGAACCCCAGACTGCGAGCGGTACTGGACGACATCCCGGCCTATGTGCCGGGAAAGGCGGCGGGCGGGAACGGCCCGGCGTTCAAGCTGTCCTCCAACGAGAACCCGTACCCGCCGCTCCCCGGGGTGATGGAGAGCGCGCTCGCCGCGGCGGGTTCGCTGAACCGCTACCCGGACCTGGCGGCGACGGGCCTCGTACACGTGCTGGCGGAACGTTTCTCCGTGCCGGTCTCGCACCTCGCCACGGGTACGGGCTCGGTCGGCGTGGCGCAGCAGCTCCTTCAGATCACCGCTCAGGCCGGTGATGAGGTCGTGTATGCCTGGCGCTCCTTCGAGGCTTACCCGATCATCACCCGGATCAGCGGGGCGAAGGCCGTCGAGGTCCCGCTCACGGGCGACGAGGAGCACGACCTCGACGCGATGGTCGCGGCGATCACCGAGCGGACCCGGCTCGTCTTCGTCTGCAACCCCAACAACCCGACGGGGACCGTGGTGCGGAAGGCCGCGCTGGAACGCTTCCTCGACCGGGTGCCCTCCGACGTGCTCGTGGTACTGGACGAGGCGTACCGGGAGTTCATCCGCGATCCGGAGGTCCCCGATGGCGTCGAGCTGTACCGGGACCGGCCCAATGTGTGCGTGCTGCGGACCTTTTCGAAGGCATACGGTCTCGCGGGGCTCCGGATCGGGTTCGCGATCGCGCACGAGCCGGTGGCGGCGGCGCTGCGCAAGACCGCCGTTCCCTTCGGCGTGAGTCAGCTCGCGCAGGACGCAGCCGTCGCCTCGCTCGCCGCCGAGACGTCGCTCCTGGAGCGCGTCGACGCCCTCGTCATCGAACGCGCGCGGATCGCGGGGGAGTTGCGCGCCCAGGGCTGGACCGTCCCCGAGACCCAGGCCAACTTCGTCTGGCTCCGGCTCGGCGAGCGCACTCTCGACTTCGCCGCCGCCTGCGAGCGCGCGGGCGTCGTCGTGCGGCCCTTCGCGGGTGAGGGCGTTCGCGTCACCGTGGCTGAGACGGAAGCGAACGACATCTTCCTGTCGGCTGCGGCGCGTTACCGCAAGGAACTTGGCCTCTGACGGCCTTTTTCCGGCATACGTGACGGAGCCGCCGGGCGCGCGGGGGCAAAGCCCGCCCCCGGGGCGCACGGCGGCTCCCGCACGCCCACCCGATGCCACGCCCGCCGGGGACGGGCTGCGCGCGATGCCGCGGCGCCGTGAC
>NZ_JAAGLR010000416.1 GCF_010548245.1 Streptomyces sp. SID11385
GGGCGGGACGGGCGGCCGGGGGACGGGGGGACGGCCGCTCGGGCGGCCGGCGCGTACTGGGTTGCTCCACCGCACCAACGTAGGCGCCGGGCCCCGCGCCCTCCGGTCCGGGACACGCGCTTTTGCCCACGGCGCCCCTGCTGCCGTACGGTGCCGGGTCGGCCCCGTACCGCCTCCCTGTACCGTGAAGGGCCACCTTCGGAATTCGCGAGCGGACTTAGTTAGAGAGCCATGAGCACAAGCATCGGTATCGTCGGCCTGCCCAACGTCGGCAAGTCCACCCTCTTCAACGCCCTCACGAAGAACGACGTGCTGGCCGCGAACTACCCCTTCGCGACGATCGAGCCGAACGTGGGCGTCGTGGGCGTGCCGGACCCGCGGCTGCCGAAGCTCGCCGAGCTCTTCGGCTCGGCCCGCATCCTCCCCGCGACGGTGGACTTCGTCGACATCGCCGGCATCGTGCGCGGCGCGAGCGAGGGCGAGGGGCTGGGCAACAAGTTCCTCGCGAACATCCGCGAGACCGACGCGATCTGCCAGGTGATCCGCGCCTTCAAGGACGACAACGTCGTGCACGTGGACGGCAAGGTCTCCCCGAAGGACGACATCGAGACGATCAACACCGAGCTGATCCTCGCCGACCTCCAGACGGTCGAGAAGGTCCTGCCGCGCCTCGCGAAGGAGGCCAGGATCAAGAAGGACGTGGCCCCGAAGCTCGCGGCGGTCGAGGAGGCGAAGGCGATCCTGGAGGCGGGCGACACCCTCTTCTCCAAGGGCATCGCGCAGGGCACGGAGAAAGCCGCCCCCCTCCACGACCTGCACCTCCTGACGACGAAGCCGTTCCTCTACGTCTTCAACGTGGACGAGGACGAGCTGACGGACGACACCTTCAAGGCCGAGCAGCGCGCGCTCGTCGCCCCGGCCGAGGCGATCTTCCTCAACGCGAAGCTGGAGGCGGACCTCGCCGAACTGGACGACGAGGAGGCCCTCGAACTCCTCCAGTCCGTCGGCCAGGACGAACCGGGCCTCGCCACCCTGGCCCGCGTCGGCTTCGAGACGCTGGGCCTCCAGACCTACCTGACCGCCGGCCCCAAGGAAACCCGCGCCTGGACGATCGACAAGGGCGCCACGGCCCCCCAGGCAGCCGGAGTCATCCACACCGACTTCGAACGCGGCTTCATCAAGGCCGAAATCATCTCCTTCGACGACCTCGTCACCACCGGCTCGGTAGCCGAAGCCCGCGCGGCGGGCAAGGCCCGCATGGAGGGCAAGGACTATGTGATGCGGGACGGGGATGTGGTGGAGTTCAGGTTCAATGTGTAGCGGGTGACGTAGCACCACGCCGCTGATCCGGCGAATGTGCGGGTCAGAGGGGGTCCGGCTCTTCGGGGCCGGGCCCTTGGTTCTTTCGGGCTGGGATGGTGCTGGGATGGTGCTGGGAGGGCTGACTTGACGTCACCTGTCGTTACCGCTGCCCATCCGTGCCGTGCTGGATTGGTGGTGGGGTGCGGGCGGGCTGCCCGTGCTGGAACTGGACCTGGCGTGCAGCTCAGCTCTTCTGTGTCTACAGCCACCTGGGCGGGGCCGCTCCCGCCAGTTTCGGTGGTCGTGATCCAGCACTGCCCACGGGAAAACATGCTGACCTGAATCGGTGTGAAGGGGACTACGCATGCTCGAAGAGCTGAACGAGCCGTTGGGCGGTGCGGATGAGGAGATGTACATCTCCGCCCACGCTGCGGAGTACTTCTCCAGTAGACACTCACGCATCGAGTTCATTTCCTTCGAGCACCGAGTCGCGTCTCTCGCCTGGCTGAGCAGCAGGATCGAGAAAAGCGTCGACCTTGAACTGTCGGAGTTGCGGGCGATACGCGCGGCTGGGACGTTCAGGATCAAGGGTTGGGAGGGCGAGTCCGATGAGGCGATGTTCATGCTGGACTCGGACATCAGGCAAATCAGTGCTGGAGTGATCATCGTGGCTGCTGTTGCCGCGCTTGAGTCCCTCATGAACCAGATCTTGGACCAGCCCGGCGACGCGGCTCTACACCGGGCCGGCCTGACGCGAAAGGCTCGTGAGTGCGTTGTCCGGTGGCCGGAGGCTTTGGATGCCGTCGCTCTTGAGGAGGATGTTATTTGGCTTCGGAAGCGGCGCAACTCCTTCGCGCACCGGTTGATCGATGATGTTGACGTCCAGTGGCGAGGGAACGTTCCGGACTGGGACTTCGATGGCGAGGCAGCGGACGAAGCCCTGGTAAGGGTCGGGCAGATCGCTTCGATGCTGGAGGAGGGCTGGGAACGGCAACTGATCAGTGCTGGGAGGTAACCTGCCCCTGCCCTAGGGCGTGTCCGTAAAGTCAGGGGAGCCAGAGGCGGAGGCAGGCGAGGGTGACCATGGCTTGGTAGTGGCGGGCTCGTTTGTCGTAGCGGGTGGCGAGGGCTTTGTTCTGCTTGAGTTTGCTGAAGCAGCGTTCGACGAGGTTGCGGCGCCGGTAGGCGGCACGGTCGAGGCCGCACAGCCTCTCGCCCCTGCTGAGGCGGCCGTTGATCTGGTCGAGTCGTTCCGGGATCGTGCTCTTGATGCCTCGCTTGCGAAGGTAGGCGCGGATTTTCCGGGACGAGTAGCCCTTGTCCGCCGCGACGCGTTCGGGCCGGGTCCTGGGGCGGCCCGGGCCCGGCCGGTTGATGCGGATGCCGGCCATGACGGCTTCGAACTGGGTGCAGTCGTTGACGTTCCCGGCGGTCAGGGTGAAGGCCAGCGGGCGGCCGTTCCCGTCGCAGGCGAGGTGGATCTTCGTGGTCAGCCCGCCGCGGGACCGGCCGATCGCCTCACCGGGCCGGACCTGCCCCTTTTTCGGGCCCCGGCCGCGTGCTGATGCGCCCGCACCGTCGTCGAGTCCACGCAGACCAGCGTCCAGTCGACCTCACCCACCGCGTCCGAGTGCTGCTGGACATGAGCCAGCAG
>NZ_JAAGLR010000443.1 GCF_010548245.1 Streptomyces sp. SID11385
CGTACCGTCCCCGCCGCCGCTACGGCCGCGACGGCCTCACCGCCGCGAAGGCGTCACCGCTGCGAAGGCGTCACCGCCGGCGGCGCGTCGCCCGCCGCCGTGCCCCACGCGGAGGGGCCGGTGCCGACCGTGAAGTCGAGCCGCCGGCTCTTCCGCAGGTCGTCCGTCGTCAGGTACGTGCGGTCCCACGCCTTGCCGTCCAGCCGCACCGACTGCGTGTACCGCTGCTGCGCCGACGTGCCCGGCGCCGTGACCGTGAACCGGCCCGCCGGGTAGTAGCGCTTGTCGAGCGTGAGGTCGACCCGGTCGAAGACCGGCGTCGACAGGCTCCACGTGGCGGTCCCCGGCTGCACCGGGTAGACGCCGATCGCCGAGAGCACCATCCAGGCCGACATCGTGCCGAGGTCGTCGTTGCCGGTCATGCCGGTCGGGGTGTCGGTGAAGAGCGTCAGCGCCGCGTGCACGACGTCGGTGGTCTTCCACGGCTGCCCCGTGGACAGGTACGTGTACGGGGCGATCAGGTCGGGCTCGTTCTGCGGGTTGTACTTGTCCGCGTTGTAGTAGTCGTACGGGCCGTTGACCCACACCTCGCGGGCCGTCTTCGCCGGGTCGGCCACGAGCTGGTCGTAGGCGAAGAAGGAGTCGAGGCGCTTTCGCGCCGCGTCCTGGCCGCCGATCAGGTCGATCACGCCGGGCAGGTCCTGCGGCACCATCCACTGGTACTGCCACGCCGTGCCCTCGTGGAAGCCCTCGCTCTGCGCCGGGTCGGCCGGGCCCGCGAAGGCGCCCGAGGCGTCGCGGGAGCGGAAGAAGCCGGTCGACGGGTCGAAGATCTTCCGGTAGTTCTGGGCGCGGTCCGCGTAGCGGCGCGCGTCCGCGTCGTGCCCGAGGTCCTTCGCCATCCGGCTCAGCATGCCGTCGGACAAGGCGTATTCGAGCGTCGCCGAACCGCCGTGGTCGAAGTCCGAGTCACCGGGCTTGGCGTGCGGGCGGTCCTTGATGTACGGCGCGAAACCGTCCTTCAGGTACTGGGCGTTGGCCTCGCGGCCGACCGCCGGGGACGCGGTGGGCGGCACCCCGTCCGCGTTCTTCTTCAGCGCCCGGTACGCCTCCTCCTCGTGGCCCTTGAGCAGCCCCTGCTGGTAGGCGTTGGTCAGGAACGGGGTGACCGGGTCGCCCGTCATGATGTTCGTCTCGACCGTCCCGTACCCCCACTTGGGCAGCCAGCCGCTCTCCTTGTCGACGCGCAGCACCGACAGTGCCATGTCCCGCGCCTCGTGCGGGGCGAGCAGCGAGAGGAGCTGGGTCTGCGTGCGGTACGTGTCCCACAGCGACCAGTTCTGGTAGTACGTGAAGCCGTCGGAGCGGTGCTTCTTCTGGTCCCAGCCGGTGTAGCGGCCGTCCACGTCCTCGCCCAGGTTCGGGGCGAGGAAGGACCGGTAGAGCGAGGAGTAGAAGGTGCGGCGCAGCGTGTCGTCGCCGCCCTGCGCCGCGACCGTGCCGAGCCGCTTCTCCCAGGTCGCGTCGGCCGCGTGGCGGGCCCGGTCGAAGGACGTGCCGCCCTCGGCCCTGAGATTGCGGGCCGCGCCCGTCGCGTCGACGTAGGACAGGGCGGTCGTCGCCTCGACGGTGCGGTCCTTGTGGGTGTCGAAGCGTACGTAGGCACCGTTGCCGCCCTCCTGCGCGGCCGAGGACTTCGAACCGGCCGTGACCTTGCCGTCCGCCCAGGTGCCGTAGGAGGTGAAGGGGCGGTCGAAGCGGGTGATCGTGTAGACCGTGTACGGCACGGTGTCCTGGCAGAAGCCCCGGCCGGTGATGGCGGTGCGGATTGTGCGGGAGTCGAGGACCTCGACCTTCGTGGAGACCGTGCGGTGCAGCGACTGCCCGGCGTTGAACAGGACGTTCGCCTTGTCCGTCGCGGGGAACGTGTACCGCTGCTTGCCGGTCCGCTCGGTCGCGGTCGCCTCGGCCTGCACGCCGTACGTCTTGAGGCCGACGCGGTAGTACCCGGGGTGGGCCTCCTCGTCGTCGTGGCTGTACGCGGAGGCGTACTTCGCGTCGTCCGTCTCGGTGACGTCCCCCGTCGTGGGCAGGACGGGCAGATCGCCGCCGAGCCCGCAGCCGACGCCCGAGATGTGGGTGAGGCTCAGGCCCCTGATGTGGTCCTGCTGGTAGTCGTAGCCGGTCGTGTGACCGGTGTCCGGGGAGAGCTGCACCATGCCGAAGGGCACCGCCGCGCCCGGGTAGGTGTTCCCCTCGTTCTCGGTGCCGATGAACGGGTTGACGAGGTCGGTGAGGTGGTCCCGCCCCGGCGCGTGCCCGGCGACCGCCTGCGCGGACGGCGCGAGCAGCACCCCGCCCACGAGCGTCCCGGCGAGCAGCGCGACCGCGCCCCGCCTGCGGAATCGATGAGGCCATGACATGTGAGGGATGCCCTCCAGCCGCTGAGACAACGTTGTCAGCGGGTCATTCTTCGACGGGGCGGGGGAGGGGTCAAGGGGGCGTGCCGAAGCGGGAGTTGCGGGGGCGGGGGCGGGGCCGGCTGCGGGTCCGGGGGCGGGGCCCTGGCCCCGGTGGCCCGGCCCCCTACCCGGGTACCGTCCGGCGCTGGCGTCCGCTACCCCCGTACCACCCCCGACGTGGCTCCCCGGTGTGATGCCCGGCCGTGAGGCGTCTTCCTACCTTCCCCCTCGTCAGCACGGACGAGACGGAAGGACGACGGGGGATGCGGCACCTCAGGGCAGAACACCGGGCAGGACGCCTCAGGGCGGGACACTTCCGGTCGGCGTTGATCAACCTCGCACTGACCACCTCGCTGGCCCTCGCGCTGGTCGGCGGGGCGGCCGGCTGGGCCTCGGCGAGCGGGGAGGCCGTGGCGGGGGACCCGCCGCCGGGGACGGCCGCCTGGCGCGCGGACGACTCCTTCGGCGGG
>NZ_JAAGLR010000472.1 GCF_010548245.1 Streptomyces sp. SID11385
ACCGGGACCACTGCCGGGACCGCTGCCGGGCGCGCCCCCGGGACCGCCCCCCGGACCGCCGCCCGGACCGCCGCCGAGCGGGCCGCCGAACGCGCCGGGGCGCCCTCCCGGCAGCGCGAACGCCGCCGGGCTTCCCTGCCGTGCGGCACGCCGCAGCGCGACGGCGACCTCGGCGGCCGTCGTCCGCTGGTCCACGGTGACCACCGCGTCCTGTCCCGGCGTGCCCTCCTCGACGAGCGTCATCCGTACGCGCATCCGTACCGTCTCCCCCTGCCGGACTCGTGCCGCGCTCGCACTCGAACTTCCTTGCGCGGTACGGAAATCATGCCGCATGGCGGGGCGGCAGGGGTGGGCGGGCGGTGAGGGGCCCGGGGAGAGGGGAGCGGGCGGCGGGAGTCCGCGTGGCCGAACCGCGTTTGCGCGCTCACCCCGGTGCCCGCACGGTGAGCTTGCGGGCCTGCGGTCGCCCGCCGGACGGACAGACGGAGCGGGAACGATGAGACACGGCGCGGGGCGAGAACCGGTCATCGGCGGAGTGGACCCCGAGCGCGACTGGCGCGTACCGGTGGCCTGGGCGGTCGACGAGGCCGCCCTGCGAGGCGTGCCGCTCGGCCTGGCGGTCGCGGTACCGCCCGCGCGGGACACCCAGCACGTCGACGACACGCCCCGGCTGCTGGGACAGGCGCGGGAGCGCGGCGACGTCCTGGACCGGGCGGCGGCCTGGGCGCGCGAGCGGCAGCCGGGTACGCGGGTGAGCACGCGTCTCCTCACGGGCGCGCCCGCCCACGCGATGGCCGAGCTCTCCGAAGAAGCCGGGCTCGTGGTCCTCGGCTCCCGGCACCTGACCGGTCCCGGCGCACTCCTCGGGACGAGCGCGCTGGTGATGCCCCTGGCCGCGCGCGCCCGCTGCCCCGTCGCCGTCGTCGGCCATCCCGGGCACACCACGCAGGAGCCCGCCTACCTCGTGGTGGGCGTCGACGACAGCGACTCCTCGCGCGCCGCCCTGGGCTGGGCCTTCGCCGAGGCGGCCCTGCGCGGCTGCGCGCTGCGCGTCCTCGCGGCGTGGCAGCCCCCCGTCTTCGCCACGGGCCGGGGACACGGTGAGCGCTTCCAGGAGGAGCGCCGCCTGCTCGCGGAGGTGGTGGCGGGGTGGTCCGAGGACCATCCCGAGGTGCCGGTGAGCCATGAGATCGTGGCCGGCCCCCCGGTGGAGGTCCTCGCCGAGGCCGCCGAACACGCGCTCGGGCTCGTGGTGGGCCGCAGGGGGAGAGGCGGCTACACCGGGATGCGCCTCGGCTCGGTCGCGAGGGGAGCCCTGCGCCGGGCACACTGTCCGGTGATCGTCGTCCCCACGCCGTGAGCCCGTGAGCCCGTGGGTCCGTGAGGCCGTGGGTCCGTGGCTCCGTGGGCCGGTCACCCGCGTACGGGGCGTGCGCCCGGTCGCCGGGTCCGCCGCGGTCTCAGTCGTCCTGGCCCTCGTGGTCCTCCGGTACCACCTCGACCGGGCACGTGGCGTGCTGCATGGCGGCCTGCGTGACGTGACCGATCCGCGGACCGAGCGCCGCGAGGCGCGGGGCCCGGCGGCCGACGAGGAGCAGAGGGGCGTGGTGCGACTCGGCGATGAGGCGATCGGCCGGTTTTCCCGCGAGCGCACACTCCCGCACGGCGAGGTGCGGACGGCTCTCCCGCCACGGCGCCAGCGCGCTCTTCAGCCGCGCGATCTCGGCGGTCTCCCTCGCCCGGGCGGCCTCCGGGTCGACGCCCGTTCCCGGCAGTCCGTGCGGCTCGGGCCAGACGTGCACGACGCGCAGCACCGCGCCGCGCCGGTCGGCCGCCTCGAAGGCGGCGTCGAGCAGCCGGGGCGCGGGATGACCGGGGTCGAAGCCCACGAGGACCTCGCCGGCCCTCGTGCGGCCGGGGCCGGAGGCGTCGGTGCCAGGACGTACCAGCACCACGGGCGAGGTGGCCCGGGCGATCACGGATTGCGCCACCGAGCCGACGACGAAGCCGTGCATCTTGCCGAGCCCACGTGAACCGACGACGAGCAGCGCGGCGGAACGCGCCACCTCCACGAGAGTCGTGGCCGGGGCGCCGCTGACGCGTTCACCGTCGGCTCGCAGCCCGCGATGGCGACGCGCGAGCCGTTCGGCCTCGTCGGCCGGGACCGCGTCCATGACGGAACGCCCGGCGGGTGTGGCGTCCGTGATGCCGAGCGAGTACGGCTGCCACTCCCAGGCGTAGACGACACGGAGGCGGGCGCCCGTGCGCACGGCCTCCGCCGCGGCCCAGTCGGCCGCCGCGACGCTCTCGGGCGAACCGTCGTACCCGAGCACGATGGTGCGGGTCATATCGGCCTCCTCCGGGGCAGGCGCTGCGGACGGAAGCCCGGACGCGGCGACGGGAGGACGCCGGCACCTCACCGGCCGCTCCGGGGAGCCCCCTTCCATCCTGCGCCGGTCCGGCCGATGACGCAGGCGTGACGCGGTGCGCCGCCCCCCCCGGGGCGCCCGGACACCGCTGGGAGAGCGTTCCCGTCACGGTGCCGGCGCCCGGCCGCGCTCGGAAGACGGTACGGTTCCGCGCGGCGCGTCCCGACAAGCCCGTGCCCCTTCCTTCACCCTTCGCGCATACGTTCCTTCACCCGCTCGGGGGAACGCCACGCGCGCAGCGGATGCGCCGCGCGGGCCGGGGCAGCACCCTCCTGTCTGAGGGAGGTTCACCATGGGTTCGTCACGCGTCACGCTGTGCGCTGCGGGGGTGCTGTTCGCGACCGTGCTCGGCCCGCCGGGCGTCGCGCTGGCGGCGAGCGGGGCCCCGGAGCGGCCGGTGGTACGCGCCGGGGCGTGCCTGACCCGCCCGGACACCCCCGACGCCGGGTTCGCGCCCGCCCCGCACCCCTCCCGCTCCTGCGCGCCGCGCCCCACGAACGGCCCGCACCCCCTGGGCACCGCCCGCCAGGCACACGCCCCCGAGCCCGCGGACC
>NZ_JAAGLR010000506.1 GCF_010548245.1 Streptomyces sp. SID11385
TACCCGCGGGGCGGGCGGGGCGGCCGGAGGTCCCGTAACTCCAAGGGCTTCGGACAGGTGGCGGGGCGCCGGGCGGGCCCCGACCCTGGAGACGTGGGCCCGACGGCGGGCCCGCGGCACCGCCCGCCGGCGCCGCCCGCCCTCCCCGTACCGGTGAGCCATGACACCCTCTCCCGCGCCCGCGCAGGACCCCGGCAGTGCGGCACCCGGCGAAGGCACGGCCTGGCTGCTCGTGGACGCGAGCGCCCGCCCGGCCGAGAGCCGTGTCCTGGAGGTGTCGCGCCGTGCCGCGCGCCTCCTGGAGCGCGCGCCCGACGAGCTGGTCGGCGAGCGGCTGGCCGCCCTCGTGCCCGAGAGCAGCGTCAACAGCGTGATCGCCCTGCTTCTGGAGGCGGCCTCGTTCCCGCGCGACGGCAGGACGGGCAAGGCCCTGCAACCCGTGGAGTTCGCCGTCCCGAGCGGCGCCGTCATCTGCACGGCGAGCGCCCGCCGCACGCGCGGGGACGACGGCGTGCTGCTCGTACGGATCGAGGAGAAGTTCGCGCAGCGACGCTGGGAGGCGCTGCGGCTGGGCGTCGTCCTGACCGGCGAGTCGTTGTGGCTGTACGACCACGACGCGGAGCGTTTCCGCTGGCTGGAGGGCGAACCGCCGTTCTCGCTCATGGGCCCCGACCGGGACGTGACCCCCGACGAGTTCCTGGCGCGGGTCCATCCCCACGACCTCGACTCCGTCGCCGCCTTCTTCGACTCGCTCGTCTCCGGCCGCACCGACAGCTCCGAACTGCTCTTCCGGCTCCGCAGGAACGGGGAGGGCGCCGGATTCCGCAAGCTGCACACCCGGGCCCGCGCGGTGCGTTTCGGTTTCAGCGGGGCGCGCCGCGTCGTCGGCACCACGGAGGACACCACGACCCTCGTGGAGCGCCTCGACGCGCTCCAGGCGGCGTACGTCAACGAGCGCAAGCGGGGCCGGCTCGTCGGCGAACTGGCCTCGGCGTTCATCTCGGCGGCGACGGAGGACGAGCTGACCGAGGCGGTGCTGCACCGGCTCGCTCCGGCGTTCGGCGGGGTCGGCACGCTCTTCGCGTACGGCGAGAGGGGGCACCTGCGGGTCGTCTTCGGCGACGAGATCGACCAGGCGCTCGCGAAGGAACTGGAGGGGCTGCCGCTGAGCGCCCCCAAACCGCTGCCCGAGGCCATCCGTACCGGCGAGGCGGTCTTCATCGCGAGCCGTCAGGAGTACCGCGAGCGCTGGCCGATGGCGCACAGCCTGCTCGACGCGACGGACGCGGAGTCCTTCGCGATGGTGCCGCTGCGCGCGGCGGGCCGTCAGCTCGGCGCCTGGGTCATCACCTTCCACGAGCCCGGCATGCTCACCGAGGGCGACCGCACCCTGATGCGGACCCTCGGCACGCTCGCCGGGCAGGCCCTGGAGCGGATCAGGCTCCAGGAGGCGCGCGTCGAACTCGCGCGCATCGTGCAGCGCAACATGCTCCCCGAGGTGCTGCCGCCGGTGCCGGGCGTGGAGCTGACGGCCCTGTACCACCCGGCGCAGACCGGGCTCGACGTGGGCGGCGACTGGTACGACGTGGTGCCGCTCCAGGACGGCGGCGCGGCGTTCGTCATCGGCGACGTCCAGGGCCACGACCTGCACGCGGCGGGGCTCATGGGCCAGGTCCGCACGGCGCTGCGCGCCTACGCCTGGCAGGACCCGCAGCCGGGCATGGTCCTGGAACGCACCAACGAGCTGCTGCTCCAGATGGGGGTCCGGGCCTTCACGACGTGCCTGTACGTGCGCCTGCTGCCGGACGGCCGGCTGCGCACGGCGCGCGCCGGGCACCCGCCGATGGTGCGCCTCGACGCGGAAGGCCGGGCGACCGTGTGCGAGGACGAGACGGGGCCGCCGCTCGGCGTCATGTCGGGAGCCCAGTACCCGGAGCGGGCCTACGACTTCGCGCGCGGGGGCATCCTGGCACTGCTCACGGACGGGGTGGTGGAGGGCCCGAAGTTCACCGCGGAGGAAGGTCTGCGCCGCGTCGGGGACCTCCTGGCGCGCAAGGCGCACGAGCCCTTGGACGTGCTCGCGCAGTACCTGATGTCGACGGCGGGGAACACGGGGCACTTGGACGACTCGGCGCTGCTGCTGGTGCGGGGGGCGTGAGCCCGCGCCCGTGCCCTGTGCCCGGACCGCGGGGGCGTGCCTCCGGCCGTGCGCGCCCCGCCTTCCCTCACGTACGGATGATCCGCCCCGTCAGCCGCTCGGGCCGCAGGGTGAACCACGTCGTGCGGTCGTGGCCCGCCCAGGGGCCCGACCAGGCGGCGCGTTCCAGGGCCTTCGCGCGGGCGGGGTCCGTGACGTGGCGCAGGGTGCCGGTGGCGAGGACCGACCACCCCGCCCCGAGCGCCTCGTCGACGCGGTCCACCTCGAAGGCGACCGTGCCGCCCGCGGCCTGCGCCAGCGGGCCCCGCTCCGTCGAGCGCAGCGTCAGCTCGCCGTCCACCAGCGTGTAGTTGAGCGGCAGGATGACCGGGCCCGTCGCCTCCGTCGTGAAGCCGAGGCGGCCCACGCCGTGCGCGCCGATCCGGCGGCGGCACTCCCGCTCCCCCATCTCCTCCAGGACCGGTTCGGCGGCGGCCCGCCCTTGCCCGTCCGGGTATCCGGCGGCCGTCCCGCGCAGTTCCGCGAGGCTCACGCCGAGGGCGTTGGCGATCCGCAGCAGCACCGCCGTACCGGGCGCCGCGTTCTCCTCCTCGATGTACCGCAGGTACGAGGGGTCGGCGCCGACCGCCTGCGCGAGTTCGGCGCGGCTCAGCCCGGCCTGGGTCCTGCTGTGCGCGATGCGCCGTCCCACGTCGCTGCCCGGGCCGCCCCCGGGGGCGGTGAACTGCGATACCGGAGTCATGGCTCGTGCCTTCCTGGGCCGGGGCGGGACCCGTGGGCGTGCCCCCGAGGCGGTGGTGGGCGAAAGGGGTCAGCCGCCGGTGCGTTCCGCGAGCGTGAAGAGCGCCCCGGCCGGATCGCGCAGCACGGCCCGGCGGAAGTCGGGCCCGTCCTGCCGCTCGACGAGCGAACCGGAGTGCCGCGCGGCCTCGGCGACGGCCGCGTCGAGGTCGGAGACCGGGAAGTGCACCCGCCACATGGGACGGACGAGCGGATCGGGCGCGGCCTCGACGGCGCCCGAGCTGATGCGGGCGAGCTGGCTGTCGCCGTCCCGCACCACGACCGCCTCCTGCTCGTAGCGCACCTCGGGCGCCCCCGGCGTCTCCGTGCCCCAGCCGAGCACCTCGCCGTAGAAGATCGCCGCCTCGAAGGAGTCGCGGGTGCGCAGCTCGACCCAGGCGAGCCGGCTGCGCCTGCCGATGCGGCCGGGCGTCCCGTCGTCCTGCCAGACGCCGAAGACGGCGCCGTCGCGGTCGGCGGCGAGGGCTCCGCGCCCGCGCGGCAGCCGCAGCGGGCCGATCGCGACGGTGCCGCTGCGCTCGCGGACCCGGGCGACGGTGTCGTCGATGGCGGCGACGGCGAAGAAAGGAATCCAGGCGACGGCCACCTGGTACGTGGAGGCGACGGCGCCGAGTACCGCGACCGTCACGCCCTCGGTGTCCTCGGCCACGCAGAACTCGTCCCCGAGCGCGTTGCCCCGGAAGGTCCAGCCCATCACCGCGCCGTAGAAGCGCTGGGACTCGCCGAGGTCGTGGGTCATGAGGTTCACCGCGCCCCGGGAGCCGAGCGCGCGCTCCTCGTGGCGCTGGTGCGCGGAACTGTCCGCCGTCACGTGGGGGCCGCCTTCCTGTGGTGCCTCGGGGTGGGTGTCTGGGGCCGTGGTGCCCGGACGCGTGCCGTCCGCGCGCGGGGCGGGCTCGTTCATCTTGGGCCGGGGCGGGGTCCGCCGCATCCGGGGACATGCCGGGAGTTCACCCCCACGCGCGGTCTGCCGTAACCCTGATCGACGGACGCACGTTCACGACGTTGACCCATGACCGCTACAGAACGGAGCGCACAATGGCCAAGCGTCGCCAGCAGAAGGGCCGCAAGCACCGCCAGGTGAACCGGACGCCGCGTCCGGTCACCCGCACGGGTGCCGCCCGGCTCACGGCAGCGGCCGGAGGCCCCGAGCGCCCACGTCCGGCCGGCACGCCCGAAGCCACCACCACGGCCCCCCTCACCGGCATCACCGAAGCCGCACCCGCCCCGGCCCCACGCCGCGAGGAGGCCCCCGCCGCGCCC
>NZ_JAAGLR010000549.1 GCF_010548245.1 Streptomyces sp. SID11385
GGAGCCGCGCGCCGCGGGACCCCGCGCGGCGACGCCTCCCGCGACGGCGTCCCGCACCCGGACTCCGCGCCGTCCGCGACCCCCGCCACGGGCGCGGGCCACCTCACGCTGCTCCTCGTCGAGAACGACCCCGCGGGCGCGCTCAGCATCCCCGAGATGCTCGACGCCTCCGGCAAGCCGATCCGGGTGCGCACCGCCCGCAACCTCACCGAGGCCGCCCGGCTCCTCACCGACGACGTGCACTGCGTCCTGCTCGACCTGAACCTCCCGGCGGCGGACGACGACGACCCGCTCGCCGTCCTGCGCCGCCTCCTCGCCCTCGCCCCGCACCACGCCGTCCTCGCCCTCACCGCCTCCGAGGACGTCGAGGGCGGTACGGAGGCGGTCCGCGTCGGGGCGCAGGACTTCCTCGTACGGGACGAACTCGACGGCCGCGTCCTGAGCCGCGCCGTCCGCTACGCCGTCGAGCGCAAGCGCGCCGACACCGCGCAGCGCCAGCTCACCGAGGGCCGCCTGCGCGCCCAGGAGAACGCGCGCCTGGAGCGCGGCCTGCTCCCCACCCCGCTCCTGGACGGCGCTCCGCTCCGCTTCGCCGCGCACTACCGCCCGGGGCGTTCGCGCGCGCTGCTCGGCGGCGACTTCTACGACACCGTGCGCACCCCGGACGGCACCGTGCACGCGATGATCGGCGACGTGAGCGGCCACGGCCCGGACGAGGCGGCGCTCGGCGTCGAGCTGCGCATCGCCTGGCGCGCGCTGACGCTCGCCGGGCTCAGCGGCGACCGCCTCCTCGCGACGCTCCAGGAGGTCCTGGAGCACGAGCGGGAGAACGAGGAGATCTTCGCGACGCTCTGCACCGTCGACATCGCCCCGGACGGGCGCGGCGCCGCGATGTGCCTGGCCGGGCATCCGGCCCCGGTCGTGCGGCGCGGCGGGGCGCGCGCCGAGCTGCTGCCGCAGGAGCCCTGCGGGC
>NZ_JAAGLR010000578.1 GCF_010548245.1 Streptomyces sp. SID11385
CCCCCTCCCCCGCCCGCGCGGCCCCGCGCCCACGCCGCGGCCCCGCGCTCGCGCGCGCCCGTCCGCGCGTCGGTGAACCCCCGGCCGACAGGGAGCGGACACGAGTCACCGGGACGCCGAAGGATTGACGGCGCCTCAGTTGTGGTCATTAAGTTCTGAGCTTTTTCTGAGCCAAGTCCGACCACATTTGCCGGTTTTCGAAGCTAAAGAGCCGTTACCGAAAGTGGTACAGCCCACTTAGTCTCCTCTCCGGAAGCGCTCCTCACCGCCCCCGCCTCATCCTTTTGAGTGAGTCTTTGGAGCAGACCCATGGGCCACGTTCCCCCGGATGCACACCCCGTTTCACCCCCCGCCGAACGGCACCGCGCCCGGCTCCTGCGCTACGCACGCCTGCACGCCTCCGGCGACTTCCACCGCGCCGAGGACATCGTGCAGGAGACGATGCTGCGCGCCTGGCTGACCCTCGACGAGCTGGACCCCGAGGGCGATCAGCGACTCCAGGCGTGGCTGTACCGCGTCGCGCGCAACCTCGCCATCGACGCGCACCGCCGCGACCGGGCCGTCCCCGTCGGCCTCGTCCCCGAGGAACCCGCGCGCCACGGCGGCGAAGCCGAACTCGCCGACGCCGTGGCGACCCGGCAGGTGCTGTACGAGGCGCTGGCGCGCCTGTCGCACGAGCACCGCGAGGTGCTCGTCCACATCCATCTGCGGGACCGCAGCCGCGCGGAGACCGCGCGCGTGACCGGAGTGCCCCAGGGCACGGTCAAGTCCCGCAACCACTACGCGCTCGAAGCCTTGCGCCGATCCCTCCCTGCCGCGTGAGGGGCGGCGATCTGTGAACAGGAACACCGATCCCTTCGACTGGTTCCGCGCCCACGCGGACGCCATCTTCCGCTGGCTCGGCGTCATCGGGCTGCTCGTCCTGATCTTCGTCCTGCTGCGCTGGTGGGCGATGCGCTGGGGCGGCTGGCGGCGGTGGGCGGCCCGGCTGCGGCGCGAGGGCGCGCTCACCGTCGCCGCCTTCACCGAGCCGGTCCGCTCGCTGATCCGCCACCGCCGCGCGCTGCGCGCGCTCGTCACGAGCCTCGGCGATCCCGGCACCTGGCGGGACGCCGAAC
>NZ_JAAGLR010000606.1 GCF_010548245.1 Streptomyces sp. SID11385
GTCCCCGGGCCGCCGCCAGCCCGAGGCGGCGAAGGGCGGCGCGGGGGGCTCCTCCGGCAGGTCGACGCGCCCGCGAAGCCCTTCCGCGCGCCGCAGGAGCGCGTCCACGTAGGCGCGGCGCACCTCGTCGGCCGAGGCGAAGCCGCGCTCGCCCTCCAGCCACACGTCGGGGACCTCGGCGAGGATGCCGGTGAGCAGGTCCTCCGTGACGAGGGGCGCCAACTCTGCCTCGGCGAGGGCGAGATCGGGCGCGAAGGGGGCGAGGACGTGGTCACGCGCGTCGTAGCGGCGCAGCGCGGAGGCGGCGGCCGTGGGCCAGTTGTGCTGCCAGATCATCGTGGCGCCGTGGTCGATGAGCCACAACTCGCCCGCGTGGACGAGGAGGTTGGGGTTGCGCCAGGAGCGGTCGACGTTGCCGACGAGTGCGTCGAACCACAGCACGCGCCCGGCCTCGCGCGGCTCCACGGCGTACGCGAGCGGGTCGAAGCCGAGCGCCCCCGGCAGGTAGCCCATGCCGAGATTGAGCCCGCCGCTTCCCTTGAGGAGTTCCTGCACCTGCTCGTCGGGCTCGCCGAGGCCGATGACCGGATCGAGGTCGAGCGCCCGCAGGCCGGGCACGCGCAGCCCGAGCCGCGCGGCGAGCAGCCCGCAGACGGTCTCGGCGACGAGTGTCTTGCGCCCCTGCCCGGCCCCGCTGAACTTCAGTACGTACAGCTCCCCGTCCGCGGCCTCGACGAGCCCGGGCAGGGAGCCGCCTTCGCGCAGCGGGGTCAGATAGCGGGTCACGGCGGCTTCGGTGAGCATGGGGGGCAGGTTATCGAGCGGAAGCGCCGAGCCCGTATCCGGCTGACAGCCGCACTCCCCGTGTGCCTAGAGTGCCGCATGACTCCCACCCCTCCCACCAGGGCACAGTTGCGTGCTTTTCCCGAGCAGTTCGCCCGTTCCGCCCGCTTCTCCCGGGGCCGTCCGCACTCCTTCACCGTCTCGGACGACGGCCGTCGCGTCCTGTTCCTGCGCTCCGCCTCCGGCACGGACGCGGCAGCGCTGCTGTGGCTGTACGAGACCGGGGCGGACGCCGAACGGCCGCTCACCGGGCCCGGGGTCACCGCGTACACCGCCGACGCGCGGGCACGGCACGTCGCCGTCGCCCTCCCGGGCGGCACCCTCGCGGCCCTCGACACGGGCACGCCCGGGCCGCCGCGCCCGCTGCCGGGGATACGTGACGCGCGGGCCCCGCGCCTC
>NZ_JAAGLR010000634.1 GCF_010548245.1 Streptomyces sp. SID11385
TCCGGCCACGACACCGCGCCGTGCACCCGGTCCAGCAGCCCGCGCGAGGCGAGCGCCTCCGCGTCCCTGCGCGCCGTCACCGCCGAGACCCCGAGCAGCCCCGCGAGATCCGCGACCCGCACACTGCCCCGCTCCCGCACCAGGTTCAGCAGCCGGTCGTGCCGCTCCCCGACCCCTTCGCGCATACCGCGGCCCCTCCCTCGCCCGCCGCCTCCCCCCGAGAGCGGGAAACGATCATTCGATCACTCTACAGACGAGTCCGGAGCGGCCTTCGTCCTGGGTGCGGGCTTCGGCTTCGCGGCGGGCTTCGACTTCGGGGCGGGCTCCGGGGTGCGGGCGGGCTCCGGCTCGGCGGCGGGCTCCGGGCCGGTGGTGGGCTCCGCCCCGGTGGCGCCCTTCACCTTGGGCGCGGACTTCTTCGTACGGTCCGGCCCCGCGCCCGCGTCCCCCATACCGTCCCCGGACTCCGCGACCCCGTCCGGGAGTTCGCCCATCGCCCCGTCCTCGCCGTGCGCCGGCCCGTACTTGCGGCCCGCGCGCGAGGAGATGCCGCCGAGCAGGCCGCGCGGCGCGAGCCTGGCCGCGCCCATGAGCGCCTTGTACCGCGGATCGGGGATCGAGAGGGTGCGCCCGCGCGCGAGGTCGGCGAGGGCCGCCGTGACGAGCTTGTCCGCGTCGAGCCACATCCACTTCGGGATGTTCCCCGTCCCCATCCCGGCCCGCTCGTGGAACTCGGTCCGCACGAACCCGGGGCACAGCGCCATCAGCCGCACCCCGCTGCCCGCCAGGTCCCGCGCCACGCCCTGGGTGAACTGGACGACCCACGCCTTCGAGGCCCCGTAGGTCCCGCGCGGCAGGAAGGCGGCGACGGACGCCACGTTGACGATCCCGCCGCGCCCCCGCTCCCGCATCGGCTTCGCCGCCGCGACCGTCAGCCGCAGCACCGCCTCGCAGTGCACCTTGAGCATCGTCAGCTCGTCGGCGAGCGGGACGTCCAGGAAACGGCCCTTGTGCCCGAAGCCCGCATTGTTCACGAGCAGGTCCACCGGCTGCCGTACGTCGGCAAGGCGCCGTTCGACGGCCGCGATGCCCGCGTCCGTGGCGAGATCGGCGCGCAGCACGGTCGCCTCGACGCCGTGCCGGTCGTGCAGTTCGGTCGCCTGGCGGCGCAGCCGCTCCTTGTCGCGCGCCACCAGCACGAGGCTGTACCCGTCGGCGGCGAGCCTGCGCGCGAAGGCCGCGCCGATACCCGCGGTGGAACCGGTGATGAGAGCCGTAGTCATGCGCCAAGGCTAGTGATCCGGGCGGCCCCTCCGAACCCCCGGACCAGCGGCTGACGCACGCTCAGGAGGACTGCCGGGACGCGACGTACGCGCGCGCGGCGGCCAGCGCCTCGGGGTGCAGCGCCCGCGCGGCGGGCAGCAGGCGCGGCAGCAGCGCGCGCTCGGTCGTGTTCGCGCGGAACGCCATCGCCGCCGTCACCCCGTGCTCCGGCACGTATTCGCGTACGACCGGGTCCCCGGCCCGTACCGGGCCCGCTTCGAGCACCCGCAGGTACGCGCCCGTCTCGGCGCGCTCCGTGAAACGCCTCACCCACCGGGGCTCCCCGACGTGCCCGGCGAAGGTGCGGCAGGGAACGCGCCCGCCCGTCACCTCCAGGAGCAGGGTGGCGCCGATCCGCCAGCGTTCCCCGACGAGCGCGTGGCTCACGTCGAGCCCGGAGGTCGTCAGGTTCTCGCCGAAGGCGCCGTTCGCGAGCGGGCGCCCCAGCTCGCGCTCCCAGGCGTCGAGGTCCTCGCGCGCGAAGGCGTACACGGCCTGGTCGTCCCCGCCGTGGTGCCGCAGGTCCGCGACGACATCCCCCTCGACCCCGCTCCCGCCGGTCCCCTTGGGCCCGGGCGCGCTGATCCACAGCGGCCCGGCGACGGGCCGCTTGTCGATCCCCGTACCGCCGGAGGGGGCGTCGGAATGGGGCACGGGGGTGAGCCGGCCGATGTTGAGGGAGAGCACGTACGGGGTCGCGGGCGTGCCGTTCGAGGGGTCCATGCGGCGCAGGGTAGGCCGGGCGGGCCGTGTGCCGCCGCCCGTTTTCGGCGGCACGGTCTTTCCGTACGGCCCGCGCGCCCGCCACGTGACTCAAAGCACTTGCCGGGAAATCCGGCGGCCCCCCAAGCCTGCCTTATCGCGGCTTATCCTCGGACCCATGATCGAGGCCCGCCACCTGCGCGTCCTGCGCGCCGTCGCGACGACAGGTTCCTTCTCCGCCGCCGCGCGCACGCTCGGCTGCACGCAGCCGGCCGTCAGCCAGCAGATGAAGGCGCTGGAGGGCGCGGCGGGCACACCGCTGCTCGTGCGCACGGGCCGCGAGATGCGGCTCACGGAGGCGGGCGAGGCGCTCTCCCGGCACGCCTCGGGCATCCTCGCGGGACTCACCGCCGCCGAGGAGGAGGTCGCGGCGATCGCCGGGCTGCGCGCGGGCCGGGTACGGCTCGTCTCCTTCCCCAGCGGCAGTTCCTCGCTCGTGCCGAGCGCCCTCGCCGCGCTGCGCCGGGACCACCCGGGCACGCGCGTCTCGCTGGAGGAGGCGGAGCCGCCCCGCTCGGTCGAACTGCTGCGCGACGGCGAGTGCGACATCGCGCTCGCTTTCCGCTACGGGACCGGCGCCGACGACGGCGCGCAGGAGTGGGAGGGCCTCGTCGTACGGCCGCTGCTCCGCGACCGGCTCGTCGGCCTCGTCCCCGAGGGGCACCGCCTCGAAGGCCGCGACGGCCCGGTCGGCATCGCCGAGTTCGCGCGCGAGTCCTGGATCGCGGGCTGTCCCCGCTGCCGTACGCAGCTCGTCGAGGTGTGCGCGGCGGCGGGCTTCGCGCCCCGCATCGACTTCGCGACGGACGACTACCCGGCGGTCCACGCCCTCGTCGCGGCGGGCCTCGGCGTCGCCGTCCTCCCGGCCCTGGCCCTCGAATCCGTCCGCCCCGAAGGTGTCCGCACCCTCACCCTCGCCCCGCCGGTCCGCCGCGAGATCGTCGCCCTGACCCTCCCGGACCTGGCCCAGGTCCCCACGGTCTCGGCCACGCTGGACCGGCTGGAGCGAGGAGCGAGGGAAATCAGCCTCTCCGGCGCTTGAGGAACGGGGCCCGGGGCGGAGCCCCGCGAGGCCCGCCCCGCAGGAGCAGAAACGATTCGCCGAGAGCGCCCTACTCCTCCGCCGCCTCGCCGGAGGCCCCCGTACGGACCAGCCGATGCCGCGCCCGCCCCATCAGTTCCTCCCGCTCGTCCTCGGTCAGCCCTCCCCACACCCCGTACGGCTCCCGCACCGCCAGCGCGTGCGCCGCGCACTCCGCCCGTACCGGGCACCGCATGCAGACCTCCTTCGCCGAGGCCTCCCGTGCGCTGCGGGCGGCGCCCCGCTCTCCCTCCGGGTGGAAGAAGAGGGAACTGTCCACGCCACGGCAGGCGGCGAGCAGTTGCCAGTCCCACAGGTCTGCGTTGGGGCCGGGAAGGCGGGAGAAATCTGCCATTGCTTGTCCCCTTGCTTGCCGTTTCTGAGCGATCTGGGCCGTGAAGTGCTGCCGACCGTATATCTACCCTCATAGAAGATGAAAATATGACTCATGGGAAATCTAGCGGCAAACACTGACAAAGGGGATCAAAAGGCGCTAAATGGGGCATGGCTCTCTCTGGGCGTGTGATCACCCGGAGCACAAGGCACCCTCACGTAGAGTGCCGAGAGCGACAGTCCGGCCGTAACTCTTTCGGGTGACCGTCGTTGAGAGGGCTGTGGCGGTTGACGCGATAAGCGCTCGGGCAGATGTCCGAGGGTGTCCACCGCTCAGGTGACGATTCCGTACCAGCCTGGAGGCTCAAGGTGACGCGCAACAGCTGCGAGAGCTGCGAGGGGCAGTCATGACTTCCGTCCTCGTCTGTGACGACTCCCCGCTCGCCCGGGAGGCGCTCCGCCGTGCGGTCGCGACCGTGCCCGGCGTCGAGCGGGTGACCACGGCGGCCAACGGCGAGGAAGTCCTCCGCCGCTGGGGTGCCGACCGTTCCGACCTGATCCTCATGGACGTGCGCATGCCGGGGCTCGGGGGGGTGGAGACGGTGCGGAGGCTGCTCTCCGCCGATCCCGGCGCCCGGATCATCATGCTCACGGTCGCCGAGGATCTCGACGGCGTCGCGCTCGCGGTCGCCGCCGGGGCGCGCGGTTATCTGCACAAGGACGCCTCGCGCGCCGAACTGCGGGCGACCGTCACCCAGGCGCTCGCCGATCCCACGTGGCGGCTCGCGCCACGCCGGCTGCGCTCGGCCGAGATGGGCGCGGCGCCGACGCTCACGGCGCGTGAGATCCAGGTCCTCGAAGGCATGAGCCACGGCCGTTCCAACGCCGAGATCGGGCGCGAGCTCTTTCTCTCCGAGGACACGGTCAAGACCCACGCCCGGCGGCTCTTCAAGAAGCTCGGAGCCTCCGACCGCGCGCACGCCGTGGCCCTGGGCTTCCGCTGGGGGCTGGTGCGCTGAGGCTCCCGGGCCCCGGCCACGCGCATTCCCCGAGCGGCACCGGCCGCGCGGGAGGCCGCCCGCCTCCCGTACGCGGCAGGGGCCACCGCCGTGCACCCCGCGAGACCACACGGCTCCGGCACGTACCCGGACCTCCCGTTCCGATTCCTCCCCGGCCCCGGCCGGGAAATCGCCGTCCGGACCGGGGCCCGAGTACCGCGCCCTCGCCACCCGCCGCCCCACGCCAGGGGCGGCGGCCCCCCTCACCCCACGACCGCGCTCGCGCCGCGCCGCCGCGCC
>NZ_JAAGLR010000667.1 GCF_010548245.1 Streptomyces sp. SID11385
CGCGCGCCGCCACGCCACCCCGTACCGGGGCCGGGCGCGGCGGCGCGTCGCGGGGCGTGCGCTTCGTCATGGTTCAGGGTGCCGGTACGCGCCCCTCGCACGCCGCCCCTCCCCGTACACCGCCCCCGCCGTGCCCGCAGCGCGCCGGGGAACCTCCCGCAAGGCCCCACGTGTTCGACTTCGCCGTCTTCGGCTCGCTCTTCCTGACCCTCTTCGTGATCATGGACCCGGTCGGGATCGCGCCGATCTTCCTCGCGCTGACCGCCGGGCGCCCCGCCGCGAAACAGCGCCGCATGGCCTTCCAGGCGGTGTGCGTCGCCTTCGGCGTCATCGTCGTCTTCGGCCTCCTCGGTCAGCAGATCCTCGACTACCTGCACGTCTCGATCCCCGCGCTGATGATCTCCGGCGGGCTGCTCCTGCTGCTCATCGCCCTCGACCTGCTCACCGGCAAGACGGACGAGCCCCAGCAGACCAAGGACGTCAACGTCGCCCTCGTCCCGCTCGGGATGCCGCTGCTCGCGGGGCCGGGCGCGATCGTGCAGGTCATCCTCGCCGTGCAGCACGCCGACTCGGCGAGCGGGCAGGCCGCCGTGTGGGTCGCGATCCTCGCGATGCACCTCGTGCTGTGGGCGACGATGCGGTACTCGCTCGGCATCGTCCGCGTCATCAAGGACGGCGGTGTCGTGCTCGTGACCCGCCTCGCCGGGGTGATGCTCTCCGCGATCGCGGTCCAGCAGGTCATCAACGGGATCACGCAGGTCGTCAAGGGCGCGTGAGCCGTCCCGCAGGGGCGTCCCGCACGCACGAGGGCCCCCGTCCGGCGTGTGCCGGGCGGGGGCCCTGAGTCGTCATCAACAACGCGGCGGCCGTGCGGAGGCCGTCGCGGAAACGGCGTTACGAAGCCGGAGCCTCTGCCGGGCGGATGTAGAGCCGCTGACCGATCTCGGCCGCCTGCTGAACGATCCGCTTGACGGAGGCCGCGTCCACGATCGTGCTGTCCACTGCGGAACCGGTCACGTCGTCGAGGCGCATGATCTCGAAGCGCATGGGGCTTCTCCCTTCGTCCGGGTGATCCTCCAAAGGAGAACTGTGATGCGAGGGTCTGGACCCCAGTCTCGCCCTCGTATCCGGCACAGGACGTTGCCCGTCCGTTACGAGTGGATTGCGAGACTCGGATACCCCCGCTCCGAATGGGTACAACGAGTTGCCCTGAGCAAACATTCCCTTGGCTAAGGAAAACATTCGCCGTCCTAAATACTTGACAGGCGAGGGACCGCCCGCTCCCCCTCGCTCCCGCCGCACACCTGCGCACCACCCCGCGCGGTTGTGCGCGCCCCGCGCCGATCGGGACAATGAGCCCCCTATGAACCAGGAATCCGTGGACACCGGTACCCGACTCGACCGCATCGACCGGCTCCTCGCCCAGATCGCGGGGGAACTCGCCGGAGCCGCGACGCACGCGATCTTCGTCGACGCCGGGTACCTCTACGCGGCGGCGGGCCGGCTCGTCACGGGTTCGGAGGACCGCAAGGGATTCGAACTCGACGCCCAGGGCCTGATCGACGCGCTCGTCGACTGCGCGAGCCACGTCTTCCCGCACAGCAGGCTCCTGCGCGTCTACTGGTACGACGGCGCCCGGCGCCGTATCCACACCGCCGAACAGCAGTCCATCGCCGAGCTTCCCGACGTCAAGGTCCGGCTCGGCAACCTCAACGCGAACAACCAGCAGAAGGGCGTGGACTCCCTCATCCGCGGCGACCTCGAATCCCTCGCCCGCCACCGCGCCATCGGCGACGCCGTCCTCCTCGGCGGCGACGAGGACCTCGTCCCCGCCGTCGAGGCCGCGCAGGACTTCGGCGCGCGCGTCCACCTGTGGGGCATCGAGGCCCCCGAGGGCCTGCGCAACCAGGCCGACCCGCTCCTGTGGGAGGTCGACACGCAGCGCACCCTCGACCTCGCCTTCCTCAAGCCGTACGTGACCCGCCGCACCGTCGTCACCTTCGACGACGCCGTCGTGCCCCGCCCCACCTGGGACGACGTCCACTTCGTCGGCAAGCGCGTCGCCGCCACCTGGTACAGCACCAAGGGCCCCGAATCCCTCGCCGCACTCCTTCCCGGCCCCTACCTGCCGGGCCCGGTCGACCAGGACCTCCTCATCGAGGCCGAAGCGCTCCTCCAGTACTCCCTGCGCGCCCAGCCCGACCTGCGCCGCGCCCTGCGCGACGGCTTCTGGGAACACGTGCGGACCCTCTTCCCGACGACGGACAGCGGGCCGGAAGCGGGGGCGTGGGGCTGAGACGGGGGGCTGAGACGGGGGCTGAGAGGCCGGGCGGCCGGGGGCCTCACGCCGCCGGGTGCGCGTCCCAGAAGGCGAGCAGCGCCTCGGCCGTCTCCTTCGGGCGGTCCGTGTTGGGGGAGTGGCCCGCTCCCGCGACACGGGTCCGGGGCGCCCCGAGCCGCAGCGCCATCGCGTCCAGCCACTCCACCGGCCACGTGTCGTCGCTCTCGCCGGACACGACATGCACCGGGACCCCGCTCGCGGCCAGCTCGGCGACCCGGTCCGGCTCGGTCGCCAACTGCTTTCCCGTGGTGAGGAGTTGCACGGTACGGGTACGGAGCCACCGCTCCCGCAGCCGCAGGTCCCGCTCGGTGACCGGGCGGGCGGCGGCCTCGGCGGCCGCGGGGGACTCCAGCGCCGCCATCGCCTCCCACACCGCGCCCTTCTCCATCGCGCCGAGCGCCTGCGAGAGCAGCGCGAGCTTCTCGATCTGCCCCTGCGAGGTCGCGGCGGGCCCGGCGGACATGATCGTGAGGCTCGCGAAAAGGGCGGGCTCGGCGATCACGGCGGCGCGCGCGATGAGCCCCCCGAGCGAGTGCCCCAGCAGGTGCGCCCGCCCGCCCGGCGCCCGCCCGCCCAGCGCC
>NZ_JAAGLR010000703.1 GCF_010548245.1 Streptomyces sp. SID11385
CCGGAGCCGGTGCGGGTGCCGCCGCTGCCGCCGCCGCGCTGGGCGGGCGGGGTGGCGCTGACGGGCAGGGCCAGGGTCACGGGGACACCGGAGGGCTCGCGGGCGCCGGTGACGCGGGCGAGTTCGGGGTCGCTCGCGGTGACGTTCGCGGTCTGCGGGCGGATGCCGGCCGCCGAGAAGAGGCGCTGCGTGTCGCGCTTCTGCTCGGGCAGGACGAGCGTGACGACGCTGCCCGACTCGCCGGCGCGGGCGGTGCGACCGCCGCGGTGGAGGTAGTCCTTGTGGTCGACGGGCGGGTCGACGTTGACGACGAGGTCGAGCGCGTCGATGTGGATGCCGCGCGCGGCGACGTTGGTCGCGACGAGCGCGGTGACCTGCCCGTTCTTGAACTGGTCGAGGGTGCGGGTGCGCTGGGGCTGGCTGCGTCCGCCGTGCAGGGCGGCGGCGGGGACGCCGTCGGCGAGGAGGCGCTTGGCGAGCCGGTCGGCGCCGTGCTTGGTGTCGACGAACATGATGAGGCGGCCCTCGCGGGCGGCGATGTGGTGCGTGACGGCGCGCTTGACGGTCGCGTCGGCGACGTAGAGGAGGTGGTGCTCCATCGTCGTGACGGCGCCCGCCGAGGGGTCGACGGAGTGGACGACCGGGTCGTCGAGGAAGTCGCGGACGAGGCGGTCGACGTTGGCGTCGAGCGTCGCCGAGAACAGCATCGTCTGGCCCTCGGGCTCGACCTGGTTGAGCAGCCGGGTGACCTGGGGCAGGAAGCCCATGTCGGCCATCTGGTCGGCCTCGTCGAGGACGGTGGTGCGCACGTCCTGGAGGGTGCAGTCGCCGCGGTCGATGAGGTCCTTGAGGCGCCCGGGGGTCGCGACGAGGAGTTCCGCGCCGCGCCGCAGGGCGTTCGCCTGCTTGGTGAGCGAGAGGCCGCCGACGACGGTCGTCAGGCGCAGGTTCACCGCGGTGGCGTAGGGGGTGAGGGCGTCGGTGACCTGCTGGGCGAGTTCGCGCGTGGGCACGAGGACGAGGCCGAGCGGGGACCGGGGCTGGGCGCGGCGCCCTGCCGTACGGGCGAGGAGCGCGAGGCCGAAGGCGAGGGTCTTGCCCGAGCCGGTGCGGCCGCGGCCGAGGATGTCGCGGCCCGCGAGGGAGTTCGGGAGGGTCGCGGCCTGGATCGGGAAGGGCGTCGTGACGCCCTGCGCGGCGAGGGTCTTCAGGAGCGCCTCGGGCATGTCGAGGTCCTCGAAGGCCGCGACGGGCGGGAGCGCGGGGGTACGGGGCTCGGGCGCGGCGAAGTCGCGGGAGGCGGCGCCGGGCTTGGCGCCGCCGCGCGAGCCGCTGCCGCGCGGG
>NZ_JAAGLR010000730.1 GCF_010548245.1 Streptomyces sp. SID11385
CCCCCGCGCCGGCCGCCCGCCCGCCCCGTCGCGAGGCCCGCCCCCGCCTGCCCCGCCCGCCCCGTGACACCATTCCCCCGTGCTCGACATCGGCTACGCCCTCTCCCGCCGCCATCCGGATTCGCCGCAAACGGACTACCGGCGTGCCGACCGGTACGCACTGCGGCACGACCTGTTTCTCGGGGACGTGTACCTCGCGGACACGGAGGAGGACCGGGAGCTGGCGACGGCCTGGGGGTGGGTGCCGGTGCTCGATTTCGCGTGGGCGCTGTGCGATATCGCCGAGCTGCTCGACCAGGACCCGATGGGGAGCAGGGCGAGCAGGCCGCAGTACGCGGAGCTGGACTTCACCGAGTCGGCGGACCGGCTGCTCTTCGCGCGCCGCTTCGGCTGGGTCGACATCGAGGCCGAGTGGCGCCCGGAGAGCGAGCGCCCCTTGAGCTTCGCGCACGCCGAACTGCGCCGGGAGGCCCGCGACTTCCTCCACGACCTGCTCGCCGACCTCACCGAGATGCACGAGGAACTGGACGAGAACCCCCTGGTGTGGGACCTGCGCGCCCGCTTCCCTCGCGTGTCCTGACCCCTCACTCCCCAGGTCCAGGACCCGTCACTCCCCCAGGTCCAGGACCCGCATACCCAGCTCGGCCGCGAGCGCCGGCGCGAGGTCGATGAGCTGGTCCGGGCTGATCGCCGCGCCGCGCAGGCCGCCGATCCCGGAGGCGACGCCCAGTTCGGCGGCCCGGCGCAGGTCCACGTCCTTGAGCGTGACCTTGTTGAGGTCCGCGCCCTTCACGACGCAGTCCACGAAGGCGACCCGCTCCAGGCTCGCCCCGCCGAAGTCCGGCTCGACGAGTACGCACGCCTCGAAGACGACGTCCTTGAGCTTCGCGCCGCGCAGGTTGAGGTAGTCGAGCTTCCCGCCGCGCACGACGACCCGTTCGAGCACGGCCCCGTGCGCCTGCGTCCCGCCGAGCCGCGCGTCGATCACCTCGACGTCGCGCAGCGTGGCCTCCGCGAGTTGCGTCCCCACGCCCCGTACCGCTTCCAGGCGCGAGTCCACGAACCGCGCGCGTGTCAGCCGCGTGCCCCCGAGGCCGCAATCGCGCAGCAGGCAGTCGAGGAACGAGGCGCCGCCCCCGTCCCCTTCGTCGAGCGCGTCCCCGTTCCACTCGACGCCGTCGTAGTCCCCGTCCGGCACGAGCCCCCAGCCGGGCGGCTCGACGAGCGCGGGCAACCGCAACTCCGGCCTGCGCGGCGCCCGGACGGCGGGCGTCCGCCGCGCGGGACGGGAGGCGGCGGAGGAGGGACGACGGGTGGAGCGTGAGGTCATGGGGTCACTGTGCCGTACGGGTCTGACAGGGGGTGGGGGAAGGTCGTCCGGGTCTGGCGGGGGGGGGCGGGGGGCCGTACGGGTCTGGCGGGGGGTGGGGTAGGGCCTTACGGGTCTGGCGGGGGGTGGGGAGGTGGCCCGCGACGCCGTTTTCGGGCAGCCCCCGCCCTCCCAGGGGGGCGACCCCAGTACCAATCCTTCCGCACCTCCCGCCCCCACCCACACCAATCCCCCCAATCTGTGGATAACTCCGCCGAACCCGAAAATCGTCTCACTCGTCCGGGTGGCGACCGTCTCCGCGCCAACGCACCATCTGCGGACATGCGCTAGGTTCCGGGACAACCGCGACGCGAAATACCCCGCTCCCGAGCGCTGTTGAGGCCAAACACCGGCCCATCCCCCGCACGAGGAGTCACCCGTCATGCTCGCCGTCCGTATGCGCCGCTTCGGTCCGCCCGACGTCCTCGTCCCCGAGGAGGTGCCCGATCCCGTGCCCGGGCCCGGTGAGGTCGTGGTCGACGTGCGGGCCGCCGGGGTGCACCTCGTGGACACGCGGCTGCGTGCCGGTGCGGGGGGTCCGCTCCCGAAGCTGCCCACCGTGCCCGGCCGCGAGGTGGCCGGGGTCGTGAGCGGACTCGGCGAAGGGACGGACCCGGCGCTGCGCGGAACGCGGGTCGCCGCGCACCTCGGCAACGCCCCCGGCGGCTACGCCACGCGCGCCCTCGTCCCCGCCGCGAACCTCCTGCCCGTGCCGGACGGGCTCGGCCTCGCCGCCGCCGTCGCCCTCGTCGGCACGGGCCGCACCGCGCTCGGCATCCTCAACTTCGCCTCCCTCTCGGCGGCGGACACCGTCCTCGTCCCCGCCGCCGCAGGAGGACTCGGCATCCTCCTCACGCAGTACGCGAGCGGCGCGGGCGCGACGGTCGTCGGCCTCGCGGGCGGCCCGGCGAAGACCCGTCTCGTACGGGAGAACGGCGCCGCGCACGCCGTCGACTACACCCGCCCCGACTGGCCCGCCCGCGTCCGCGAAGCGCTCGGCTCCGAGCGGCCCGTGACGGTCGTGTTCGACGGCGTCGGCGGCGAGGTGGCGCGCGAGGCGTACGGGCTCCTCGCGGACGGCGGCCGGTACCTCGTCCACGGCTGGTCGAGCCTGGGAGCCGAGGCGACCGGGCCCGGATTCGTTCCGGACAAGGCCGAGTTGAGGGCGCGTGCGCAGTCGTACGAGCGGACCGTGGGGCCCGCGATGGCGGCGCGCGAGGGCGGCCCCGACCCGCTCGGCGCGCTCCAGCGCCGCGCCTTCGCCGAGGCGGCGGCGGGACG
>NZ_JAAGLR010000761.1 GCF_010548245.1 Streptomyces sp. SID11385
GCCGACGCCGGCCCCCGCGCCGCCTTCGGCGAGACGCCCGCCAGCGCGCACGGCCGTGTCGTCGCCCGCGAGGGCCTGACGCTGCGCGACTCCCCGCGCCGCGCGGGGACCGAGGTCGGGCGGCGCCCGTACGGCGACAGCGTCGCGATCCACTGCGCCATGCTCGGCGAACGCGTGCGCGGCGAGGACCGCTGGTACCTCCTGACGGACGGGACCTGGGTCGCGACGCCGAGCAGGTCGATCGCGACCGAGGGCGTCCCGCGCACCTGCTGAGCCCCCCGAACGCGTCCGGGTCCCCGCCGACTCCACCTCGCATAACGGGACATTCCGTACCCCGCTTGCTACGTTCCCGGCATGACCGGAACCAGGACGGCCGACGCGGCGGCGGGCCTCCCGGCGCGCGCCGTGCCGCCGGTCCGCCGGCGGGGGGTCGAGCTGGGGCTGCTCGTCCTCGCCGTGGGGCTCGTGCTGCTCGGGTACGTCGCGGTGGGACTCACGCGCGAGGACCGCGTGCCGCCCGACGCGCTGCGCAATCTCGCGGTGCTCGCGGGCCTCGCGCTCCTCGCGCACCTCGTCGTCCGCCTCCGCGCCCCGTACGCCGATCCGCTCCCGCTGCCGATCGGCGTGCTGCTCAACGGCATCGGGCTCGTCCTCATCTACCGCCTTGACCTCCAGACCCCGGGCGACCGCGCGGCGCCCGCGCAACTCGTGTGGTCGATGACGGGTTTCGCGCTCTTCCTCGCCGTCGTGGCGCTGCTGCCCGACTACCGCCTCCTCCAGCGCTTCGCCTATCTCGCGATGGTCGCAGCGCTCGTCCTGATGATCGTGCCGATCTTCTTCCCCGCCGTGAACGGGGCACGGATCTGGCTGCGGTTCGGGGACTTCTCGCTCCAGCCGGGCGAGTTCGCGAAGGTACTGCTCGCCGTCTTCTTCGCGAGCTACCTCGCCGCGAACCGCGAGGCGCTGCGCCACACCGGCCGCAGGCTGCTGTGGACGCGGCTGCCGAGCGCACGCGTGATCGGGCCGGTCCTGATGGTGTGGCTGCTGAGCGTCGGCGTCCTCGTCCTGGAGCGCGACCTCGGGACCTCGCTGCTCTTCTTCGGGCTCTTCGTCGTGCTGCTGTACGTCGCGACGGGACGCACGGGCTGGATCGCCGCCGGGCTCGTCCTGGCCGCGCTCGGGGCGTGGGCGGTGGGGTCCCTGGAGCCGCACGTGCACCAGCGCGTCGAGGACTGGCTGCACCCCTTCGCCTCGATCGACGCGGGCGAGGGACCGGGCCAGCTCGCGCAGTCCCTCTTCGCCTTCGCCGCCGGGGGCTTCACGGGCACCGGGCTGGGCGCGGGGCACTCGGTCCTCATCGGCTTCGCGACGAAGTCCGACTTCATCCTCGCGACGGCGGGCGAGGAACTGGGCCTCGCGGGCCTCACGGCGCTCTTCCTCCTCTACGCGCTGCTCGTCGCGCGCGGCTTCCGTACGGGCCTGGAACTCCCCGACGCCTTCGGGCGGCTGCTCGCCACCGGGCTCGCCGCGATCGTCGCGCTCCAGGTCTTCGTGATCGCGGGCGGCGTGACGGGGCTCATCCCGCTCACGGGCATGGCGATGCCCTTCCTCGCGCAGGGCGGCTCCTCGGTCGTCACGAACTGGGTCATCGTGGCGCTGCTGCTGCTCATGAGCGACCGGGCGGCGCGCGTCGGGGACGTCCGCGACACCGGCGGGGCGCGCCCGGAGGACGTACGCGCCGCGGGCGGGGCGCGTCCCGGGGACGTACGGGGCGGGGCGTGAGCCGCTATCAGCGGCGCGCCGCCTTCTTCTGCCTCCTGCTGCTGGTCGCCCTCGTGCTCAACGCCATCCGCGTCCAGCTCGTGCGCGCCTCCGCCTACACCGACAACCCCGCCAACCGCCGGGCGGCGATCGCCCGTTGGGACCGTCCGCGCGGTGACATCCTCGTCGGCGGGAGGGCGGTGACGGGCTCGCGGGACACGCACGAGCAACTGCGGTACGAGCGCACGTACACCGAAGGGCCGCTGTACGCGCCCGTGACGGGCTTCGCCTCGCAGGTGTACGGGAGCACGCTCCTGGAACGCGCCGAGGACGGACTCCTGACCGGCAGCGACCCCGGCCTGAGCGCCTTCCCGCTGTGGGACGACCTCGTGCGCGCGCGGTCCCGGGGCGGGAACGTCGCCACGACGATCGACGCGAAGGCGCAGCGCGCCGCGTACGAGGGGCTCGCGGGCCGCACGGGCGCCGTCGCGGCGCTCGACCCGTCCACGGGCCGCGTCCTCGCGCTGGTCAGCTCGCCCTCGTACGACCCCGGCGCGCTCTCGGGCACGAGCCGCGCCGTGACGGCCACCTGGGCGCGCCTGACGGCCGATCCGGCGCAGCCGCTGCTCAACCGGGCGCTGCGGCAGACCTATCCGCCCGGCTCGACGTTCAAGATCGTGACGGCGGCGGCGGCGCTCGACTCGGGCACGGTGCGGGACGTGGACGACGCGACGGAGGCGCCCGATCCGTACCGGCTGCCGGGGAGCGACACGCGGCTCGCGAACGAGGTGGAGGGGTGCGGGGACGCGAGTCTGCGGTACGCCTTCCGGTGGTCGTGCAACACGGTGTTCGCGGCGCTCGGGGTACGGACCGGGCTGGAGGAGATGGTGCGCGCGGCCGGGCGCTTCGGCTTCGACGAGGCGGGCCCGGGCATCCCCTCGCCCGTCGTGCGCTCCGTCTTCGGGAGCCGGCTCGACAAGGCGCAGCTCGCGCTCTCCTCGATCGGCCAGTACGACACGCGCGCCACGCCGCTCCAGATGGCGCTGGTCGCCTCGGCCGTCGCCTCCGGCGGCTCGGTGCCGCGCCCGCGACTGGTGGAGCGCACCACGACGCACGGCGGGCGCCTCGTGGACGCGCCGCCCTCGCGCACGCTGCGGCAGGCCATGTCCCCCTCGACGGCGGCGCGGCTGCGGGAACTGATGGTGGACGCGGTCGAGAAGGGCACCGGGCGGCGCGCGGCCATCGAGGGGGCGACGGTGGGCGGCAAGACGGGGACCGCGCAGCACGGGGTCGGCAACGAGGGGACCCCGTACGCGTGGTTCGTCTCGTGGGCGCAGGGGCGCGACGAACCCTCGCCGCAGGTCGCCGTGGCGGTCGTGGTCGAGGACGCCTCGGCGGACCGGGGGGAGATCAGCGGGGGCGGGAACGCGGCCCCGATCGCGCGCGCGGTGATGGCGGCGGTGGTGGGGGAAGGGGAGGGGAAGAAGGCGGGGAAGCGCTGACGGCCCGGGGGCGCCCTCTCCCCCGCCCCGGTGCAGCGCACGCGCTCTCCGCCGGGCTCAGCGCCGCCCGCGCCCCGCCCCTCCCCCGCCACTCAGCACATGCCCCGCTCAGCACTCGCCCTTGTCGCCCGGGCAGTACGGCTTCGTCATGTCCGCACGCACCTGCGCCACGCGCTTCGCCGCCGCAGCGAGGTCGATGTCGGCCGCCTTCGCCGCGACGCTCTTCGGGGTGATCTCGGCGACCGTCGCCGCCGTGTTGTCGTCGGCCCAGGCGCACATGGGGAAGACGACGGTGACGGAGCCCTGCGTCGTGGACATGGTCTGGCAGCTCACGCCCGTCTTCGACGTCGCGCCGCCGCCGAAGCTCTTCGCGGGCGCGAGCAGCTTGGCGCCCTTCGCGCCCGCCGCGCCCTTGAGCATCGCGGCGCGCGTGTCGCCGGGCTCGCGGATGCGGCCGTTGAAGCCCGAGACGACGAGCGAACCGCCCCCGCCGTCCTCCGGTTTGCCGACGTACGTGACGACGACGGCCGAGGCGTCGTGCACGTCGCGGGCGCCGCGCGCCTGGGTGTTGATCTTCGCGCCCTCGTTCCGCGAGAGGTCCTGGTCGCGCGTGTAGGAGCCGTCGAGGAGGGCCGCGGGGGGTACGAGGCGCTGGTGGACCTGCGGGAAGCCCGCGTCCGGGTCGGAGCCGCCGCCACCGCCCCGGGTGGCGAACACCGCGCCGGCCACGGCGAGCACGACGACGCCCGCGCCGATGCCGAGGAACAGCTTGCGCTTCGACGTGCGCGGGGGCTCCGGGGCGGAGTCGCCGAAGGCGGGCACGGCGGCCGCGGCGGCGCCGGGCGTCGCGCCGGGGCCGTACAGGGAGTCGTAGGCGCTTCCGTACGAGGGCTCCGCGCCCGGGGAGGAGGGCGGCTGGGGAACCGACGGCCCCGGGGCCGGGGGCTGGGCGGACGGCTGCTGCTGCGCCTGGGCCTGCGGGCCCGGCGCCTCCTGCGCGGGGGCCGGGGCCTCGGGTGTGCCGTAGGGGGTTCCGTACGGGGCGGGTCGCGGGGCCTGCTCCGGGGTGCCGTAGCCGGGTTGCGGCGTCTGGGGCCAGTTCCCGTAGGCGTCGGGACCGGCGTAGGGCTGCTCGCCGTACGGCGCGGGCGCCTGCTCCCCGTACGGGTCCCCGTAGGGCGCCTGCCCCCCGTACGCCTGTCCCCCGTAACCCTGTTCCCCGTAGGGCTGTTGCGGCTGCCCGCTCCCGTACGGGTCCTGGGCCGGGTAGCCGTAGCCCGCGCCCTCCTGCGGGTAGGGCTGCTGCTCGTAGGGGTACGGGGGCTGCGCGGGCGGCTCGCCGTAGGGGGTTCCGTGGGGATCTCCGGAGGGATCTCCGTACGGGTGCTGCGGCGGCGGAGGCGTGGACATGGCCAAACGGTAGGCGATGCGCGCGGCCACCGGGACACCTGTCCCCCGCCGCGCGCCCCAACGCAAAGTTCCGGCAAGGGGATTGACGCCCTTACTGACACGGAGTCTCATAGTGGTGTGACCGCCGGTAACGCGGCCGGAGCCGGCACGACGGAGAACGAGGGTGGCAGGACATGGCGACGGTGACGGACTTCGAGCTCCTCCGTGACGCGCTGGGGACGCTCAAGAACAGGGAATCGGTGGCCGAGCGGCTGCTCGAGTCCTCGGCCAAGCACTCCTTCGACCCGGACAAGGAGCTGGACTGGGACGCGCCGTTCGAGCCGGGGAAGTGGTTCTGGCCCCCGGAGCTGGTCTCGCTCTACGGGACGCCCATGTGGGAGCGGATGAGCGAGGAGCAGCGCATCACGCTCTCGATGCACGAGGCGGCCTCGCTCGCCTCGCTCGGCGTGTGGTTCGAGATCATCCTCATGCAGCTGCTCGTGCGGCACATCTACGACAAGGACATCACGAGCGCCCACACGCGGTACGCGCTCACCGAGATCGCCGACGAGTGCCGGCACTCGATGATGTTCGCGCGGCTGGTGAAGACCGGCGGCGTGGACCCGTACCCGGTCACGCGCTTCAACCACAACATGGGGCGCGTCCTCAAGACGATCTCGACGACGCCGGGCTCGTTCGCGTGCACGCTGCTCGGCGAGGAGATCCTCGACTGGATGCAGCGGCTCACCTTCCCCGACGAGCGCGTGCAGCCGCTCGTGCGCGGCGTGACCCGTATCCACGTCATCGAGGAGGCGCGGCACGTGCGCTACGCGCGCGAGGAGCTGCGGCGGCAGATGGTGACGGCGCCGAAGTGGGAGCGGCACCTCACGCGGCTCTCGGCCGGTGAGGCGGCGCGGATCTTCTCCGTCGCCTTCGTCAACCCGGACGTCTACACGAACGCGGGCCTCGACAAGCGCGAGGCGCTGCGGCAGGTGAAGGCGAGCGCGCACCGCCGCGAGGTCATGCAGAACGGCGCGAAGCGGCTGACGGACTTCCTGGACGACATCGGGCTGATGGAGGGCGTGGGACGGCGGCTGTGGCGCTCCTCGGGGCTGCTGGCCTGAGCAGCGGCGTACGGGGACCGGGGCGGGCGGCGTGCGGGCACGGGGCGGGCGGGGCGCCCGCCGCTCGGTGACACTGGACGCGTGAAGACCGAGAACGTCGTGTTCGTGGGCGGCCCGCTGGACGGCCGCACCCTGCCGGTACTGACCGGCCCCACCGGGCAGCCGCCCCAGCAGTACAAGGTCCCCGTCCCGGGCCCCGCCGGGGAGACCCTGCTCGTCTACAACCGCGAGCCGCTGCTGCGCCCGGGCAGCAAGCTCGGCATGCCGCGCGGCTGGCGGTACGTGTACGACCCGGAGGGCGTGGTCGCGCGCCGCCGCTGGCCTTGGCGGCCCCGCCCGAAGGAGGCGTGAGGCACGGGCTTGACCCTCACACGGTGTCAGCCGGTCGGCTCGGTGGCGACAGACCAGCGCCCACGTCCCGGAGGACCCCGTGCCCACGCCCTACCTCGGTTCAGGCCCGTACTGCTACGCGAACTCCCTCGTCACGCTCCTGGGGCCCGGCGCCCCCTCGCCCGCGCTCGTCGAGACCCTGACCGGCTCGGCCTTCGGCTTCCAGTGGATCGGCGGCCGTCGCCCCTTCTTCGACGCGCTCGGCTGGGACCCCGAGCAGGGCATCGACGCCGCGCTGCGGCTGCTCGGCGTCTCGTGCGCGCGCACGGCGGGCGGCGGCCCGGACGAGGCGCTGCGGCGGCTGCGAACCGCGCTCGCCGAAGGGCCGGTCCTCGTCGGCCCCGTGGACATGGGATTGCTGCTCCACCAGCCCGGCACCCCGTCCACGGACGGCGGCGACCACTACGTCGTCGCCCTGGACCTGGACGCGGACGGCCTCGTGACCTTCCACGACCCGCACGGCCACCCCTGGGCGACGCTTCCCGCGCCCGCCTTCCTCGCCGCGTGGGCGGCCGAGACCGTGCCGTACACCGAGGAGCGGTACGTGATGCGCCACCGCTTCACCGGTCGCCCGGACCCGGACGCCGCGCTGCGGGCGCTGCTCCCCGAGGCGGCGCGATGGGCCGCCGGGCGCGCGGACCTCCCGGTGCCCCCGGGCACGCTCGGCGGGGCCGAGGGCGTACGGGCGCTCGCGGCCCGACTGCGGGCGGGGGAACTGCCCGAGGACGACCGGGCGCTGCTCGTCCACTTCGGAGTACGGGTCGGAGCGCGGCGGCGCGCGGACGCGGCCGGCTGCCTGCGGGGACTCGCCCCTGCCGCCGCCGGAATCCTGGACACGCAGGCGCGGCTCGTCGGGGCGCTCCAGCACCCGCTGGTGACACGGGACGACGACGCGGCGGCCGGGCTGCTCGGCGAGCTCGCGCCGAC
>NZ_JAAGLR010000794.1 GCF_010548245.1 Streptomyces sp. SID11385
CCCGGTACGGGACCGGGCCGGGGCCCTGGCGCGGCGGCGCCGTGGCGGCGGGTGGGCGGGCCGGAGGTGTGCCGCTGCGTACCGGGCCGAAGGCTGTCGTCGCGTGCCGGGAGCGGTGATCCGCGTCGGTCGGACGGCCGGCCGGTGGTGATGCGGCCGGGTGGCCGGAATCCTTCCCCGTCCGGCGTGGGACCGGGTGCGAGTCCTCCCGGTTCGCGTCGGTTTGCGTGGAGGGGAAGCGGATCGGTGGCGTCCGGAGTGCGGCGAGTGTTCCCGTTTTTGGTTTTTTCTGGGCCGGATGGGCAGCGCTGACCGGCTGGGCGTGTCAGTCTGACGCGATGGGACGGTCGAGGGCGGCGGTGGCTCATCGGGGAGGCTCCGCGTGCGCGCCGGGTCCCGGCGCCGTGCGGCGCCGGGACCCGGTCCCCCCTGCACTGACCCGGAGCCCCGAGCTCTCAGGGTCACCCCCGGGCGGGTCCGTTCCGCGAGGAACCCGCCCCTCGGCTGAGATCTCCCCCGCGCCACGGGCGTCAACCTTCCTCGGCTGTCACTCGTACGAGGGGTCTTGGGGAGAAAACCGTTGTTTTCCGCCAGAAATCGAATGATGTTTCGATAGCGTGCGTGTTGCGGGGTTCGGGGGCTTCGCGCGGGAGTTGAACAGGAACGACTGGGGGTGCCGGGGACGATGGTGCGCCGGATCGATGTGGCAGGGGCGGGCGGAGTGCGGCTCGCGGCGTGGGAGTACGAGGGGGCGGTGCCGGGGAGCGGGGGCTTACGCCCCGGTGTCCTCCTGCTGCACGGGCTCCTGGGGCGGGGCTCGCACTGGGCGGGCAGCGCGGGCTGGCTCGCGGAGCGGCACCGCGTGATCGCGCTCGACCAGCGTGGTCACGGGGCGAGCGAGCGACCGGCCGCGGCGTACTCGCGTACGGCGTACGTGGGTGATGTGCACGCCGTGGTGGAGGCTCTGGAGCTCGGTCCCGCCGTGCTGATAGGGCACGGGCTGGGCGCGCTGACGGCCTGGCAGTTCGCGGCGCAGCACCCGGAGTCGGTGCGGGCGCTCGTCATCTCGGACATGCGGGCGTCGGCGCTGGGTATCGCGGCGCAGCGGGAGTGGGTGGACTGGCTGCGCGGCTGGCCGCTGCCCTTCGCCTCGCTCGCCGAGGCGGAGAAATGGTTCGCCGAGCGCGACCCGTGGCTGGAGCGGTCCAACGCGGCGCGGGGGGCCTACTACACGGAGGTCATGGAACGGGCGGGGGACGGCTGGCGACCCGTCTTCGAACCGGAGCACATGATCGCTTCACGGGAGGCGTGGGTGCACGACTCGCACTGGGACGAGCTGGCCCAGGTGGCGTGCCCGACGCTGGTGCTGCGAGGAACGGCGGGGGAGTTGGGCCGCGCCGAGGCACAGGAGATGGTCCGCGTGCTGCCGCGCGGCCAGTACGCGGAGCTGAGAGGAGCGGGCCACCTGGCCCACTACGAACGACAGGAGGCATGGCGCGAGGCGGTCGAACCCTTCCTGGCCGGCGCACTGACCTCCTGAGCGGTATCCGCCGGTGGCCGTACCGGGGCGCGGAGAGCCCGGGTCCGGCCACCGGGCCGCCGGGCCACCCGCTCGACCGTCGTGGGCTTCCTGCGGGGGCCCGCACGCGGCCGCTGCGGCGCGGATCGTCGCGACCGCGGCTCCGCTGTGCGGTTCCCGGCTCGGGGCGTGACGGGCCGGGGCGGAGGGGTGGGACTGGTCCGGAGGGGAACCAGCGTCGGTCCGGGCCGCTCGGTGAAGTTGAATTCGAAGTCGGTTGTCGCGCTCCGGCGGCGTCCGTTGGCCCGTAGCGCGCCCCCCACGCCTCGCCCCCTCCGGCCCCACCCCCCACCGGCCCTACGCGGCCTCGCCCCCACCGGCCCCGTCCGAAACTCTCCGCCCCGTCCGGACTCTCCGCCCCGTCAGAAACTTTCCGCCCTCTCCCTCCCGCACGCGTACGCCAGCGGGCTGATCAGCTCTTCCGTGTCGGGGAGCCAGCGGTTGGCGGGGGTGGGGCGGCAGGCCCATTGGACGGCGCCCTGGCCGCCGACACGGGTGGGTGGGGCGGCGATCCAGGCGCCCTCGCCGAGGGCAATGAGGCCCAGGGCCTGGGGGGACCAGCCGAGCCTGCGCACCAGCTCGCCCGCCTTCGCCGCGCCCCCCGGCAGGACGAGGAAGCGCATGCGGCGGTCGGGGGCCCGGGTGACGGGGCCCGGCGTCACGCCCATGCGCTCCATCCGGGCCAGGGCCAGGAAACCGGCCGTCTCCGGGACCTCGATGGCGTCGAAGGTGCGGCCGGTCGGCAGCAGGATCGCCGCGGTGGGCCGTTCCGTCCACAGCGTGCGGGCCACGGTCGCGCTGCCGGTCGCCTGCGCCGCCCAGTTCTCGTCCGCCGGGTGGGCCCCGGGGGCGGGGCAGCCGCGCTCCCCGCAGGAGCAGCGTTCCACGCCCGCGGCTGTTTCCAGCCAGACGCCGGGGACGACGTCCCAGTGCCGGTCCTCGGTGTACCGCACCGCGGTGTCGGGCAGCGGCTCACCGTGCTGCTGCGAGGGGATCTTGCCTGCTCCGGTCACGCCGAGGGTCTCTTCCACGCACAGCACAACTCCCGCTGGGGGCAGGGGTTACGGGGTCGGGCGCGACCCCCGGGACGGGCCGCGCGCGGGGAGGGGCACCGACCCGGCGTGCGGGGCGCACGGGGGCATCGCCGGGGGCGCGCGGGAGCCGCCGGAGCCGGGGGCGGGTACCCAGGAGGGAGTGGTTTTCCGGAACCCCGGGGGGTGGACCCCGCCCCGGGCATATGCGGACTCCGGCAGGGGGTCCGGGAGGGAGGGAAGAAGAAAGCGGAACGCCGTCGTACGCACCGCCCGCCAACCCGGGCACCGCCCGGCCCGCCCAGCACGCCGCTCCGCCCGAACCCGCACCGCACCGCCCCGCCCGAACCCCGCCTGTCCCGCACCGCCCGAACCCTGCCCGCCCCGCCCCCGCGCCCCCACCCCGCCCGACACGCCGACCGGGGAGAAGTAATACCGGATAGGTCCCCTTTGGGGTGCATCTTCGCTTTGTCCGCAGGGCAGTGATCAGCCAGGTGGCGCAGCGCACGCCGCCCAGCAGGTCAGCCAGACGGTCCGCACCGGCCCGGCACCCGCCCCGGCGGGTCGCTCGCCGGAACGAACCGAGGTCAGCAAGCCAGGCCAGCAGGCCGAACCAGCGGGCCCGGCCCACAAGCCAGGCCGGCGGGCCCGGCCCACAGGCCAGGTCCAGCAAGCCCGGCCAACAGGCCAGGTCAGCAAGCCAGTCCAGCACCCAGTCCACGACCACGCCTTTCGGCTCCGGGACCGGGACCGCGACCGCGAGCACGACCGCACGACCGACCCCGTGAACCGAGCGCGAGCGCGCTCGTGAGCGACGGAGGAGGCCGCGCGGGCCGTGCGAGGGGCGCGTACCGGTGACGGAACACGGCGTACTCATTGGGGGTTTCACCATGGCCGCGAGGCCGCTAGTCGCACGCCAGCCGAACGAACGGCTCCAGGCGCTCATCCAGGAGGCCGGCTGCTCCAACGCCGGTCTCGCCCGCAGGGTCAATCTCTGCGGGGCCGAGCACGGACTCGATCTGCGGTACGACAAGACGTCCGTGGCCCGTTGGCTGCGGGGTCAGCAGCCGAGGGGCCGCGCGCCCGCCGTCATCGCCGAGGCCCTCGGGCGCAAGCTCGGGCGCACGGTGACGATCGACGAGATCGGCATGGCCAACGGCAAGAACCTCTCCTCCGGCGTCGGCCTCCAGTTCTCGCCGACCGTGCCGGGGGCGATCGAGCAGGTCTGCGAGCTGTGGCGCAGCGACGTGGGGCGCAGGGACTTCCTGACCGGTTCCTCGGTCGCCTCCTCCGCGCTCGTCGAGCCCAGCAGGGACTGGCTCATCTCGATGCCGGACAGCCAGGTCGCGCGCAGCGGCGGGCCGCGGGTGGGCGCCACGGACGTCGCGGCGGTACGGGCCATGACGACGGCCCTCGACCGGCTCGACCACCAGTACGGCAGCGGGCACGTGCGGCCCGTCGTCGTGCACTACCTCAACAGCGTCGTCTCGGGACTGCTCTCGGGCTCGTACCGGGAGCCGGTGGGGCGGGAGTTGTTCGCCGCCGTGTCGCGCCTGACCGAACTCGCCGGGTACATGGCCGTCGACACCGGGCAGGCGGGGCTCGCGCAGCGCTACTACATCCAGGCGCTGCGGCTCGCGCAGGCCGCGGGGGACCGGGCGTACGGCGGGTACGTGCTCGCCGCGTCGATGAGCCACCTCGCCGCGCAACTCGGCAATCCGCGCGAGATCGCGCAGCTCGCGCGGGCCGCGCAGGAGGGCACGCGGGGGCAGGCCACGCCCCGGGCCCGGTCGATGTTCCACGCCGCCGAGGCGCGCGGGCACGCGCTGCTCGGCGACCGGCGCGCGGCGCACGAGGCGATCGACCGCGCCGAGAGCGAGCTCGCGCGCTGCGACCGGGACAGGGACGGCGATCCGGAGTGGATCGCGCACTTCGACGAGGCGTACCTCGCCGATGAACTGGCCCACTGCCACCGCGATCTGGGCGAGCCGGAGCTGGCGGTGCGGGCGGCCTCGCGGGCCCTCGCGGGCCACCCCGAGAGCCGCACGCGGCGCCGTGCGATCGGCTACGTGCTGCTCGCGACGGCGCAGGTGCAGCAGCGCGAGATCGAGGAGGGCTGCCGCACCGCGCTGCACGCCGCGGAACTCCTCGCCTCGCTCCGCTCCGACCGCGGCGCGGAGTACCTGGAGGACTTCCGGCAGCGGCTGGACCCGTACCGGGAGGAGTCGGTGGTGCGGGAGTTCGGGGCCCGCCTCGATCTGCGCGCGGCGGCCTGAGCGCAACGGCGGCCGTCCCCCGGCGACGGGCGGACGGCCGCCGGCCCGGGGCGGGCGGCCGTCCTCCCCGGCGGGGG
>NZ_JAAGLR010000832.1 GCF_010548245.1 Streptomyces sp. SID11385
GTGAACCGGCGCCGACGCGTCGCGGACCCGCGCTGACGCGTCGTGAACCGGCGCCGACGCGTCGCGGACCCGCGCTGACGCGTCGTGAACCGGCGCCGACGCGTCGCGGACCCGCGCTGACGCGTCGTGAACCGGCGCCGACGCGTCGCGGACCCGCGCTGACGCGTCGTGAACCGGCGCCGACGCGTCGCGGACCCGCGCTGACGCGTCGTGAACCGGCGCCGACGCGTCGCGGACCCGCGCAGACGCGCCGCGGACCCGCGCCGACGCATCGCGGACCCGCGCAGACGCGTCACGCCTCCCCGCCGACGCGTCCCTGCCGCACGCGCCCCTCACCCGTGTCGGCGGCATGCCCGTATCCGCGTGCGAGGGGGTGATCCGGGCCTGATGCCCCCTTCGGCCGGGCCGAGTTCGGTACCGTCGTCGCAGCAGGGTGCGCGAGGGCTGTCGGACGTCGTGGAGGGGCAGCGGTGGGGATCGAGACTGATCAGCTCGTCTTCGACTACCTGAGCCGGGTCGGGGACCTGGCGCAGCAACAGCAGTTGTCGGCCGGGGAGCGGATGCGGCTCGTGGCGGGACTGCGCGGGGAGATCGACCGCAGCAGGGCGAAGCCCACGACCCCGGACTCGCCCGCCGCCGTGCGCCGTATCCTCACGCGGCTGGGCAGCCCGGAGGACGTCGTCGCGAGCGCGGGCACGACAGGCGCCCCGAGTGCGCCGGGAGTTGACGGCCCCGCAGACCAGCCGGACCGAGCGGCCCGCCCGAGCCGCTTCCGCGGCTTCTCCAAGGACACCGCTCCCGCGACGGGCACCGGCCCGGCCTCCGGCTCCGGCCCGGCCGCGCCCGGCGTGCCGCAACCTCGTACGGCACGGACCGGTGGCCTGGAGGACTACGACGACGGTGGGTCGGCCGGGAGCCGCGGGGGGAGCGGCGCCGAGTGGTGGCGCACCGAGGCGGGCGGTCCGGAGCCGCACGGATTCTTCGGCGGCGGTGATCAGGTCGCCGGGTTCGTCGGCGGCATCGAGGCACCCGAGATGCTCGGATTGCGGCCCCGGGTTCCCGTCCAGCGCCCCGGGGACGCGGCGGAGAAGGCGGCGCTGCCCGAGACGGTGGTCGTGGAGGAGCCCGCCGGGAAGGCGCGGCGACGTCTGCGGGTGCCGCGTCCCGGCACGTTCAGCAATCCGCTGCTGCTCCTCGCGGCAGCGGCGCTCGTCGTCGGCGCGGTGCTCGGCTCCTGGCTGCCGCTCGCGGCCGGCTGGCTCCTGGCGTGGGCTTCGCGCCGGCTCAGCACGAACGAGTCGAAGGTCGCCGTGATCGGCATCCCGGCGCTCTCGCTGGCCGCCGGGGCGGTCTGGCTGTGGGGGCGGAGCGAGGGCCGGTGGGGGGAGCCGCTGGCGCGGGGCGAGTGGAGCGCGGCGATCGCCGACACCTGGCCGGCAGTGGTGCGTATCGCCGCGATCTCCTCGGCCCTCTTCCTCGTCTGGCGTTCGCAACGCACGACGAAGACGAAGGACTGAGGGGTCTCGAACGGAGAGGGCGAACGGCCCGTTCCCCCCGGCCCCGCCGCCTTCCTCACTCCCGTCGCAGGTCCACCCACGGGATCGTGCTTCCCGGCAGTACGTATCGCTCGATCTCGGTGAAGCCGTGGGCGTGCGCGAACCGCAGCCCGTCCTCGTTCGACGCGAGGACGCACGTCTCGATCGTCGTGGCGCCGAGCGCGTGGGCCCGGCGCAGCGCGTGCGCGTACAGCTCCTCGCCGTACCCCCGTCGGCGATGGGCCGGCAGGACCCGCGCGATGACGGTGGCGACACCGTCCGTCGGCGGGCGCACGGTCGTGGAGCCGACGAGGACGCCTCCGGCGCGGGCGAGGTCGAGGCGGTTGCGCCCTGCCCGCTCCCGTACCTCCGCGAGGCTCAGGGGCTGGACGGGGATGACGGCGTTGTGGACGTACCGCCAGTCACCGAGGGCGCTGTCACCGTGCGGCTGCTCGATACGAAGGCCGAGAGAGCTGGTCATCGGCCCATCAGATCATGCGACCGGCATTCGCTCTCCGTCGTAGCAGAGGCAGAAGGGATGCCCCGCCGGGTCGAGCAGGGTGCGGACGTGCGGGTGGAGCGGGTCCGGTACGGGTGTGGCGCCGCGTTCGACCGCTTCGGCGACCGCCGCTTCGAGGTCGCCGACCTGGAAGTCGAAGTGCATCATGGGCCGTTGCTCACCGGGAACGGGCGGCCACACCGGCCGTGCTAGGGCCTGTCTTCAATCTCGCCTCGTCGCCCGCAGGGCGGCCGCGCGGCTCCCCCAGCCTTCGGCCGGGAGGTGCCCCCAGGTGCGTGCTCTCGGCGGGCCGGCCGGAATCCCTCGTACTGGGCGTACTCGGGGTTTCGGCCGGTGCGGCGAGTGGGGGCACCTCCCGGCCGCCAGGCTGGGGGAGCGTGCCGGGCGTCGCGCGGCAGAGGCGAGATTGAAGACAGACCCTAGTCCTCGGCGCGCTGGAAGACGAGGAACGGGCCGGACGGGCTCGCGGCCACGATCGTGGTACCCGGTTCCTCATGGCCGATGTGCCAGTCGAGCAGCCCGGCGTAGAACCGCCCGAGCGCCGCCGGATCGGGTGCCTCTACCGCCGTGCCCCACCACATGCCGCCCTCGCGCGCCCTCATGCGTGTCCTCCTGCTCGTCCCGTTCCGGACCTGCTACCTGGCCCCGGTCTCAAATCCTGCTGACCGCACCGCACTTGTCGGACGTCGTCAGCGTGTCCAGGCTTTCGCCGCGGTCGTACGGGTCCCTTTCGGGGCCGGTTGCCCCGGTGTCCTTCCCGGCGGCGCGGTCGGAGTCGAAGGCGGGGGTGTAGAGGGGGTTCGTCTTGTCGCAACCGCCGTTAGAGGAGAAGGACTTGAACGACACGAGCGAGAACGTGCCCGGTTCGGTGATGATCTTGCTCGGGTCGTCCCAGTCCACGACGAGTTCACGGCGCACGATCGTACGGGTCACCTCGCCGCCCCCGGCCCGCTCCAGCGCGTACACGAACGTGACGTCGCTCGTCACCCGGAGGGCGCCGTTCCTCCCCTCGCGGAAGTCGAGTCGGCCGCGCGTCTTGACCACCTTCGTCGCGGGCCGGACGAGGGACGTGTCGAAGCGGCTGAAGAGGTGCAGCGGGTTCTGCTCGCGGGTCGGCGTCCTGCCGAGCGCCGTCTTCAGGAACTCCCGCACGTCCCGCTGGTGCGGGTTCATCAGCGCGATCGCCTCGCGTGGTCGCTCGCCGCGCAGCACGCCGGGGTCCAGGTTCGAGGCGGCGAGGAAGTCCACGGTGCCGGCGAGTGCGGCGGCGACCCGCGCCTCGTCCATCCAGCCCGTGGCACGCGCGGCGGGCACGGTGATGCCCGCGCGGCCGTCCGCCCAGCGCTCCGCAGGGGAACCGCGGAAGGGGTGCGCGCCGGTCGGCCCCTGGGCGAGGGGCGTCGGCGGGGCGTTGCCGGGGC
>NZ_JAAGLR010000860.1 GCF_010548245.1 Streptomyces sp. SID11385
CAGGGCACGAGCGAACTCCTCCTCGTCGCCGAGCACCCCGGCCTCGGCCTCGGCGCGCACCTCGCGGGCGTGACGGGCACGCAGGCCGACGAGGGCAAACCGGCGGCGGGCACCGCCCTCGCCGCCGGGCTCCCGGTCACGCTGTGGCGCCTCGCCGAGGCCCCGCCCGACCGCACCGTCCTCCTCGGCGACACCGGCGGCGTCCGCCTGTGGCTCATCACCCGCCCCGAGGGCACCGCGGCGATCGACCCGGAGGAACTCGTCCTCGCCGACCTCCGCGAAGCCGCGTCCGAACTGGAGTTCCTGCCGTTCGGGGCGCTGACCGGGACCCTCCTGGAGGGGCCGCGTCCCTGAGCGGGACTCTCCTGAGGGGGCCGCGTCCCTGAGCGGGAGCCTCGCCCCGGAATTCGTACGCTCACGTGGGCTTTATCCTGGAAGCCGCCCGGCGATCCCGGGCCCCCACCCGTCTCCCGGTACCCCAGGCCCCTCCGCCCCGTACCGGACACCGCCCCGAAGGAGCCCGTGCCGTGCGTGTCGACCTGCACACCCACTCCACCGCCTCCGACGGCACGGACACCCCCGCCGGGCTCGTCGCCGCCGCCGCGGCGGCCGGTCTCGACGTCCTCGCGCTCACCGACCACGACACGACCCGCGGCCACGCCGAGGCCGCCGCCGCGCTCGCGACCCTCGACCGGCCCCTCACCCTCGTGCCCGGCGCCGAACTCTCCTGCCGCCTCGGCGGCATCGGCGTGCACCTCCTCGCGTACCTCTTCGACCCCGAGGAACCCGCGCTGCTCCAGGCCCGCGAGCTGATCCGCGACGACCGCGTACCGCGCGCCAAGGCCATGGTCGAGAGCCTGCGCGCACTCGGCGTGCCGATCACGTGGGAGCAGGTCGACCGCATCGCCGCCGGCGGCTCCGTCGGCCGCCCGCACCTCGCCTCCGCGCTCGTCGAACTCGGCGTCGTGGACACCGTCTCGGACGCCTTCACGCCCGAGTGGCTCGGCGACGGCGGGCGCGCCTACGCGCCCAAGGCCGAACTCGACCCCGCCGAGGCGATCCGCCTCGTCAAGGCCGCGGGCGGCGTCAGCGTCCTCGCCCACCCGCTCGCCGCCTCGCGCGGGCGCACGCTGAGCGAGGAGGCCATCGCCGCGCTCGCCGCGGCCGGGCTCGACGGCATCGAGGC
>NZ_JAAGLR010000890.1 GCF_010548245.1 Streptomyces sp. SID11385
GCACTGACCGCCCGGGGTGGCGGCGGGGCGGGAGCGACCGCGGGCGCCGGGCCCCGCAGCACCGGCGCGCTGAGCGCGGCACTGCCCCGACCCCTGAGCCGGTCAGTACGCCACCCCCAGCGCGTGGCCCGCGAGGGTCGGGTCGTCGGCTGCCCGGAGCATCGCGTGGGCGACGTCCGCGCGGCTGATGGTGCGGCTCTTCGGGGGGTTGGCGTCGACGGCGGTGCGGTACGTGCCCGTGAGCGGGCCGTTCGTCAGGCGCGGCGGGCGGACCGCGGTCCACTCGGTGTCGCTCTCGCGCAGCAGCCTCTCCATCGCGCGCAGATCCTCGTAGACCGGCTTCAGGAGCGCGTCGATCGTGCCCAGCATCGCGCGGTCCATGAGGCCCGTGCCCGGCGCGCGCGGGGCGAGCGGCGCCGCGCTCACCACCACGAGCCGCCGCGTCCCCGCCGCCGCCAGAGCCGCGAGGACCGTCCGCGTCAGCCGCTCCGCGAGCCCCGTACGCGCCTGCGCCTTGTTCGCCGCGCCGAGCCCCGAGAGCACGGCGTCGCGCCCGGCGACCGCCGCGACCAGCTCGTCCGGGGAGTCGAGCGCGGACCGTACGACCTCCAGTCCCGTGCCCCGCGCGTCGAGCCGTGCCGGGTCGCGGACGATCGCCGTCACCTCGTGGCCGGCGGCGAGCGCCTGGCGCACCGCCTCGCCGCCGACTCCACCGGTCGCGCCGAATACCGTCAGTTTCACGATCTTCCCCCTCGATCGGGTGGGTGAGTGCTCACTCACCCCGACAATGGGGAGAACGCGGGCCGTACGTCAAGGAGTCGGGCCCAGTGCTCGGGAGGGGAACGCATGACCGAGGACCCGTACCACCGGCCCTTCGGCGAGGCGACGATGGCACCCGCCAGGACCCGGGTGCTCGACGCGGCGCTCCGGCTGATGCGGGAGGCCGGGCTCGTCGGTGCCACGACGAAGGAGATCGCGCGCACCGCACGCTGCTCCGAGGCCGTGCTCTACAAGTACTTCGGCAGCAAGGAGAACCTCTTCGTCGAGGTCCTGCGCACCCGGCTGCCCCGCCTCGACCCGCCCCGCGCCGGGGGCCCCGAGACCGTCGCCGCGATACTCGCCGCCTACTGCCGCCGCGCGGTCGCCTTCTACGCCGAGACCTTCCCGATCGCCGGCTCGCTCTACGCCGAACCAGCGCTGCGCACCCGCCACTTCGAGGCCCTGCGGGAACTCGGCGCGGGCCCGCACGTACCGCTGCGGCACCTGGAGGAGTACCTGCGCGAGGAGCGCGACGCGGGCCGCGTCGCCGCAGGGGCCGACCCGCGCGCCGCCGCCGCGCTGCTCCTCGGCGCCTGCGCGCAGCGCGCCTTCGCGCACGAGGCCACCGAGAGCGGCCGCCCGCCCGAGAGCGACGAGGAGTTCGCGGAAGCGATCGTGGGGACGCTGCTCGGGGGTCTCGGGGGCGGCGCGAAAGGGTGATCCTCTACGCTCACTGAGCACGGCCGGGAGCCGGGCGTTCTCGGTTCCTTGGGGGGATCACCATGCGGCAGCGCCGTACCGTCCTGTCCGTCTGCTGTGCGGCTCTCGTGCTGCTCGGCGCCACCGCCTGCGAGAGCGAGGACGGTGGCGGGGACGGTGCGAAGGGCTCCCCGAGCGCGACCGCGACGCACGCGGCGCGCGTCCCCGTGCCCGAGAAGCTCGACGCGGACGGCACCACGATCCACGTCGGGCGCCCGGGAGCCGCGAGCGCCATGCACCTCTACGAGGACCCGCGCTGCCCCGTGTGCAAGGACTTCGAGGACTCGGACGGGGCGGACGTGCTGCGCGCGAGCACCGCCGCGGGGGACGTGCGCACCGACTACACGCTCGCCTCCTTCCTCGACGACGGCCTCGGCGGCGGCGGCTCGAAGCGCGCGGTCAACGCGCTGCGCGCCGCGCTGGAGGAAGGGCACTTCGCCGCGTACCACGACGTTCTCTACGCGAACCAGCCCGAGGAGAGGACCGACGGCTTCACGACCGCACGGCTCCTCGCGCTCGCCAGGAAGGTCGAGGGCCTGCGTGGCCCCGCGTTCGACAAAGCGGTCCGCACGATGCGGTACGCGGACTTCGTGACGGCCTCGGAGAAGGCCATGGAGCGCGACGGCATCCAGGGCACGCCCGGCTTCGTCCTCGACGGCAGGCTCATCGCGAGCGGGACGAGCGAGAAGGTCACCTCGGGCACGGGGATGGCCCTCACGCTCGGCTCGGCGGGCGGCGCCCCCCTCAAGGCGTCGTAGGACGCGGAGGGGCCGCTAGACCGCCAGCCAGTCGTCCACCCGCGCCAGCAGCTTCTCGCGCACGTCCGCCGGCGCCGCCGAGCCCCGTACCGACTGCCGGGCCAGTTCCGCCAGTTCGGCGTCCGTGAAGCCGTGGTCGTGGCGGGCGATCTCGTACTGGGCCGTGAGGCGCGCGCCGAAGAGGAGCGGGTCGTCGGCGCCGAGCGCCATCGGGACCCCGGCGTCGAAGAGGGTGCGCAGCGGCACGTCCGCCTGCTTCGGGTAGACGCCGAGCGCCACGTTCGACGCCGGGCACACCTCGCACGTCACGCCCGAGTCGGCGAGGCGGCGCAGCAGGACGGGGTCCTCGGCCGCCCGCACCCCGTGCCCGACGCGCGCCGCGTGCAGGTCGTCGAGGCAGTCCCGTACCGAGGAGGGCCCCGCCAGCTCGCCGCCGTGCGGCGCCGCCAGCAGGCCGCCCTCGCGCGCGATCGCGAAGGCGCGGTCGAAGTCGCGCGCCATGCCGCGCCGTTCGTCGTTCGAGAGCCCGAAACCGACCACGCCCTGATCGGCGAAGCGCACCGCGAGGCGCGCGAGGGTGCGCGCGTCGAGGGGGTGCTTCATGCGGTTCGCGGCGACGAGGACGCGCATCCCGAGCCCGGTGTCGCGCGAGGCGGCGGCGACCGCGTCGAGGATGATCTCCAGGGCCGGGATCAGGCCGCCGAGCGCGGGCGCGTACGAGGTCGGGTCGACCTGGATCTCCAGCCACCCCGAGCCGTCCCGCACGTCCTCCTCGGCCGCCTCGCGGACCAGGCGCTGGATGTCCTCGGGCGCGCGCAGGCAGGCGCGGGCCGCGTCGTACAGGCGCTGGAAGCGGAACCAGCCGCGCTCGTCGGTCGCGCGCAACCGCGGGGGCTCGCCGGAGGTGAGGGCGGAGGTGAGGGCTTCGGGGAGCCGGACCCCGTACTTGTCGGCCAGTTCGAGCAGCGTCGAGGAACGCATCGACCCGGTGAAATGCAGGTGCAGATGCGCCTTCGGCAGTTCGGCGAGGTCTCTGGTCCCGTCCCTGACCACCCCGGCGCGGGGGTTCACGTGCATGCGCTCCATTCATCGATACTGCCGCACGCGGGCGGCGACCTGGTACCCGGTTACCCCTTCGAGCACTTGCCCGAACGCACGTACGGGCACGTGGCGGGCGGAGGCGGTGGGCGGTGGGCGGATACGGCGGCGGGCCCCCGCCCGGTGAAGGGTGGGGGCCCGCTCGGGTCCGTACGACCGCTCCCGGTCAGTCCTTCGCCTCCGCGAGGAGCTTCTGGAGCCGGCCGACGCCCTCGATGAGGTCCTCGTCCCCGAGCGCGTACGAGAGCCGCAGGTAACCCGGCGTGCCGAAGGCCTCGCCCGGGACGACCGCGACCTCGACCTCGTCGAGGATCAGCGCGGCCAGCTCGACGGTGGTCCGCGGGCGCTGTCCGCGGATCTCCTTGCCGAGCAGCTCCTTGACCGAGGGGTACGCGTAGAAGGCGCCCTCGGGCTCGGGGCAGAGGACGCCGTCGATCTCGTTGAGCATCCGCACGATGGTGCGGCGGCGGCGGTCGAAGGCCGTGCGCATCTCGGCGACGGCGTCGAGGCTGCCGGAGACGGCGGCGAGCGCGGCGGCCTGCGAGACGTTGCCGACGTTCGAGGTCGCGTGCGACTGGAGGTTCGTCGCCGCCTTGATGACGTCCTTCGGGCCGATGACCCAGCCCACGCGCCAGCCGGTCATCGCGTACGTCTTGGCCACGCCGTTCACCACGACGCAGCGGTCGCGCAGCTCGGGCACGATCGCCGGCAGCGAGGTGAACGTCGCGTCCCCGTACACGAGGTGCTCGTAGATCTCGTCCGTGAGCACCCACAGGCCGTGCTCGACGGCCCAGCGCCCGATCGCCTCGGCCTCGGCCTCCGGGTAGACGGCGCCCGTCGGGTTCGAGGGGGAGACGAAGAGCAGCACCTTGGTGCGCTCGGTGCGGGCGGCCTCCAGCTGCTCCAGCGTGACGCGGTAGCCCGTCGTCTCGTCGGCGACGACCTCGACGGGCACGCCGCCCGCGAGCCGGATCGACTCGGGGTACGTGGTCCAGTACGGGGCCGGGACGATGACCTCGTCGCCCGGGTCGAGGATCGCGGCGAACGCCTCGTAGATGGCCTGCTTGCCGCCGTTGGTCACGAGCACCTGTGAGGCGTCGATCTCGTAGCCGGAGTCGCGCAGCGTCTTCGCGGCGATCGCGGCCTTCAGCTCGGGCAGCCCGCCGGCCGGCGTGTAGCGGTGGTTGCGCGGCTCGCGGCACGCCTCGACGGCGGCGTCGACGATGTACTCGGGCGTGGGGAAGTCGGGTTCACCCGCGCCGAAGCCGATCACCGGACGCCCGGCGGCCTTGAGGGCCTTGGCCTTGGCGTCGACGGCGAGGGTCGCGGACTCGGAGATGGCGGCGATGCGCGCGGATACCCGGCGCTCGGTGGGAGGGGTTGCAGCGCTCATGTCCCCATCGTTTCAGACGGGGAACATCCCGGGCACCGGGGTTTGCGGATCGAGACGGCGGCCGGCGCGGGCGTGAGACGGCGGCCGCTGCGCGAGCGGGACGGGGGCCGGTACGGCGTGACTTGGGGCGGTACGGGGCCGGGACGGGGCCCGTGGACGGGCGGTACGGGCCGGGCGCGCGGAACTACGCGTTCGACCTGGGAGCCCGGAACACGTATGCTCTCTCCTCGTTGGCCCACGGCGGACCGGTTCCGCGCAGGCACTTAGTGTCGGCGGACGGATGCGGTACGTTGGGGCGGGCAAAGGGTCGTAGCTCAATTGGTAGAGCACTGGTCTCCAAAACCAGCGGTTGGGGGTTCAAGTCCCTCCGGCCCTGCTTCACACACCTTCGGGTATGTGTGCGCATGTGTACGTACAGCTATTGCACCGCCGTGCGGCTCCTCTGGGTGCGGTACGGCACCCGACCGGGAATTCAGGTGAGGACACGTGACGGACGCCGTGGGCTCCATCGATACGCCTGATGCCCAGGACGAGGCACCCCGCCCCAAGAAGAAGGGCGGCAAGCGCGGCAAGAAGGGCCCCCTGGGCCGGCTCGCGCTCTTCTACCGGCAGGTCATCGCGGAGCTGCGCAAGGTCGTCTGGCCCACCCGTAGCCAGCTCTCGACGTACACGACCGTCGTCATCGTCTTCGTGGTGATCATGATTGGCCTGGTCACCGTGATCGACTACGGATTCTCGCAGGCCGCCAAGTACGTTTTTGGCTGAGCCGGCATGCACAATGCGAAGGGCGCCGTACTCGGCGCCCCTTTCGCGTGTTCCACCCCTATGTATCAGGAAGAAGCAGCGACGTGTCTGACCCGAACCTGAACGGCGCCGACCAGCCCGCGCACGAGGGCCCGGCCTCCGCCGAGGACGTTCTCGGCGCCGAGGCCGAGGGCGCCGTGGAGCCGGAGCAGGCCGCGGCTGCGGAAGCCCAGGCCGAGACCGAGGCCGCCGAGGTCGGCGAGGAAGCCGCTGAGGCCGCCCCGGCCGCGGAGGCCACCGAGGCCGCCGCCGACGAACTCGTCGCCGAGGAGGCCGCGCAGGACGCCGAGGACGCGGCGGAGGACGCCGCGGCCGACGAGGCCGACGAGGCCGCCGGGGAAGAAGAGGCCGAGGAAGAGACCGTCGACCCCGTCGCGGCCCTGCGCGAGGAACTGCGCACGCTGCCCGGCGAGTGGTACGTCATCCACACGTACGCCGGTTACGAGAACCGCGTGAAGACGAACCTGGAGCAGCGCGCCGTCTCGCTCAACGTCGAGGAGTTCATCTTCCAGGCCGAGGTGCCGCAGGAAGAGGTCGTCCAGATCAAGAACGGCGACCGCAAGACGATCCGGCAGAACAAGCTCCCCGGCTACGTCCTCGTCCGCATGGACCTCACCAACGAGTCCTGGGGCGTCGTCCGCAACACCCCCGGCGTCACCGGCTTCGTCGGCAACGCCTACGACCCGTACCCGCTGACCCTCGACGAGATCGTCAAGATGCTCGCCCCCGAGGCGGAGGAGAAGGCGGCCCGCGAGGCCGCCGAGGCCGAGGGCAAGCCGGCGCCGCAGCGCAAGGTCGAGGTCCAGGTCCTCGACTTCGAGGTCGGCGACTCGGTCACCGTCACCGACGGCCCCTTCGCGACCCTCCAGGCGACGATCAACGAGATCAACGCCGACTCCAAGAAGGTCAAGGGCCTCGTGGAGATCTTCGGTCGCGAGACCCCGGTCGAGCTGAGCTTCGACCAGATCCAGAAGAACTAAGCCCGATCATGGGCTGAGAACGCCCCTACCAGTGGGTTTCCCGCTGGTAGGGGCGCCGCTCATTCCCCGGGGGCCGTCTGTGGGCCGTCATCTGCCCGACCGGCCGCCTCGTACATGGCATCCACGGCCCGCCGCGTGCGGCTCTCGCTGCTCGGCATGAGGTGCGTGTAGGTCCGGAGGGTGAACCCCGGATCGCTGTGCCCGAGGTACTGGCTCAGGGCCTTGATGTTCTCCCCGCCGTCGAGCAGTACGGACGCGTAGAAGTGCCTCAGCGCGTGCATCCCGTCCTCACGCGAGGACCGGGCACGTTCGCCCGGCGCGGGCACGGGGAGGACCTCAGCGGCCACGAGGGCGGGCTTCCACACGTGGGTGTTGAAGTCGTTCCGGCGACACGCCCCGCCGTCGTAGCTCGTGAACACCAGCCGCTTGGTCACCTTCGGTCCGTCCGGCCTGAGCCACGGAAGGGTGACGGCCGCGGGCGGGTACTCGGCTACGTGCGCGGCGAGCGCCCGGCCGACGTTCTCGGCGAGAGGTACGTCACGGACCTTGCCGCCCTTGGGCGGGGCGAAGACCTGGTGGCCGTCGATGAGCTTCACCTGAAAGCCCACGTGCAGCCACCCTGTGAGGAAGCCCACTTCTTCGACGGGCAGCCCGAAGATCTCGCCCTGACGGAGCCCGCAGCCTCCCCCGGCATCCACCATCGCGCGGAAGCGCTCAGGCAGTGCGGCCCGTACGGCGAACACGCGCTCGGAGCTCCAGGGGCGCACCCGGCCGGGCGCCGGCTTCGGTGCCTTGACCGACGCGGCGCGGCACGGGTTCCGCTGCATGAGCCTGTCGTCCACGGCGGCCCCGAAGACGGCGGAAGCGTTCTTGAAGATCTCGCGCCGGTAGGTGGCGCCCGCCACGGCCTCTTCAAGCGTCCGCATCCACGCCCGTACGTGCTCGGGCTGGAAGGAGCCGAGGGGCCGCGACCCGATGTGCGGGAACGCGTGCAGCCGCAGCCGCATCTCAACGGCGGACCGGGTGGACAGGTCCGTTGTCTGAGCCGCTATCCAGCGCTCCGCATACTGCTGGAACGTAATGCGTCCCGCCTTGGGGTCCACGTACTGCCCGCGCGCCATGTCCGCTTCGGTGTGCGCGAGCCACGCGTCCGCCTCGCGCTTCTTGCGGTCGGGGAAGCTCTTGGACTTCTCGCTTCCGTCCGGGCCGATGTAGCGGGCGCGGTAGCGGAGCCCGGTGCCGTAGCGGTCCGTACGGACGCGGTGGGGCTTGCCGGAGGCGTCGGGTTCGGTCTTGTACCAGCGGTCTTGGATGTGTCCGGCCACGGGCCGTCCTTTCGTGTGTGGGTGGGTGTCAGGGAGGCGGGCGCCCCGTCGTGCGGGTGGCGTGTGGAGGGGGTTTCGGGGCCCTGAGCTGGGGTGCCTCCCTGCCTCCCTGCGGGGGTCTTTGTGCAGGTGGGGGCGGGGGAGGCGGGCCAGGGAGGAGGTAAGGGAGTTCTCCCTGCCTCCCTGGCCCGGAAGGCTGTGCCTCCCTGTCCCGGCGCGGGTGCCGTATGGCTCCGTACGGGGTGCGCGGGCGGCGTGCGGGCCCGTACGGGTGCCCGTACGGGTCAGGCGGCGTGGGTGCTCTGTTCGGTGACCCAGGCGCGGACGGCGGCGGGGTCGTAGCGGAGGTGTTTGCCGACGCGGAAGCCGGGCGGGCCGGTGCGCTTGCGGCGCCAGGCGTAGACGGTTTCGAGGGGGACGGCGAAGAGGGCGGCGAGGTCTTCGGGGGTGAGGTAGCGGTCGGGGAGGTGGGCGCGAAGGGTGCTGCGGGGGTCGGTCGGCATGGCGAGTTCTCCACGGTCCGGCGGGCGGGGTGAGTGGATGTGGCGGGAGTTTTCGCGTTTTTCGCGGCTCAAGCGGCTCAGTGCGGATCAGTGCAGGTCGGAGCGTTGCGGGCGGGCCGGTTCGTCCGGCTCAGTCGCGGCTCACCGTCCGGCTCAAGCGGCTCAGGCGCCGGCGGATCCCCGGGGCCGGGCCGCCCGTGGGCAGCCCGGTCCCGGGATCGGGGGGGGTGGTTATCGGCCGGGGCCGCATGTGGGGTGTGTGCGCTGGCCGGGGGCGAGGACTTCGTAGGGCTGGCCGCAGACGTCGCACAGCGGCGTGCTGTCGGTGAGGGTGATGCCGAGGTAGGTGGGGACCTGGCGGCCGTCCGCGTCGCGGGGCTTGCTGCGGCGGAGCTGGGGGACGACGGACAGGAGGTTGCGGCCGAAGAGCTGTTTCGTCCCGATGGTCTTGACGCCGTTGTCCTCGGCCCAGTCCTTCCAGGCCGCCCACAGCGCGTCCACGGGGACGCGGCAGGCGGGCCCGGTGCGGCAGCGCTCGCGGACGAACGCGCTCGTGGGGCTGGCGATGTCCTGCATGGCGAGGACGGTTTCGCGGCTGGAGTCCGGCACGGTCAGCCGCCCGCTCTGTTCGAGGCGGGCGAGGCCGTCGAGGGCCCAGTTGAGGATGCCGGGCATCTCGCGGGCGAGCCGGTCGGTGAGGGTGGTGTCTTCCTGGCCCAGCCACGACAGGGCCATGTTGAGGACGACGAAGCGTTGCGCGATGACCCCGGAGGAGTCTCCGAACTGGGGCAGCTCGTTGCTGAGGATCATGAGCCGGGTCGGGAGCTTCCCGGTCCAGGGCTGACGGTACTTGCGGTCTACGTCGATCGTGTCTTCGCCGGAGATCGTGAGCAGGCGTTCCACGACGGGGCCGCCCTCGCGCCCGGAGAGGCGGGCGTCGGAGATGATGGCGAACGGCTTGCCGACGAGGGTGGACAGCCCGAAGTTCGTGCCCAGGCTCGCCAGGGTGGGCCCGGCGACGTTCCCGGCGCCGACGAGGGCGGCGAGGATACGGGCGATGGTGCCCTTCCCGGACCGGGTGGGCCCGATGATGAGCAGGATCTTTTGTTGATCGGTGCGGCCGGAGAGGACGTAGCCGAACCACTCTTGCAGGGTGGCGGCGGGGGCCGGGTCGTCGGGCCACAGCTTGCGCAGGAACGCTTCCCAGGCGGGCGCGGTGGCGTCCGGGTCGTAGGCGAATGGCACGGACACGAGGTTGAAGAACCGGGGGCTGAGCGGCAGTAACGCCCGGTCGGCCACCCGCAGGAGCCCGTTGCGGCACGCCACGATCGGGCCCGCCGGGGCGTCGGCGTCGTGGGCGGGTCCGATCCAGGCGGGGGCGTCGGTGGTCGGGTCGAGGTGGGCGACGGCGGCGGTCGCCTGCATGAGGTCGGCCACCTTGCGGATCGTCGGCGCCCAGTCCCGTTCCTCCTCCGCCCCGTTGGGCAGTTGGTGGGTGTAGGTGGCGTGCTCCAGGTCCCGGTACAGGCGGGCGCGGATCTGCCCGTCATCCAGCTCGCGCCAGTGCGAGCGGTCCCACGCCATCCAGGTGCCGCGCCAGTGCCGAAGGGTCGGGTCCCCGTCGTGCTGCCACTGCGGGGCGAGGTGGCGGGCGACGGCCATCGGGTTGGTCGGCGCGGGCACAAGCCCGCCCGAGTCCGCCGACTGGCGGGGGTGTTCACGGTCGGGGGTCGGGGTGTTCACGCGGCCTCCCGACTGCCGGGCGCACCCGACTGAGCGAGCGGGGCGGGGGCCGACTGGGGTCCGGCCGTGACGGGGGTGTGACTCGGGTAGTCACGCAGGTCAGGCACCGACCGAAGCGCGGGTCGGGTGTCCGTCGTGAACAGTCGGTCGGGCGCCGTGAACACCCGGAGCTCGTCGTGAACGGCGGGGGTACGGATCGCGTTGGACAGGCGCCCCAGGGCCAGGAGGAGGGGCAGGAGCGCAGCGGGCGTGAACGGCGTCGTGAACACCGTGAACGCCTCCCCGATGGGGGGCTGCGCGGCCGTCAGGAGGAGCGCGAGAGCCGGGGGCAAGCGGTCGGCCTTGTGCTCGTTGCACGCCCGGCAGGCGAGGACGAGGTTGCGGGGCTTGTTCGTCGCCCACAGCGTCACCGGGACGTAGTGATCGAGCGTCGCCCCGGCCAGGCCGGGGCCGAAGGGGCGGCGGCAGTAGTGGCAGTGCCGCCCGTCCCGTTCGGCCAGGTGCTCACTGATCATGCGGCGGGAGTCGGGCGTCAGTCGGGGGCGGGCCGCGAGGCGCGCGGTGGACGAGTTCATGACGCGGCCCCCGTCATGCTCGCGAGGACGGCTTGGAGTTCCGCGAGCTGGGCGGCCAGGTGGGTCACGGCGTTCTGGACGCTGGCGACGGTGCCCGGGGCGCTCACGACGCGGGAGTCCCGGACGACGAAGCCCAAGTCCTCGGGGGTCGCCCGGTAGAGGGCGCAGAACAGCCGCACGTACGTCTCACTGGGGGTGCGCTTGCCGGACTCCCAGCAGCTCAGCAAGACCTTGAGCGACGCCTCCGAAGCGATCTGCCAGCCCCAGTGGCGGGCCAGGATCGACAGGGCGCGCACGGCCTTGGCCTGAGACCACCCCCGCGCCACACGGGCCCGGCCAAGCGGCGTGTCCGCCGAACGGATCGTGTCCGGCTGTCCCCCGGCGGGGAGCTCGACGGTGACGGTCTCGGCGCTCATGCCGCCACCCCGCCTGCGAACGGCGCCCGCGCGGAGGCGTACGGGTGGACCGGGCACACGATCTCGTACGAGTCGTCGGGGTCCTCGCCCCAGACGGCCACGGCGCCGGTACAGGCGCAGGGGCAGTCGTCCACGACCGGCGCGTTGCCCCGCTCGACGGCGGCCCGCGAGACGCCGACCTTGAACGTCGTCAGCGACGCCAGTCGCGCGGCGTCGTCCGCCCGGCGCGAGTCCGGCATGTCCGAGGCGTACTCAGCGGCCACCTGCGGCGTCACGAGGTCGGCCAGGGCAAGCAGCTCGTACCCACGCAGACGGCCCGCGAGGAGGCGGAGCGACCGGCTACCGAGCAGGTCGGCGCCCTGCGCGATCCACGCGAGGAGCGGTGCGTCGTCGCCCCGCCGGAAGCGGTAGGCGGGCGGCATGGCGGAGGCGTACAGCGCCACCGTCCGCTCCGCGATCGTCAGCTCGGACACGGCCGCGCGGTCGGCAGCGCCGCGCTCCGAGACGACTCCAGGCATCATGATGAAGCCCCCTTCGAGGGTCGGGGAGCGGCGGTCTTCTTGGCGGGAGGCGCCGCTCCCTGTCGTGAGGCCCGAGCTGGCACGCCCGAACCCCCAAGTAGCCAACTAAGACCACCTGTTCAACTTGTTGGTACAAGTTGATAGCTCGATGCTGCCCTTGCCTGCGGATGCCTGTCAACCCACATGTACCAACAAGTTGAACGTGAGGCATGATGGGTGCATGAGTAAGCAGCCGAAGTACCAGGTGGTGGCCGATGCGCTGCGCCGAGACCTCATTGACGGGACCTACACGCCAGGCGCTCGCCTGCCGTCTGAGAGCGAGCTGTCCTCCCGCTTCGACGCCTCGCGGAACACGATCCGCGCGGGCTTGAAGCTGCTTGCGAGCGAGGGGCTGATCTCGTCCAGCCAGGGGCTGGGGTACGAGGTCCGCAAGCACGAGGTGTTCGAGCTGAACGCCTCTCGGTTCGAGGACCTGAGCTTCCCGCAGGCGGGCGACGCCTACAGCACCGACGTCACCAACGCCGGGCGCCGGCCGCACCAGACCTTCCGCGTCGAGATGACGCCCACGCCGGAGTACCAGGCGGAGCGGCTCAGGGTCGAGCTGGGCAGCACGTCCGTACTGCGGTTCTGCCACCGCTTCGTGGACGACGTGCCGTGGTCCACGCAGGCGACGCACTACCCGGATTGGCTGGTCCGGGAGGCGCCCCGGCTCACGGAGCCGGGCGACATAGCGGAGGGGACGACTCGCTACCTCGCTGGGCACGGCGTCGAGCAAGTGGGGTACTTCGACGAACTCGCCGCACGGATGCCGACGCCGGACGAAGCTCGTTTGCTGGACATTGGCGCTGGGGTCCCTGTCCTCCTGTGGACGCGTACCGGTTACTCGGCAGACCGCCCGATCCGCTGCACCGTAACCACCTTCCGGGGCGACCTGAACCGGATGAACTACGAGATCGGCGACCTGTCCGCCAGGAGCGAGAACGAGCCGCGGTGAGGATCACCCTTGCCCAGCCGGGCGACCTTGATACGCTCCTCAACTTTCGTAAGGAAGCCGCCGGTTGGCTATCCGAACGGGGAACCGACCAATGGAGCCGCCCTTACCCGGCCGACCGCCTCGCGGCCACGATCGCGGCGGGCACGGTCTTCATGCTGCGCGACGGCGCCGAGACGGCCGGGACCATCACCCTCACCCGCGAGGCGGAAGACGGGCTGTGGAGCGCCGAGGAGCTCCACGAGCCCTCCCTCTTCATCAACAAGCTGACGGTGGCACGAACGCACGCCGGGCAGGACCTCGGCGGGCGTCTGCTCGACTGGGCGAGTGATCGGGCACACCGGTCCTCGCTGCGGTGGCTACGCCTGGACGCGTGGACGACGAACACGGCACTGCACCGGTACTACCTGCGCCACGGCTTCAAGCACGTCCGTACGGTCGTCGGAGGCGACGCGGTGAATGGCGGGCCGCGCGTGTCAGGCTGGCTTGCCCAGCGGCCGACTGGCCCGGCCATGCACGGGTTCGCGGACGAAACCCCGGCCCCCCGCTGAGATCGGCCCAAAGCAAGAAGAGCACCGGGCGCCGTGGTGCTCTTCTTGCTTTGGGCGTGTCAGGTGGTGTCAGGTCGGGTGTCAGGCGTGAGTGTCAGAGCGCGTGACGCTGCGCCTGCCTAGGGGTTTGGGTGTCACGCGGCTTGACACTGTCAGGTGTCAGGCGGTGTGCCCGTGCGTGATGCGATGCTGTGAAGGCGCGGCACACGCGGGCCTGCCTAGGGGTTCGGGCGTGACGCGCTCGGCACATGTGACGGCGGAGGCAGCCGCACACCTTGAAGAGGGCTTGAGCCGCTTGAGCCGGACGGTGAGCCGCGACTGAGCCACACGAACCGGCCCGCCCGCAACGCTCCGACCTGCACTGATCCGCGCTGAGCCGCTTGAGCCGCGAAAAATCAGAAAGTTCGCCGTACGGGCACTCGAAGAGACCACCGCATCCTACGGGGGCGGCGCTCCGGCTACAGGCGTGAGGCCGCCAAGATGCACCGGCGAACGAGGAGGGGGCGGCGCCCGGGAGCCGTCCGCCCGAAGGGCGGTCCTCATTGCTTTTCAAGGGGAGAGCGCTCGATCCGCCGGAGGCCGCTAACCGCTAATGCGCTTGTCCCAGCGACGCCGGGAGCTCCCACCCGGGGCCGTCCGTGGGCCGTCCCGGGGTGACCAACGACGACCGGCAACGACCGCCGCTGATCGCTGCGAGGCTGGTCAGCGGCGGACGGGCTCCCGTTGGCGCAGGTACGCTTGCGACCGCACCAGTCCCAGAAGAACTGAGCCCCGGCCCTCATCAGGGCCGCCGGTCTTCCAGATCATCAGTCTTCCGGCAGGTCACAGGGGGTACGGGGATTCCCGGCACCCCCTGTGACCTGCCGGTTTTTGAGCGCGCGACGGTACCCGTTACCGTTGTGCGGTATGCCTCCATCCGGATGAACCGCGTGAAACCGGTCCAGCGGATGAAGGCGGAACACTTCTCACCAGGACCCGGAGAGAGCAATGCCTCCCAAGAAGAAGAAGGTCACGGGGCTGATCAAGCTCCAGATCCAGGCCGGTGCCGCCAACCCGGCCCCGCCTGTCGGCCCCGCGCTGGGTCAGCACGGCGTCAACATCATGGAGTTCTGCAAGGCCTACAACGCCGCGACCGAGTCGCAGCGCGGCTGGGTCATCCCGGTCGAGATCACGGTCTACGAGGACCGCTCCTTCACCTTCATCACGAAGACCCCGCCCGCCGCGAAGATGATCCTCCGCGCCGCCGGTGTCGAGAAGGGCTCGGGCGAGCCGCACAAGACCAAGGTCGCCAAGATCACGGACGCCCAGGTCCGCGAGATCGCCCAGACCAAGATGGAAGACCTCAACGCCAACGACATCGACGCCGCCGCGAAGATCATCGCCGGTACCGCGCGTTCGATGGGCGTCACCGTCGAGGGCTGAGCCCGCGGCAGGGCCCGCCGGGCCCCCGTAGACCTCTTGTGGCAGGACGAGCGCCGTCCGGACCACAACTCCGCAACAGAACACCAGGAGCAGTAGTGAAGCGCAGCAAGTCCCTCCGGGCTGCCGACGCCAAGATCGACCGGGAGCGCCTGTACGCGCCCCTGGAGGCGATCCGGCTGGCCAAGGACACCGCCACCACCAAGTTCGACTCGACCGTCGAGATCGCCTTCCGCCTGGGTGTCGACCCGCGCAAGGCCGACCAGATGGTCCGTGGCACCGTGAACCTCCCGCACGGCACCGGCAAGACCGCCCGGGTCCTGGTCTTCGCGACCGGTGACCGTGCCGAGGCCGCGCGTGCCGCGGGCGCCGACATCGTCGGCGCCGACGAGCTCATCGACGAGGTCGCGAAGGGGCGTCTGGACTTCGACGCCGTCGTCGCGACGCCGGACCTCATGGGCAAGGTCGGCCGCCTCGGCCGCGTGCTCGGCCCGCGCAGCCTCATGCCGAACCCGAAGACCGGCACCGTGACCCCCGACGCGGCCAAGGCCGTCAAGGAGATCAAGGGCGGCAAGATCGAGTTCCGCGTCGACAAGCACTCGAACCTTCACTTCATCGTCGGCAAGTCGTCCTTCACGGACGAGCAGCTCGTCGAGAACTACGGCGCCGCGCTCGACGAGATCCTTCGTCTCAAGCCGTCCGCCGCGAAGGGCCGCTACATCAAGAAGGCCGTCGTGAGCACCACGATGGGCCCCGGCGTCCCGGTCGACCCCAACCGCACCCGTAACCTCCTCACCGAGGAGGACCCGGCCGCCGTCTGAGCCCCTGGCTCCAGCCGGTGACCGCGTCACGGACGCGTCTTCCCGAAGGCCCCGCACCCGCCCTGGGTGCGGGGCCTTCGCGCGCTCTGTTCCCGCGCGGGCGCGCGTGCTTGGGTGGGGCGGTGCTCGGGGCGAGGGGAGCGGTGGTGCGCGGGTGGCGACGGGGAACGGCGGCGGTGCTCGCGGCGTGCGCGCTGCTCGCGGGGTGCGGGGGTTCCGGCGGCGGTACGGGTACGGGTACGGGTACGGGGGCGAGCGGCGAGGCGGCGCGGGCGCT
>NZ_JAAGLR010000925.1 GCF_010548245.1 Streptomyces sp. SID11385
CCGGCGCCGTACGGTGCGCAGCGCCGCCTCGTCGAGGAGCGCGCCGGGGCCGTGCGCGCCGCCCGCGCCCGCGAAGGGCCGCCGGTCGGTGCCGAGGAGGGCCGTCGTGACCAGTTCCTCCCAGCCGGGGCCGGGCTCGGGGGACCGGGTGTCGGGGACGGGGGAAGGTGAGGTGTCGGTGACGCTCATGAGGTCTCCAGATCGCGGGAGTTCAGCGCAGGGCGAGGGGCGGGGCGTCGGCGTCGGGTTCCCAGACCGCCAGCGGCTGGAAGCCGCGGTGGCCGCACTCGCCGAAGACCCGCACGGGGCGTCCGCCCGAGGCGGCCAGGAGGCGCCACAGGCCCGAGGTGCTGGTGAAGGAGCGGGGCAGGGGGAGCGCGGTGTCCGTCGACGGCTCGGCGAGCTGCCAGCCGTCCGGTCCGCGCACGGGTATCACGCCGTCGAGCGTCACGGGCCGGGAGTCGAGCCACGGGTCCTCGGCGAGCAGCGCCCCGTACCCCCCGGCCGCCTCCGCGAGCGAGACGCCCGGCGGCCGTTCCGCGACCGGTACCGGGGGGCCGAAGCGCTCGCCCAGCGTCGCGCGCGGTCGCGCCGGGTGGGGGCGCAGCTCCGCGTCCAGGCCGAGGCCGACGGGCAGGCTCACCTCGGGCGCCGAACCGGCGGCCCCGTAGGAGAGGAGCAGCGCGGTGCGCCCCGTGCGGGTGCCGTG
>NZ_JAAGLR010000956.1 GCF_010548245.1 Streptomyces sp. SID11385
CGGTCGGCACGCCCGGCGGGGTCGCCCCGCTCGACGCCTCGGGCAAGGTGCCGGCCGCGCGCCTGCCGGAGGCCGCCGCCGGGGTCAGCTCCGTCAACGGCAGGAGCGGCGACGTGGTCCTGGCCGCGGCCGACCTCGGCGCGCTGACCCGTACCGACGCGGACGCCCGCTACCTGACCCCGGGCTCCGCGCCCGTCGTCTCCGTCAACCAGAAGACGGGTGCCGTCGTCCTGTCCGCGACCGACCTCGGCGCCGTCACCGCCGACGCGGCGGTCCTGCTCACCACCGACCAGAGCGTCGCGGGGAGCAAGACCTTCACCTCCGTACCCGCGACGACGGCCGACCCGACCGCCGCCAACCACCTCGTGCGCCGCTCCTACGTGGACTCCGTCGCCTCCTCCGGGAGCTGGACCCCGGCGGCCGTCGGCTTCAAGGCGTGGTCCTACGACCCGGCGACGTCGTCCGCCTCCAGCTCCCAGTACTGCATCAACGGCAACGTCTACCTCATCGGCATCCCGCTCACGAACGCGGCGACGATCACCAACGTCTGCTTCTACGTGCCGGGTTACGTGGGCGGGACGCTCGCCGCGACCTCGTACGCCGGTCTCTACACGAGTGCCGGGGCGCGCGTCGGGGTCACCGGGACGCTGGACAAGCTGATCACCAAGACCTCGGGCGCCACCTTCGTCCTCAAGCTGACCACCCCCTACACGGCGCCGACCGGGAACTACTGGGTGGCGCTGCTCGTCAACGGCCCCGACCCGAAGGGCAACGGCCCCGCCTTCATGGTCGGCGCCAGCATGGGCGAGCGGCCCGGCGGCGGCGCCTGCATGCCGGGCGCCTTCCAGCGGTACGGACGCCTGACCGCCACCGGGCAGACCTCGCTGCCCGCGAACTTCACGCCCTCCACGATCGTCCCGGACGCGAACGCGATCTGGGCCGCCGTCTCCTGACCCCCACCACCACGGAAGGACCCACCACCATGGCCACTCCCCTCACCGCCGACGCCCTCCTCACCGCCCTGCGCGGCGAGGGCGTCACCGCCGTCGAGTACGGCGACTGGCGCACCCACAACCGCAACGCCGTGGGCGCCTGGGGCCCCGTCAACGGCGTCATCGTCCACCACACCGTCACCTCCGGCACCGATGCCTCGGTCGCCTACTGCTACACCGGCGACGCGGCGCTGCCGGGCCCGCTGTGCCACGGCGTGATCGCGAAGGACGGCAGCGTCCACCTCGTCGGCAACGGCCGCGCCAACCACGCCGGTTCGGGCGACCCCGACGTCCTCGCGGCCGTCATCGCGGAGACCCCGCTGCCCGCCCCGGACGAGACCGGCGCGGACGGCAACACGCGCTTCTACGGCTTCGAGTGCGTCAACCTCGGCGACGGCTCCGACCCGTGGCCGGAGGCGCAGCTCGAAGGCATCGCGCGCGCCTGCGCCGCGATCTGCCGCGCGCACGGCTGGACCGCCGCCTCCGTGATCGGCCACCTGGAGTGGACCAACCAGAAGATCGACCCGAAGGGCTTCAGCATGGCCTCGATGCGTACCCGCGTCGCGGCCCTGCTCGCCGCCGCACCCGGCGGGGACGCCACGCGCTACCAGCCCTTCCCCGGCGACGCCTTCTTCCGGTCGGCGCCGACGTCCACGATCGTCGCCGCGATGGGCGGCCGGCTCGTCGCCGAGGGCTGCTCCGCGTACGCCGAGGGCCCGGGCCCGCGGTGGAGCGAGGCCGACCGCGCCTCGTACGCGCTGTGGCAGACCAAGCTCGGCTACAGCGGCGCGGACGCGGACGGCTGGCCGGGGGCGAGCTCCTGGAACGCGCTGAAGGTCCCGTACACGGCTTGATCCCCTTGGAAAGACCGAAGGACATCCGCATGACCCCCACCACCACCCGTGCCCTGCGTACGGTCGTCCAGACTGCCGTGGGGCTGTTGCTCGCGCTGCCCGCACTCGTGGACAGCGGCTCGCTGCCCCGCTCCCTGCCCTGGGTCGGCGGGGTGCTCGCCGTCTCGGGGGCGCTCGCCCGGCTCATGGCGGTGCCCGCCGTGCAGGCGGTGCTCCCCGGCTGGCTGCGTACGGGGCCGGACGACGAGGCACGGGGCCGGTCGTGACCCCGGCCGACGCGAACGACCCGGTCGCCGTGGCCCGTGAACTGGAGCGGCTGCGCGGCACGATGGAGGCCGGCTTCGCACGCGTCGACGGCTCCCTCGCCCTCGTCGTCCAGCGCAACGACCAGACCGACCGGCAACTCATCGACCACGAGGCCCGTATCGACGCCCTCGAACGCGCCCGCTGGCCGCTCGCCAGCATCGCCGCGCTCACCGGGGTCTTCGCCGCCGCCCTCACGCTCTGGCAGTTCGCCGCCCGCTGACCTCTTGAACGGGGCCGCCCTCACAGGGGGGCGGCCCCGTTCCCGTATCCCCTCAGGAGTGCCCATGGCCACCCCGCTCACCGCCACCGCCCTGCTCACCGCTCTGCGCGCCGAAGGCGTCGCCGTCGTCGAGCACCCCGGCTGGCGCACCCACAACCGCAACGCGAAGGGCCCCTGGGGGCCCGTCAACGGCGTGATGATCCATCACACCGTCACCTCCGGCACGGCCGCGACCGTCGCGCTGTGCTCCGCCGGGCGCTCCGACCTGCCGGGGCCGCTGTGCCACGGTGTCATCGCGAAGGACGGCACCGTCCACCTCGTCGGCAACGGTCGCGCCAACCACGCAGGTTCGGGTGACTCGGCGGTCCTCGCCGCCGTCGTCGCCGAACACGCGCTGCCCGCGCCGCACCGCCAGGACACCGACGGCAACACCCGTTTCTACGGCTTCGAGTGCGAGAACCTCGGCAACGGCAAGGACCCCTGGCCCGAGGCCCAGCTCACCGCCATCGCCCGCGTCTCGGCCGCGATCTGCCGCGCGCACGGCTGGGGCGCGGCCTCCGTCATCGGCCACCGCGAGTGGACGAACCAGAAGATCGACCCGGCCGGCTTCACCATGGCCTCGCTGCGCTCGCGCGTGAGCGGACTGCTCGGGAGGAAGACGTCCGGCCCCGCGCCGCTCGCCCCCTTCCCCGGCGCCGACTGGTTCCACCGGGCCCCGAAGTCCGCCCTGGTCACGGCGATGGGCCGCCGCCTCGTCGCCGAGGGCTGCTCCGCGTACGCCGAAGGCCCCGGCCCTCAGTGGACGGCCGCCGACCGCGCCTCGTACGCGAAGTGGCAGCGCAAGCTCGGCTACAGCGGCACGGACGCGGACGGCTGGCCGGGAGCGACCTCGTGGCGCGCCCTCAAGGTCCCGGCGGTGTGAGACGGGGGCGGAAGGCGGCACCACTCGACGGGCGTGGTCACCGGACCGGGGAGACCGAGCCCGTCCGCCCGGTCGCTAGCCGCGCAGCGAAAGCCCGATCCACGCCAAAGCGACGGGGATCAGCCCGAAAGGGGAGACGTACAGGACGCCCCACCACGGGTCGAGGCGGGTGCGGTCCTCGGCCAGCTTCGTGTCCCGGTGGTTCCTGGGGTCGTAGGAGAGGGTGACGCGCTCGCCTTCGCGGAAGTGCCGCCGGACGCCGTCCCCCTTGAGGTGGGAGACGATCGTCGGGTCCGCCGGGTCCTCGAACATGTACGAGTACGAGTCCGCCGAGCGATCGTGCATCACCAGCACACACCGGCCCACGGTCTCCCGCCTGCGCCACCCACGCCACACCTCCCCGAGCGACAGGCAGATCCCGATCCCGATCCACACGAACCCCCCGCTGAAGGCCCAGACCCTGCCTCCCGACAGATCCAGCGCCAACTCGCCGTACCGCACCGTTCTTCTCCTTGCTCACCGTGGCGACCACCGTCGCGCATTGCTGTCCATGGGCGAACGACCGGGCTTTCGGTCCCGGGGCGGAGCGGCTCCGGTTCCGGCTCCGGTTCCGGTTCCGGCCGGCTCAGGCCAGGGCCAGCACGAGGGACGGGACGAGGGCGAGGACCGCGCCGAGAAGCACGACGAATCCGGGGACCGTGCGCCACCACGGAGCGGTGAACTCCCGCAGGGTCATGGCGCGTCCCGGCCTGCCGGGGTCATAGACGAGCGCGACCGGATCGCCGAGTCCGGCGGGGTCGATGTCCGAGAAGTCGACCGTGAGGCGCCGGGGCGCGCCGTGCTGGTCCGCGTAGTGGATGGCGACATCGAGCGAGCCCGTCCCTGCGCTCGCGCTCCCGCGCTTCCCCGTCACGGGTTTTCCGTGCCGCTTCAGGAAATACCGCGGCAGCATCATCAAGAGCCCGATCGCGACGGCCGCGGCAGCAGGGACATAGACGAGAACAATCATGAGAACGGCGCCTTTCCGGCGGTGCGGCGATCAGCCGGAGGTCGGGAAACGCACGAACCGTGCGTCGCTGTCGAGTTCGGACACGCGACGCCTCGCGCCGTCCGCCGTCTGCCGGATCAGGACGAGTCCGATCGAAGAGGTCCACGGACTGCCGCCCGCGTTCGGGGCCGCCAACTGATCGTTCAAAAGCCGCACTTCCGTTCAGGGACGACGTGACCTCGACCGGCCGCACCACCGCGTCGACGCGACGCCGCGGACAGCCGCGACGAATCCGTCCACCAGGTCCTCAACCGAGTATCGAAAGGCCGACCCACGCCTGGGCGAGGGGGATCAGCCCGAAAGGGGAGACGACCAGGACGCCCCACCACGGGTCGAAGCGGGAACGGTCCTCGGCCAGCTTCGTGTCCCGGTGGTTCCTGGGGTCGTAGGAGAGGGTGACGCGCTGCCCCTCCCTGAAGTGCCGCTCCCTGCTGCCCCCGCGCACCTTGGTGTGCGCCTCGATCGAGTGGTCGGCCGGGTCCCTGAACAGGTACGTGTACGAGTCGCGCGCACTCCGGCCCGCGGACACGCACCGGCCCTCGGTCTCCCGCCTGCGCCGCCCGCGCCGCAGCTCCCCCAGCGACAGGCAGATCCCCATCCCGATCCACACGAACCCGCCGCTGAAGGCCCAGATCCTGCCTCCCGACAGATCCAGCGCCAACTCGCCGTACCGCACCCTTCCCCTCCCCCGCCGGTCCCTGCCCCTCCACGCCGTCGTCGACGCCCGGGCCCCGGACCGCTGCCGCCCGCCCTTGGATGAACGGATCATCACATCACAGGCACGGCGCGCACACCACCCCCGCACCGTCCCCATCGCCTGAGCCCGCTGCCCCTCCCCTGCGAGCCCACTCCTCCCGACCCGCGAGTCACCCCGCGAGCCGTGCCACCTCACAGCCGGCGACGGTGCCGCTTCCCAGCGACATCAGCCGCGCCGCCCCCGCGCCCGCACCGCCGGCACCGCGCCGACTCGCGCCCCGCACCGCGGCACCGTGCCGCCCTCTCACCCCCGCGACCCGTGGCGATTCGTCCCGCGTTCCTTCTCGTGGTCCTCGCGCACGCGTCCCGCGTAGTCGTCGAACTTGTCGCGGGCCTCCTCCATCGCCTTGTAGTCGTGGCCGTGGTCCCGCGTGTTCGCCTTCTCCTGGCCGCGCCGCCGCATGATGTGCAGCTCGTCGCGCGCCGCCTCGATGGCCTTCTCCAGGTTCTTCTCCTGCCGCGTGTCACGCATGACAAAAACCCCTTCGACGGACTCCCACCAACGTAACCCCGCTCCCCACCCCCGGCGATTCGGCACCGCGAGAGCCCCGGACGGCCCCGTACGCACGGGCTTCCCTGAGCCGGGCGCAGCCGGGGCCCGCGTGCGGTGACGGTACGTCGCGGCGGTGTCCACGCCTCTGCCACCTCGGAGAGGCCGCCTCCGGGGCGGAGTTCCGCGCACGGGGCCGCGGCGGGCGGACAGGCTAGACTCCCCGCGCGTACCGTACGACCGTACGATTGGGCGTCGCGGGGGCGAGGGCAGGACGTCACGCGCAGGGGAGGGGACCGGGGTGCCGCAGGCCAAGAAGATCGCGCTCTTCGCGGTGATCGTCTTCGTGCTGTACGTGATCATCACCGATCCCGCCAAGGCCGCGGACTACGTCCAGATGGGCTTCGAGGGCGTCTCGGACGGTGCGAGCGCCGTCGGCGACTTCATGACGTGGGTGGCCAACGGGGGCAAGTAGGCCCCGCGCCAGGTCCACGTCAGGTCCGCGCCGGTTCCGCCAGGTCCACACCGGTCCGCGCCGGCTCCACCAGGTCCGCCAGGTCCACGGGGAGCGCCCCGTACGTCCCCGTACACCCCCGTAAAGCCGCGTCCCGCGCCCCGTCCCGCGCCCGTACCACCGCACGCGCCCCCTCGCGCCGCCGTTCCGCGCCCCCAACACGACCTTCGCCGGTGCTTGCGCACGATGCGCATGTCTTGTGATGCTATGACCGCTTTTGACGGAAGAGTGAACAGGTCGGGTCAGGGACAGACCGAGGCGGAAAAGGGATGGCGATGACCGTGCCGGCCAGTACGACGCCCGCGACACCGCCGCCGACGACGCCCCGGAGCCGGGGTGCCGATACCCGCGCCCTGACCCAGGTGCTCTTCGCCCGGCTCAAGGACCTCACCCCCGGCAGCCCGGAGCACGGGCGGGTGCGGGCCGCGCTCATCGAGGCGAACCTGCCCCTCGTGCGCTACGCGGCGGCCCGCTTCCGCAGCCGCAACGAGCCGATGGAGGACGTCGTCCAGGTCGGCACGATCGGCCTCATCAACGCGATCGACCGCTTCGACCCCGAGCGGGGCGTGCAGTTCCCGACCTTCGCGATGCCGACCGTGGTCGGCGAGATCAAGCGGTACTTCCGCGACAACGTCCGCACCGTCCACGTACCGCGCAGGCTCCACGAGTTGTGGGTCCAGGTCAACAGCGCCGCCGAGGACCTCACGACCGCGCACGGCCGCTCCCCCACCACCGCCGAGATCGCCGAGCGCCTGCGCATCGGCGAGGACGAGGTGCTCGCCTGCATCGAGGCGGGCCGCTCGTACCACGCGACCTCACTGGAGGCCGCGCAGGAGGGCGACGGGCTCCCCGGGCTGCTCGACCGGCTCGGGTACGAGGACCCCGCCCTCGACGGCGTCGAGCACCGCGACCTCGTGCGCCACCTGCTCGTCCAGCTCCCCGAACGCGAACAGCGCATCCTCCTGCTGCGCTACTACAACAACCTGACGCAGAGCCAGATCAGCGCCGAACTCGGCGTCTCGCAAATGCACGTGTCACGTTTGCTCGCGCGCAGCTTCGCGCGTCTCAGATCCGCAAACAGGATCGACGCGTAACCGGAACGGGTACTTTCGCTTTTGCCTCCCACCAGGCCGTGACCCGCCTGAAATAGCCCTCGAAGCCCCTTTTCCCGGGTCTGCCCCGCTGCCGATTGTCGACATACCGCTACAGCGTGTTGCCGACATGTGACATTCTGCTGGAACGGCGTTTGCCGCAGCCCGGCCTCCGGTATTCAGGGGGAAGGCTGCGTTCCTCAGACGGGAGCGCCCGCCGCGACCGTCCGCGACCTCAAGGGGGTGGCATGTCCTCCATGTCCGCCATGTCCGCAGAACAGGGCAGCTCGCAGGTGCTCACGCTCAGCAAGGGCACCCCCGACGGGCTCGACCGGGTGGCCGCCACGCCTCCCGCCAGGCCCTTCGCGGGCCGCAGCACACTCGATACGGCGCTCCCGCAGCCCCGTACCGAGGCCATCACGGAGAGCCTCGCCGAGGCCGCCGCCGACACTCCGTCAGACTTGCTGCCCGCGTTGGCGGCTGACGTCCCGTTGATCGACGCGCCACCGGCCGGCATCCCGCCGGTCGACGCACCGCCCGCCGACGCCGAGGCGGGAGCGGCGCCGGAGACGGGCGCCGCCTCCTCCGCGAGCCTCGACACCCGCACCCTGTCGCGCGCCCTCTTCCTGCGCCTGGCGACCCTCGCCCAGGACAGCCCCGAGCGCGCCTACGTCCGTGACACCCTCATCGAGCTGAACCTCCCGCTCGTGCGGTACGCGGCGGCGCGCTTCCGCAGTCGCAACGAGCCGATGGAGGACATCGTCCAGGTCGGCACGATCGGCCTGATCAAGGCGATCGACCGCTTCGACTGCGAGCGCGGGGTCGAGTTCCCGACCTTCGCGATGCCGACCGTGGTCGGTGAGATCAAGCGGTTCTTCCGCGACACCTCGTGGTCGGTACGGGTGCCGAGGCGGCTCCAGGAGCTGCGTCTCGCGCTCACCAAGACGAGCGACGAGCTGGCGCAGCGGCTCGACCGCTCCCCGACCGTGCCCGAGCTGGCGAAGGCGCTCGGCGTCTCCGAGGACGACGTCGTCGACGGTCTCGCGGTCGGCAACGCGTACACCGCCTCCTCGCTCGACTCCCCGGCTCCCGAGGACGACGGCGGCGAGGGCTCGCTCGCGGACCGCCTCGGCTACGAGGACACGGCGCTGGAGGGTGTCGAGTACCGCGAGTCGCTCAAGCCCCTGCTCGCGAAGCTCCCGCCCCGCGAGCGGCGGATCATCATGCTCCGCTTCTTCGCGAACATGACCCAGTCGCAGATCGGCGAGGAGGTCGGCATCTCGCAGATGCACGTCTCGCGGCTGCTCACGCGGACGCTGGCGCAGCTGCGGGAAGGGCTGATCGCGGACTGAGCGTGCGCGATGTGCCGGGGCGGGCCTCCTTGTCGAGGCCCGCCCCGTACGCGTAAAACAACGGGTGGAACAAGAAGAACCGCTGGTCAGCCGACGGCCAGCCACACCACGGCGGCGATGACGACGATCGCCACGACGACGCCGACGATCAGTCCGACGCGCGGTCCGGAGGACGTGGCGGGCTGCTGAGCGCCGCCCTGGCGGCGCGGCGCCTCCTCGTCCACGAAGGCGCGGAACATCTGCGTGTTGCCCGCCGGGTCGGGGGTCTGCTCGGGGCCCTGGTTGTGTGCCATGGGCGGGACCCTAGCGAATCCGGGCGCCGGCCCCAACCCAGCCCCCCGAACAAGCCCGTTTCGCCCGGGTTTTGAGGCCCGGTCACGCACTTTCATCAGCCCCCGGCCGTTGAGGGGAATCATCAGCCCCTCCCGGGGGTCCCCCCGGCCGGAGGCTGGGGGAGTTTGAGGAGCGGGGTGTGGGGCGGAGCCCCACGCATCACCACCTGGGCCACAACCCCACGTGACGCACCACACTCCGCCACCACACTCCGTAACAAACGCATCCGCTTTGCAGACCCTTTGCGAAACCTTTGACTCGCTTGGTCCGATTTCGTTTGCCTGGGGCAACCATCGGTTTTATGTTTGCCTTAAGCAACAAAACGGGAGATCGAGATGGCCAAGCAGCCTCGATACGAGGAGCTGGCCCGTCAGCTCAGCGCCTTCGGCGTCGTCAAACGCAGCCTCGGCCGCATTCTCCCCCCCGACTGCCCCGGTGGTTCCGCCGCCGTCCTCCACCTGCTGAGCAGGTACGGAGAGATGCGGATGAGCAGACTGGCAGAGCTGCTCGCGGTGGACATGTCCGTGACCAGCCGGCACGTGGCGCACGTGGCCGATCGGGGGTGGGTGGAACGCGTGGCGGACCCGCACGACAAGCGGTCCCGCATCCTGCGGCTCACACCCGAAGGCACGGACCTGCTGGCACAGCTCGCCGAGCGCCACGTCACGGCGCTCTCCTACTACCTGGAGGACTGGTCCGACGAAGACGTCGACCAGCTCAATTCGCTGCTCGCGCGTTTGCGCGACAGCTTCGGGGACTGCCGGACCGCCTGGTCCAAGCTCCCGGACTCCATCGCACAGACCACCGGTACACCCTCGTAGAAGAAGGAAGTTCATGGCAACAACCACACCATCCGGTGTGCGGGGCAGCCATGCCAAGCACGGTTCCGCGGCGCCTGGCGACAACGGCCAGGTGCAGATGAGCCACCGGCAGATCATGGAGGCGCTCTCCGGGCTGCTGCTCGGCATGTTCGTGGCGATCCTGTCGTCCACGATCGTCTCCAACGCCCTGCCGCACATCATCGGCGACCTCGGCGGCGGCCAGAGCGCCTACACCTGGGTGGTCACGGCCTCGCTCCTCGCGATGACCGCGACGACCCCCCTGTGGGGCAAGCTCTCCGACCTGTTCAACAAGAAGCTGCTCGTCCAGGTCGCGCTCATCATCTACGTGCTGGCATCCGCCGCCGCCGGTCTCTCACAGAGCGCGGGGATGCTGATCATCTTCCGCGTCTTCCAGGGCATAGGCGTGGGCGGTCTCTCCGCCCTGGCCCAGATCGTCATGGCGGCGATGATCGCGCCGCGCGAGCGCGGCAAGTACTCCGGCTACATCGGTGCGACCTTCGCGGTCGCCACCGTGGGCGGCCCGCTGCTCGGCGGTGTCATCACCGACACCTCGTGGCTCGGCTGGCGCTGGTGCTTCTACGTCGGTGTGCCCTTCGCGATCATCGCGATCATCGTGCTCCAGAAGACGCTGCACCTGCCGGTCGTGAAGCGGAAGGTCAAGGTCGACTGGGCCGGCGCCTTCTTCGTCGCCGCCGCGGTCTCGCTGCTCCTGCTCTGGGTCACCTTCGCCGGTGACAAGTACGACTGGCTGTCGTGGCAGACCGCCGCGATGCTCGCGGGCGCGGTGGTGCTCGGCGTGATCTTCGTCTTCATCGAGTCGAAGGCGGCGGAGCCGATCATCCCGATGCGGCTCTTCCGCAACCGGACGATCACGCTCGCCTCGGTCGCCTCGCTCTTCGTCGGTATCGCGATGTTCGCGGGCACCGTCTTCTTCAGCCAGTACTTCCAGCTGGCGCGCGGCAAGTCGCCGACGATGTCCGGCATTCTCACGATCCCGATGATCGGTGGCCTCTTCGTCTCCTCGACGGTCTCCGGGCAGATCATCACCCGGACCGGACGCTGGAAGGCGTGGCTGGTCTCCGGTGGCGCGCTCGTCACGGCGGGCCTCGGCCTGCTCGGCACGATCGAGTACGACACCCCGTACTGGGAGATCGCGATCTTCATGGCCCTCATGGGCCTCGGCATCGGCATGATGATGCAGAACCTGGTGCTCTGCACGCAGAACCAGGTCAAGCCGCAGGACCTCGGCTCCGCCAGCTCCGTCGTCACCTTCTTCCGCTCCCTCGGTGGTGCGGTCGGCGTCTCGGCGCTCGGCGCGGTGCTCGGCAACCGGGTCAGCGACCACATCAAGGACGGCATCGCCGACCTCGGCCCGAAGGCCGCCAAGGCGGCCGGTGGCGCACTCGGCAACGGCAACGCCATCCCCAACGTGAAGCTCATCCCCGAGCCCTTCAAGACGGTCGTCGAGAGCGCCTACGGCTCCGGCGTCGCGGACGTGTTCCTCTTCGCCGCGCCGTGCGCGCTGGTCGCCTTCATCGTCACGTGGTTCATCAAGGAGGTGCCGCTGCGCACCTCGATGAGCGCGGAGCCGGCCACGGCCGGTGCCGTCACCTCGGAGGCGCCCGCCCAGGCCGCCGCCCAGGTCCCGGCCCCGCAGGCCACCACCGCCGTCAGCGAGACGCAGCCGCTCGCCACCGAAGGCGCCGGCACCGGTACGGCGACCGCCCTCGCCACCGCCCCCGTCGCCCAGGCGACGGCCGCGGAGCCCGAGGACGGCACCCCGACCGGGGGCATCCCGGTCAGCGGTTACGTGCGCGGCGCCGAGAACGCCCCGCTGGCGCAGGCGAGCGTCACGCTCATCTCGCTCGGCGGCAGCCAGCTCGGCCGCGCCGCGGCCCGCCCCGACGGCGGGTACGCGACCGAGGCGCCGGGCGCGGGCAGCTACGTACTGATCGCCTCGGCCGACGGCTTCCAGCCGCAGGCCACCACGATCGTCGTCGGCGAGGAGCCGGTCACGTACGACATCGTGCTGAGCGGTACGAGCGGCCTCGCGGGCACCGTCCGCAGCGCCGACGCCGGCGAGCCCGTCCCGGACGCGATGGTCATCGTGACCGACGTGCGCGGGGACGTCCTCGCCACGGGCAAGACGGCCGAGCGCGGCGAGTTCGCCTTCGGCGAGCTGGTCCCCGGCCAGGTGACGGTCGCGGTCAACGCGAGCGGCCACCGCCCGGCGGCCCTCCCCGTCGAGATCGCGGGCACCGGGGTCACCCGGATCGAGGTCGCGCTCCAGTCGGGCGCCCAGGTGCAGGGCGTCGTCCGCGCCGCGGGCGGACCGCTGCGCGACGCGCGCGTCACGCTCGTGGACGCCGCGGGCAACGTGGTCGGCACGACCACGACCGGGGACGACGGGGCCTACGGCTTCGCCGACCTGGACAGCGGCGAGTACACGGTCATCGCGACCGGATACCCGCCGGTGGCCACCGGTCTGACAGTCAACGGTGCCGGGGCCGAGGGCCACGACATCGAGCTCGCCCACCCGGGCGAGTAGAGAACCCCGGTGGCCCCGCGCACGCCCGGAGCGGAAGCGTGCGCGGGGCCTTCGCGGGAAGGGCCTCGGTGTGCGGCGGCCGGCAGGGGACGGCCGGCCACTTCCGCGCACCGGGGCCCGCATTTCGTCGTACGGACGCCGGGGGCGTGCTCCCGGGGGGCAAGGAGAAAGAAACCGGATGGGACTCAGCGCTCGTATCCGCACCCGTGACGGGTGGGCGGTACCGCACGCGGTCGTCACGATGACCGACATGACCGGCACGCAGGTGCTGCGCGCACAGGCCGACACAGACGGCGACGTCCACGACGCCACCGACCTCAAGCCGGGCCCGTACACGGTGATCGTCACGGCCGTGGGCTACGCCCCGGCCGCCTCGACCGCCCTCGTCACCGTCTCGGGACGCGCCGAGGCGGGGACCGTCGTCCTGGCCCGCCAGGGCGGCACCGAGCTGCCCCCGCCGGGGCCCTGGTCGATCGACCCCGTGCACTCCTCGATCGGCGCGGTCGCGCAGCACCTGGGCATCTCCAGCGTCCGCGGGCGCTTCACCCGCTTCAGCGGCCGGGTCGACATCTCCGAGGACGTCGCCCGCTCGCAGGTCAGCGCGACGATCGAGGCCGCGTCGATCGACACGGGCAACGAGATGCGCGACGGGCACCTGCGCTCCCCCGACTTCCTCGACGTCGAGAGCTACCCGGAGCTGACCTACCGCTCCACCGCCGTCGTCCCCGCGGGCCAGGACCGCTGGACCGTCGAGGGCGAACTCACGATGCGCGGCGTCGCCCGCCCCGTCGCCCTCGACCTCAGCTACCTCGGTACCGGCGCCGACCCCTGGGGCGGCACCCGCGCGGCCTTCCGCGCGACGACGGAGCTGCACCGCGAGGACTTCAAGATGAACTACAACCAGGTCGTCCAGGCGGGCATCGCCGCGATCGGCACGACGCTCCGCGTCGAACTGGACATCCAGGCGGTCCAGGGAGCGGAACTGCCCCAGATGTGACGGCTTTCCGCCGGAAAGGGCGCGCTTCCGCCGCGGCGGAGGCGCGCTTTTTTCACGCGCGGCGCGGCGCTCGCACCGGTACGGTGACGGCTGCGCCGGTACGGAGCCCGCCGCGCCGGTACGCGGCGGCTCCGCGACGGCCGGTACGCGGCCGGACGCCCCGTACCCGTACCGCCCCTTCGGAAGGACGTACCGCCGCCATGACCGCCACCGCCACGCCCCAGGACTGGGAGGTCCGCAGCGCGGAGCTGTGGTCCCGCATCGACGCCCTCGCCCCCGACGACTTCCTCGCCCGCACCGACGCGCTCGCCGCCGAACTCGGCGCGGAGCACCCCGTCGCGCTCTTCGAACGCGCGGCGGCCCGCGATTCGCTGGGCCGCACCGACGAGGCCGTACCGCTCTACCGGCAGGCGCTGCGCGGCGAGTTGCCCGGCGAACGCCGCCGCCGTGCCGTCATCCAGCTCGCCAGCTCACGGCGCGCGCTCGGCGACCCGGAGGAGTCCATCAGCCTCCTGACCGCCGAACGCGCCCACGGCGAGGACCACTTGAGCGACGCGCTCACCGCCGTACTGGCCCTCGCGCTCGCCGACGCGGGACGCGCCCGCGAGGGCGTCGCCGAGGCGGTCGCGGCCCTCGCCTCGCACCTGCCGCGCTACCAGCGGTCGATGGCGAACTACGCGCGGATGATGGGGACCGCCGAGGCGCGGAAAACCAGCCCCTCCGGCAGTTGAGGAGCGGGGTCCGGGGCGGAGCCCCGAAAGGCGGGCCGGATTCCCGGGGCGGAGCCCCGCGAGGCGGGTCGGCTCCCCGGGGGCGGCGCCCGCCGAACGGCAAGCCGCTTCTCCCGCCCCCCGGAACGGGAATAGGCTCCCGGCCATGGCACCTTCCGTCGCGACCAACACCACCGTGGACCTGGCCGGGCTGCTCGACTTCGTACGGCCCAGGCACCACGCGATCCTGCTCACCCGCCGCGCCGACGGCTCCCCCCAGGGCTCGCCGCTGACGTGCGGCGTCGACGACTCGGGGCGCATCGTCGTCTCGACGTACCCGGAGCGCGCGAAGACCCGCAACGCGCGCCGCGATCCGCGCGTCAGCGTCCTCGTCCTGAGCGACGACTTCGGCGGCCCCTGGGTCCAGGTCGACGGGACGGCCGAGGTGATCGACGCGCCGGACTCCGTCGAGCCGCTCGTCGAGTACTTCCGCAACATCTCCGGCGAGCACCCGGACTGGGACGAGTACCGGGCGGCGATGATCAAGCAGGGCAAGTCGATCATCCGCGTCACGCCGACCCGCTGGGGCCCGGTGGCGACGGGCGGCTTCCCGGCGCGGCTTGTCGAGGAGGACTGAGGCGGGGGGGCGGGGGCCGTCGGCGGGGTTGGCTGGGGAGCCGTTGGCAGGGGCCGCTGGTGAGGGTTGGCTGGGGGCCGTTGGCCGGGGGCCGCCCGTACTCGGATGGCGGCGGTCCCCGGCGGATCAGGTGGCGGCCGTCTCCCGTGCCATCGCCTCGATGCCGGTGACGAGGAGGTCGAGGGCGAAGGCGAAATCGCGCTCACGCATCTCGGCGACGCCGCCGCCCATGCCCTCGGGGCCGAAGAGCTCCTCGGTGTCGCCGAAGGACTCGACGAACTCGGGGCGGCGCGCCATCGAACCCATCGCCTCGCGGTAGTACTCGTCCTGCGTGTGGCCCGCCGCGCGGCAGCGGCGGATCACGTTGCCCTCGATCGCGCCGAACCCGTAGACGAAACGGAAGACGGCGGAGAGCGCGCCGAGTTGCTCCTTGGCGCCGAGCCCCGAATCGTGCAGCACCGCGCGCATGCGCCGTGAGAAGGCCTGCGAGCAGGGGCCGATGTTCAGGTAACTGCCCATGAGCGGGGCGACCCACGGGTGGCGGACCATCATCGCGCGGTAGGCGCGCGCGAGTTCGCGCAGCCGCTGCCGCCAGTCGCCCTCCATGCCTTCGGAGCCCGCGGTCAGCTCGCCGACCACGGCGTCGAGGGCGAGTTCGAGCAGGTCCTCCTTGGTGTCCACGTACCAGTAGACGGACATCGCGGTGACCTTCAGCTCGCCGGCGAGGCGCCGCATGGAGAACCGCGCGAGCCCCTCACGGTCGAGGAGCCGCACCGTCGCCGCCGTGATGCGCTCGCGGTCGAGCCCGGAGGGCTGCTCGCTCCTGCGGGTACGTGTCCGGGCGGCGGCGTCCGTGAGCCACACGCTCGCACGCGCAGCACCCACCGCGCGCCCCTTCACCATGCCCACCTCACCACGCTGCCCTCACCTCCGCCGCCGGAGCGGCCCTGCCGGCCCCACCCGCGCCCCGCACGGGTGTGCGGACCGCTGAGGACCGCGTACCCCATGATGCGCCCTGTCCTCGCCCACGTCTGCCACCGCGCCCCCGCGACCTGCACGGACCGGGCCGAACGGCTCGCGCGGAAGGGGTCGTTCGGCAGGACGGGGAATGTGGCGGGACGGGTGGGGCCGGTGGGGCGTGGACGGGCATCGGGCGGGACGCGAGAGGGCATCGGCGGGACCGGCCGCCGGGCGGTGGATCGCGGGTGAGCGGTGTCACCCACAGCTTGCGCGGCGGGGACGGCCATGAAACCGGACGGTGGGTGCTTTCATCCGTGCGGGTGAAGTGGAGGGGGTGTGTGGGGTGTTCGGCGGGGGTGCGGGGCGGCCGGGGGGCGTCCGTTGCGGCGGTGGCGAGTGCGGCGGTGCGGGTGAGGCGGTGGCGGTGGCGCTGCGGGCCCGGGTCAGTGGCGTCCGGCGGGGACGGCGGCGGTGGGGAGTTCGGCGGGCTTGATGAGGTATCCGGCACCGCGCCGGGTGTGGATCATCGGCTCGCGGCCGCGGTCGATCTTCCGTCGCAGGTACGAGATGTACAGCTCCACGACGTTCGCCTGACCGCCGAAGTCGTAACTCCACACGCGGTCGAGGATCTGCGCCTTGCTCAGCACACGCCGCGGATTGCGCATGAGGTAGCGGAGCAACTCGAACTCGGTCGCGGTGAGATGGATGTCCGTACCGCCCCTGGACACCTCGTGACTGTCCTCGTCGAGTACGAGATCCCCGACCGTGAGCACGGAGGTCGACCGCCGCCCGGCACCCGCGCGCCGGATGAGCCCGCGCAGCCGCGCCACGACCTCCTCCAGGCTGAACGGCTTGCTCACGTACTCGTCGCCACCGGCGGTGAGACCCGCGACGCGGTCGGCGGCGGCGTCCTTCTCGGTCAGGAAGAGCACCGGCGTATCGGGCTGCTCACGGCGCATCAGGTGCAGCACGCTGAGCCCGTCCATGTCCGGCAGCACCATGTCGAGCACGACGGCATCCGGCCGGAACCCCCGCACCTCGCGCACCGCGCCCGCGCCGTCCGTCGCGGTCCGGATCTCCCAGCCCTCGTAGCGCAGCGCCATCGAGAGCAACTCGGTCAGATTGGTCTCGTCGTCCACGACGAGCACCCGGACGGGACGCCCGTCCACGCTCGCTTCGGTGTGCCCCTGGGGCGGAATCGTGGTCATGCGCTCCATCCTGTGCGTCTCCTCTGAGAGGCCCCTTGCGCGAATCTGTGATTTCGCTGAGAAATCCGTTGAGGGGTGGCAAAGGAAGGGTGGGGGAAGGCAAAGGGGGTGGGGTGGGG
>NZ_JAAGLR010000986.1 GCF_010548245.1 Streptomyces sp. SID11385
GGTCGAGCCGCTGCCCGGCGGCTGGCTGCTGCGGGTGCGCGAGGAGACGCCGCCGGACGGCACCGCGCCGGGCCGTATCGTCCTCGACCTCACGGGCGGGCGCCGGGCCGTGCTCACCGTCGCGGGCGGCGAGGGCGGGAGCTGGTCGGCGCGGCTGAGCCCGCGGCACGCCGAGATCCTGTACGTGCTCGCCGTGCACCGCGAGGGCCGTACGGCGGCGCAACTCGCGCTCGACCTGTTCGGCGACGCGGGCAGGACGGTGACGGTACGGGCCGAACTCTCGCGGCTGCGGCGGACGCTGCACGGGGTGCTCGACCACCGCCCGTACCGTTTCAGGGACGGCTGGGAGACGGAACTGCGGCTGCCGAGCGGCCCGGGCGACCTGCTCCCGGCCTCGCGCTCACCGCTGGTGGTGCGGGGACGTGGGGCGTGTGATTCGCTGAGGGGGCCTGTGATTCCCTGAGCCCATGAGCACCGTCGACGTCACCACCTGGTACCTGGAACAGACCTCGCCCGAGGACGCGGGCCCGCCCGTGCCCGCGCCCGAGGGCGTGCGGGTCGAGTGCGCGGAGATCGTCTCGCCCGAACTGAGCCGCTTCCTCTACACGGCGGTGGGCCAGGACGTCACGTGGACCGACCGCCTCGGCTGGGACCGCGCCCGCTGGACGAAGGAGCTGGAGGGCACGCGGACGTGGATCGCGTACGAGCGCGGCACCCCGGCCGGCTACGCCGAGCTGGCCCCGCGCGAGGACGGCTCGACGGAAATCGTCTACTTCGGCCTGCTCCCCGCCTTCCGCGGCCGCCGCATCGGCGCCCACCTGCTCTCCTTCGCGACAGCCCGCGCCTGGGACCTGACCACCACCCGCGTCTGGCTCCACACCTGCAGCAAGGACGGCCCCCACGCACGGGCCAACTACGAGCGCAGGGGGTTCAGGGTGTACCGGACGGAGGTGGAACAGGAGGAGGCGCTGAAGTCCCCGGGCCCTTGGCCGGGGGCGTGAAATTCAGCCCCTCCGGCGCTTGAGGAGCGGGGGCCGGGGCGGGGCCCCGCGCGGCCCGCCCCGGCCCGTGTCCACATACCGACACGTCCGCGTCCACCCCGTGGACCACGGTGGACTCCCCCAATCCCCCCGTGCCACGCTTCCGCCATGTCTTCCGCTGGAATCGCCTTGGTAAGTCGACGGCACGTCGATCTCTGCCGCATGTCCAGCGCCATCTGTCGGGCCCGCTGACGGCGCCACCGCCCCGTCCGCCACCGCCCGTTCACCCCGAGGCCCCCTCCTCCGTCGCGCAGCGCCGCGCCCGGTTTCCGCAGGCCCGAGCCGCCGCCTGCCCGCACGCCGCC
>NZ_JAAGLR010001015.1 GCF_010548245.1 Streptomyces sp. SID11385
GCTGCGACGTCCGCGCCCAGTCCCGGCTGCTCACCGCCGACCGGCCGCGCGCCACCGCCTTCGCCCACGCGGCCGGGACCCCCGCCGCCGGGCTCGACCGCTGGCTCGACGACCTCACCCCCGTCGTCCTGCGCGCCGACACCGTCGTCACGGCCCACGGCTACGCCAAGGGCGAGGTCACCACGTACCGCGCCGTCCTCCAGTCGGGCACCTCCGTGCTCGTCGACGCGCGCGGCGTGCCCCGGGTGCGCTGCGTCTGCGGCAACCCGCTGGGGCCCGCGGGCGGTGACCGCGTCGGCGCGCCGCGCGGCACGCGCTGGAA
>NZ_JAAGLR010001034.1 GCF_010548245.1 Streptomyces sp. SID11385
TGAACCCGATGAACCCGATGAACCCGATGAAGCCCACGGACGCCCCGATGCCCGGACCGGACGCCCCGATGCCCGAACCGTCGCCCCCAGCCGTCGCCGACCAGGCCCCCCTCCCGGTCCCCGACCTCCTCCCGTTCGGCACCCGTGCCGTCCCCGACCGGGACAAGACCGCCTGGCTCGTCGCCGAAGTACGCCGGGCCCTCGCCGACGGCCGCCTCGCCCCCGGCACCCGGCTGCCCCCCTCCCGTACCCTCGCCGCCGCGTTCGGCCTCTCGCGCGGCGTCGTCACCGAGGCGTACCGGCGTCTCACCGAGGACGGCCACGTCGAGGGCCGCGGTCGTCAGGGCACCGTCGTCCGCGCCGTACCCCGCCCCGTCCCGCGGCCCCGCGCCCCCGAGCCCCCGCCCGCCGATCCCTTCGACCCGGCCGCGGAGGAGGCCGTCTTCGACGCCCTGCGCGCGCTGCCCGCGCGCGTCGACCTCACCCCCGGCCGCCCCGACCTCACCGCCTTCCCCCGCACCGCCTGGCTCCGCGCCACCCGCGCCGTCCTCGCCGAACTCCCCACCGCCTCGCTCGGATACGGCGACCCGCGCGGCGAGTCGGCTCTGCGCACCGCCCTCGCGCACTGGCTCGCCCGCACCCGCGGCCTCCTCGTCCACCCCGACGACCTCCTCGTCGTCTCCGGCGCCGCGCAGGCCCTCTCGCTCCTCGGCCCCGTGCTGCGCGCCGAAGGCATCGACCAGGTCGCCTTCGAGGACCCGGGCTCGCTCGGCGTCCGCCAGCACCTGCGCCGTACGGGCTTCGCGACGCCGCCCGTCCCCGTCGACCACGCGGGCATCCGCGTCGAGGACCTGCGGGCCACCGGTGCCCGCGCGGTCCTGCTCACCCCCGCCCACCAGTTCCCCACCGGCGTCGTCACGCGCGGCGCGCGCCGCCGCGCGCTGCTGCGCTGGGCGAGCGAGGGCGGCCTCGTCCTGGAGGACGACTACGACGCCGAACACCGCTACGACCAGGCGCCCGCCCCCGCCCTGCGCACCCTGCTCGCCGACCGCGTCTGCTACCTGGGCAGCGCGTCGAAGCTCCTCGCCCCGGCCCTGCGCCTCGGCTGGCTCGTCCCGCCCCCGCACCTGCGCGACGCGCTCGTCGACGCCAAGAGATTCGCCGACCTCGGCAACGACGTCCTCGCCCAGCACACCTTCGCGCGCCTCATCGACAGCGGCGACCTGGAGCGCCACGTACGGCAGTCGCGCATCCGCCACCGGCGGCGCAGGGACGCGATGATCGGCGCGCTCGGCCGCCACCTGCCGCACGCCGTCGTGCACGGGGCCGCAGCCGGGCTCCACCTCACGGTCACCTTCGACCGGTCCGTCCCCGACACCGAGGTGGCCGCCGCCGCGCTCGCCCGCGGCGTCAAGGTCCAGCCGCTGTCCTGGCACCGCGTGCGCCCGGGACCCCCGGGTCTCGTCCTCGGCTACGCCGCCGTCCCCGCCTCCGCGATCGAGGAGGGGATCGCAGCGCTTAGCACGGTCCTGCGCGCACTGTCCTGAACGTCCCGGGTCCGTACGGGGCGTCACCGTTCCCGTCGCGCCACGAGCACCCGCTCGCCGGTCTCCTCCCACCGCAGCCCGCGGTCGCCGAGTTCCCGTGTCAGCGTCTCCAGCGGCAGCATCCGGGTCAGGAACCGTTCGCCGCGCCGCCGCACCACGCGCTCCCCGCGCCGCACCGTGTACGTGAAGGCCAGCTCGGCCCCCGCCGCGCACGCCATCTCCCGCACCTCGCCCTCGTACGTGTCATCGCCCACCCGGACCGGCGTGAACACCGCGATCTCCGCCGCGCGCGGCGCCCGCGCGCGCGGCCGGTCCATCAGCAGCAGCCCGCCGGGCTCCAGGACCCGCGCCGCCGCCTCCCACAGCTCACGGCGCGCCACGTCGCCGAGCGTCGGAACGACGTTGTGGCACACCACCAACCCGGCCGAAGCCTCCGGGATGTCCGCTTCCGGCAGCGTCCCGGGATGCACCGTCACCCGCGCCCGGCGGTCCGCCCGGGACCACGCGAGACGCGTCAGCAGCAGCGAGCGCATCACCGCCGAGGGCTCGACGGCGTGCACCGGCGCCCCCGCACACGCGAGCGCCATGAGACTCACCGTCCCGCTCCCCGCGCCGACGTCCACCACCGCGCCCCGCGCCGCTGCGACCCGGTCCCCGTACAGCTCCGCGACGAGCCGGCTGTCCCGCTCGGCCTGGAGGATGTCGTAGAACTCCGCCGTCGTCCGGTACGCGTCCGCGTCCGCGCCCTCGTGCTCGCTCATGACGCCACCGTGCCCGCCGGACGCCCGCCGCAACGGAAGGCGGGGCCGGGCTCAGCGCTTCTTGCGCAGCGAGTCCGGCTTGTGGACCGCCCGCTTGCCGCTCTTGTCGCTCTCGACCTCGTACTGCGGCTCCTCGGGCGAGGCGTCCACGGTGCGCCCGGCGGCCTCCGTGCGCGTGTCGACCTTCTTCGTGACCTCGCCCTCGACCTCCTGACCGTGGCTGCTCCACGCCACGTCGTCGCCACGCCGCAGCTTCTTGTCCTTCTTCGCCATGGGGGCCGCCTTCCTCGCTCGTACGCGTGCCGCACCGGTACGCGCCGCACCAGCCTCCCGCGCCCTGGGCGGCCGCGCACCCCGGGCACCGCCGAACGGCCCCGCCCGCTCGCGCCCGCCGGGCC
>NZ_JAAGLR010001069.1 GCF_010548245.1 Streptomyces sp. SID11385
GCGCGCGGCACCCGCACGTCCACGGCGCGAACCTGGGCGTACGGGCCGACGCCTACCTCGGCGTCGGCGGCTTCCCGCCCCTCGCCACCGGCGAGGACCACGCCCTCGTCCGTGCCCTGGAGACGGGCGGCCACCGCGTCCTGCGCACCCGCCGCTCCCCCGTCGCCACCTCCGCCCGGCTCACCCCGCGGGCGAGCGGCGGCTACGGCGCGCGGCTCGCCCGGCTCGCGGGCCTGGGCGCGTGGGAGGAGGAGGCGGACGCGGTGCGGGGCGCGGAACCGGTGTAGGGGACGGGCGGCCGGTGCAGGGGGCGGGCGCGGCGATCCGCTCCTCGCGCCCCGCACCTTCTACACCGGCTCCGCCACCACCCGCACCGTTCCCAGCGAGGTGTCCACCGCGTCCGGCAGGTTCATGCCCGCCGCGATGCCTGTGCGGAGGTAGTGGAGGAGGGGTTCGGTGAGGCGTTCGCCGGGGAGCGCGGCGGGGATGCCGGGCGGATAAGGAGTGAGCATCTCGGCGGTGACCCGGCCCACCGCCTCGGCGGCGGGCACGTCCTCGACCGGACCGAAGTAGGCATCGCGCGGCAACATCACCTGTTCCAGACGGAGTTGTTCGGGAGCGGGGACGACGACCTCGGGACCCGGGCCGAGCGACGACGCCTCGGCGACGAGGGCGCGCAGGGCCGCGAGGAGCAGTGCCGTCGTGGACTCGTCGTCGGCGTGGGTGAGTTGGGTGCTGATACGGCGGTGGTCGGCCAAGTGCGCGTCGATGCCGTGCCGTTCGCGCAGCCGGTCGGCGGCGCGGTAACCGCTCGTACCGAGCCCCGAGACGTCGATGACGACCGGGAGGGGGTCCAGGTCGTGACCGAGACCCGGGCCGCAGAAGTCCGCGCGCCCGTGCACGCGGAGCCCGTCGATCGCGTCGATCGCGGCCCGTGTCTTCGCCGCCCTGTCGAGCGCCCCACCCAGCAACTCACGTCCGTGCAGCATCATTTGCCGCCGCCAGCCGTCCATGCCCGCGTACAGCAGGACGGACGGGCTCGTGGTGCCGAGCAGATCGGCGCGCGAGGCGAGGACCGCCGGGTCGATCAAGTCTCCGCCGAGGTGGAAGACCGAGCCCTGTTCGAGGCCGCTGCCCATCTTGTGGATGCTCGTCACGCACACGTCGGCGCCCGCGTCCATCGCCCACGTGGGCAGCTCCGGGTGGAAGGGCAGGTGCGCTCCCCACGCCTCGTCCACGAGGAGCGGCTTGCCGCGCGCGTGGCAGAGGTCCGCGAGCGCGCGCAGGTCGGCCGTCGTGCCGTACGGCGTCGGGCTCGTGACGAGCGCGCCCTTCGCGTCCGGGTGCGCGGCGAACGCGGCCTCGTACGCGGCGGGCGCGGGCGGGTGCGCGAGGTGGCGCTCGCGGTCCCACTCCGGCTCGACCCACACGGGCCGCACCCCCGAGACGATGAGCCCGGAGACCACCGACTTGTGCGCGTCGCGGCCGATGAGGAGCTTCTCGTGGGGACCGGCGACCGACAGGATCGCCGCCTTGACCGAGAGGGAACTCCCGCACGTCGAGAAGAAGGTGTGCGCGGCGTGCACCGCGTCCGCCATCAACTCCTCGGCCCGCTCCAGGACCCGCCCCCGCGTACGGCGCTCGTCGAGTCCGCCGGAGGCGAGGAGGTCGCTCGCGAAGGCGGCGTCGCCCAGCAGCCGGCGTACCTCGGGGTCCGCGCCTCTGGCCTGCTTGTGCCCGGGTGGGGTGAAGGACAGCTCGCCGCGCGCGTGGTACGCGGCCAGTGCTTCGAGGACGGGGGCCTGCCGGTGATCGGGTCGCTCGGACATGTGCCTCCTGTTCCCCGGCCCCGTCCCGGGGAACCCGCCAATGAGCCGAGCGGCGGACACGGCGGCCGCGGCACGTCCGCGGTGCGCCGGTACGTCCGCCGCGCCGTCCGGCGCGCCACCGCACGCGGCCCCCTCGCGCCCCCGAACCTGGGCGGGCCCCCGAGGAGCCGCCCGAGGAGAGGACGACCGCCATGACCCCGCCCGCACCAGGACCCCACGAGCCCGGGGAGCCGCACGACGCCTCCGCCGCCCCCGGCCGCAGCGAGACCCGCGAGGAGCGCGCCGACCGCAAGTGGGCCGATCTCCTCCAGGAACTGCGCGTCGCCCAGACAGGCGTACAGATCCTCTTCGGCTTCCTCCTCACCGTCGTCTTCCAGCAACGTTTCACCACGCTCTCCGGCACGGACCGCACGATCTACGTCGTCACCGTCGTGCTGGGCGCCGCGACCACCGGCGCGCTGGTCGCGCCCGTCTCCTTCCACCGGCTGCTCTCCGGACAGCGCCTCAAGCCGGAGACGGTCCGCTGGGCGGGGTGGCTCACGCTCGTCGGGCTCGCGCTGCTCCTCGCCACCATGGCCTCCTCGATGCTGCTCATCCTGCGGATCGTCGTCTCGCCGAACGGCACCGCGCTGTGGCTCGTCGCCGGGATCGCCGCGTGGTTCGCGCTGTGCTGGTTCGCCTTCCCCGCCTGGGCGCGGCACGCGGCACGGCGGCAGCGGAGCGTCACGACAGGTGACGGAGGCGGCGCGGAGGGGGAGTGAGACATCCGTGGAACCGCCTCCGCGGCCACCCGCACCCTTTGCACCGCCCCCGGCCCCCGGGGCACACTCGAAGGTGAGGTCAGGAGGTTTTGTGAGCCCTACCGACACGCCCGCCGCACCGCCCCGGACACCCGCCCCCTCGCCCGGGGCGCCCGCCGCGCTCCTCGTCGTGCCCTTCGACACGCTCGTCGACCTCGACAACGAGGCGGCCGTCGAGGCGGACCTGCGCGAGGCCGTCGAGCGCCACCCGGCCCGGATCGTCGTGGTGCGGGTGCGGTCGCGTGTGGTGACCCCGCAGGCGCTGCGCATCCTGCTGCGGACGGCGGCCCGTACGGCGCCGGACGGCGTGCTGTGCGTCGCCGCCGACTACCCGGCGGCGCGGCGCGTCTTCCACCTCACGGGGCTCGTGCGCGTCCTGCACGTGGCCGCCACCGTCCCCGGCGCCGTGCGGCGGGCGAGCGGCGGCCCCGTACGACACCCGCTGCGACAGCGGTCCGGGATGCCCGTCCGCCCCTACCCGGCGCTCGCCAGCC
>NZ_JAAGLR010001100.1 GCF_010548245.1 Streptomyces sp. SID11385
GAGGAGCGGGGCCCGGGGCGGAGCCCCGCGAGGCCACCCCGGCGCAAGGCCGACCCCGCGGCAAGGCCCAGCCACCCCCCGCCCCCCTTCCAAGGGCACACTGGACCCATGACGCCCAGCACCCCTCCGCCCCCCGCCAAACGCAGCGGCCCGCGCAGATGGCTCCCCCTCGGGATCGCCGCCTGGTTCGTGATCGAGATCTGGCTGCTGATCCTCGTCGGCGAAGCGGCCGGCGGCCTCGTGGTCGTCGCGCTGCTCGCCGCCGGGATCATCGGCGGCGGCGCGGTCGTCAAGCGCGCGGGCCGCCGCGCCTTCGGCGCGCTCACCCGGACCCTCCAGCAGCCCCCGACCGCCGCGGCCCCGCAGGAGCGCGCCGAGGGCAACGGCTTCCTCATGCTCGCCGGGCTGCTCCTCATGATCCCGGGGCTGCTCTCGGACGTCGCCGGGCTCGTCCTCCTCGTCCCCGGCATACGGGGCGCGCTCTCGCGCCGCGTCGAGCGCACGATGCAGCGCAAGCTGGACGAGGCGACGGGCGGCGCCTTCGGCAGCGCCTACACCCGCGCCCGTACCCAGCGCCCCGACGGCAAGGTCGTCCAGGGCGAGGTCGTCCGCGAGGACACCCCCACGAAGCCGCACGACGAGGACGAGGGCCCGCGCCCGCCCCTCACCCCCTGAGTGCCGGCAGCAAAGCGAAAGGCCGTGGGCCGGACACCGAGAAGGTGTCCGGCCCACGGCCTTTCGCTTTGCTGCCTCCAACCGGCCGACCGAGGACTCAGGCGGACTTACGGCTGTCGCGCGGGTGCACCGCGATGTTCATCGCACCGGAGCGCAGGACGGCCAGGCGCTCGGCCAGGACCTCCTCCAGCTCCTCCCGCGTACGCCGCTCCATGAGCATGTCCCAGTGCGTGCGCGCGGGCTTGGTCTTCTTCTCCTCCGGCCCGTCCCCGTCGACAAGGAGTGCCTGCGCACCGCACACCTTGCACTCCCACTCCGCGGGGATCTCCGCCTCGACCGAGAACGGCATCTCGAAGCGGTGTCCGTTCTGGCATGCGTATTCGACGGCCTGGCGCGGGGCCAGGTCGATGCCGCGGTCCGTCTCGTAGCTGGTCACCACAAGGCGTGTGCCGCGAAGCGCTCGCTCACTCATGAATCGTGCCTCCCGGGCTTGCTCGCCCACAGGACAGTCGTCGCTGTCGTCGTCATCCGGTCAACGTCCGGTCGGCGGTGAAGATTCCCGTGCAGGGTCAAAGCGTCGCCGTCGTAGCCGCCCCATTTGTACCCACCAGTGCCCGCTTTGTCACATCTGGCGACGTACGCACCGAAAATCTCGGGCTGTCTTCGCTGTTCAGAGGCGCAGGAACGGTACATCCGGATGGTCAAACGCGTACACTACCGCCCTTCGTGCCCCCGTGCGAAATTCGGCGCGACCCCGTCCGGCTCGCCCTCCACGCCCTCGGGAACGGTGTTCCCCGCCTCGCGCATTCCACGCGCGAGCGGCACCCGCAGCAGGACGCCGAAGCCGAGCACGAAGAAGATCACCAGCGAGATGATCGCGTCCCGGTAGCTCCCCGTGACCTGGTAGGTGAGCCCGAAGAGGAGCGGGCCGAGCCAGCTCATGCCGCGATCGCTCATCTCGTACGCGGAGAAGTACTCGGCCTCCTTGCCCGCGGGCACCAGGTGGGAGTACAGCGAACGCGAGAGCGCCTGGCTGCCGCCCATGATCAGCCCGATCCCGGCGGCGAGCACGAAGAACCACACCGGGGCCCCGGCGGGCAGGAAGTAGCCGCAGCCGACGATGAGCGTCCAGGCGCCGAGCGAGGCGAGCACCGTCCGCTTCGTCCCGTACCGCCGCGCGAGCCGCCCCATCCCGAGCGCCCCGGCCACGGCGAGCACCTGCACGAGCAGGATCGCCACGATCAGCGTGGACTGGCTCAGGCCCAGCTCCTCGGAGCCGAAGACGGACGCCTGCGAGATGACCGTCTGGATGCCGTCGTTGTAGAGGAGGTACGCGAGCAGGAACCACAGCGTGACCGGGCGGCGGCGCATGTCCCCCAGCGTGGCGCCCAGCTGGCGCCAGCTCCCGCCGACGACGCCCGCGCCCGGTTCCGCGGCCGGGCGCTCGCGCAGCCGCCGCAGCGGGACGAGCGTGAACACCCCCCACCACAGGCCCGCCGACGACAGGCAGATGCGCACCGCCGTCGACTCGCTCACGCCGAAGGAGTCGTGCCCGAGGTAGAGGACCAGGTTGAGGACGAGGACCAGCGCGCCCGCCGCGTAGCCGAAGGCCCAGCCGCGCGAGGAGACCGCGTCGCGCTCCCGCGGCGCGGCGATCTGCGGCAGGAAGGCGTTGTAGACGACCGTCGAGACCGCGATCGAGGCGTTCGCGACGACGAGCAGCACCCCGCCGAGCAGGTAGCGGTCCCCGTCCAGGAAGAACATCCCCGCCGTCGCCGCCGCGCCGAGATAGGCGGAAGCCCCGAGCAGCGGCTTCTTGCGGCCCGTCCGGTCGGCGAGCGCGCCCGCGAGCGGCATCACGAGGACGGAGACGATCACCGAGAGCGAGACGCTGTACGCGAAGAAGGAGCCCGCCCGCACCGGCAGGCCCAGCGGGTGCACGTAGCCGTCCGCGTCGGCCGCGCTCTTCGCCACCTCGGTGAGGTACGGGCCGAGGAAGACGGTGAGCACGCTCGTCGAATACACCGAGCAGGCCCAGTCGTAGAAGTACCAGCCGCGCTGCTCCCGCTTGCGCGCCCCCGCCTCGTCCGCCGCCCCCGTGGCGATCGCCGCCCCCGCGGTCCGTGCGCCCATCCCGCTCCCTCGCCTCGTCCCGCGCGCGCCGCTCAGGCCCCCGGCCACTGCCCCCGGGACCGCAGCACCGTGCGCAGCGCCTCGATGTGGTCGGTCATGATGCCATCAACACCGAGGTCCAGAAGCCGGGTCATCTCCGCCTCCTCGTTCACCGTCCACACGTGCACCTGGAGCCCCCGGGCGTGCGCGCTCCGCACGAAGGCGCGGTCGACGACGGTGAGCCGCCCGTGCCGTACGGGCACCTGCGCGGCGAGCGCGCCGCGCGGCGGGACGCAGG
>NZ_JAAGLR010001136.1 GCF_010548245.1 Streptomyces sp. SID11385
CCCGGTGCCCGCGACCGCGAGCGGAGCTCCCGTCAGGAGCAGCACCGCCGCGAGCCCCGCCGTGCCCCAGCCGCTCAGGCAGGCCAGCGCCGCGAGGCGCCGGGAGACCGGGCGGTCGGCCCCGGCCCGCAGCTCGGCGAGGGCGGGTACGTACCAGACGCAGCCCGAGGCCGTGACGACGCCGAGCGCCAGGGCGGGCACGACGGCGCTCACCGGACGGCCCCCGCTCCGGCCCCCGCGTCCGCTCCCGCCGACGCGTTGCCCACCAGCCCGTTCTCGCGCCGGTCCATCGCCGCGATGTCCGGGTGGTGCAGGTCGAAGGCCGGGGACTCGCTGCGGATGCGGGGCAGCGAGGTGAAGTTGTGGCGCGGCGGCGGGCAGGACGTCGCCCACTCCAGCGAGCGCCCGAAGCCCCACGGGTCGTCGGTCCCGACCTTCTTCCCGTACTTCGCGGTCTTCCAGACGTTGTAGAAGAACGGAAGGAACGACAGACCGAGCAGGAACGATCCGATCGTGGACACGGTGTTGAGGGCCGTGAAACCGTCCGCCGCGAGGTAGTCCGCGTACCGCCTCGGCATGCCCTCCGCGCCGAGCCAGTGCTGTACGAGGAAGGTCGCGTGGAAGCCGGCCGTCAGCGTCCAGAAGGTCAGCTTCCCGAGACGTTCGTCGAGCATCTTGCCGGTGAACTTCGGCCACCAGAAGTGGAATCCGGCGAACATCGCGTACACCACCGTGCCGAAGAGCGTGTAGTGGAAGTGCGCGACGACGAAGTACGAGTCCGAGACGTGGAAGTCGAGCGGCGGCGCCGCCAGGATCACGCCGGTCAGGCCGCCGAAGACGAAGGTGACGAGGAAGCCGACCGCCCACAGCATCGGCGTTTCGAAGGAGAGCGATCCCTTCCACATCGTGCCGATCCAGTTGAAGAACTTGACGCCTGTCGGCACGGCGATGAGGAAGGTCATGAAGGAGAAGAAGGGCAGCAGCACCCCGCCCGTCACGTACATGTGGTGCGCCCACACGGTCACCGAGAGACCGGCGATGGCGATCGTGGCACCGATCAGGCCCACGTAACCGAACATCGGCTTACGGGAGAAGACCGGAATCACCTCGGAAATGATCCCGAAGAACGGCAGCGCGAGGATGTACACCTCGGGATGGCCGAAGAACCAGAACAGGTGCTGCCACAGCAACGCCCCGCCGTTCGCCGCGTCGAAGACGTGCGAGCCGAACTTGCGGTCGCATTCGAGCGCGAAGAGCGCGGCGGCGAGCACGGGGAAGACGATGAGCACGAGCACCGCCGTGAGCAGCACGTTCCACGTGAAGATCGGCAGCCGGAACATCGTCAGCCCGGGGGCGCGCATGCACACGATCGTGGTGATGAAGTTGACCGCGCCCGCGATCGACCCGAAGCCCGAGAGCGCCACGCCCATGATCCACAGGTCCGCGCCGAGGCCGGGCGAGTGCACGGCGTCGGAGAGCGGAGCGTAGAGGAACCAGCCGAAGTCGGCCGCGCCACCGGGCGTCAGAAAGCCACCGGCCGCGATCAGCGAGCCGCACAGGAAGAGCCAGAAGGCGAGCATGTTCAGTCGCGGGAAGGCGACATCGGGCGCGCCGATCTGGAGCGGCATGATCCAGTTCGCGAAACCGGTGAAGAGCGGCATCGCGAAGAGCAGCAGCATGATCGAACCGTGCATCGTGAACGCCTGGTTGAACTGCTCGTTCGACAGGATCTGCGTCCCGGGGCGGGCGAGTTCGGCGCGCATGACGAGGGCGAGCACCCCGCCGACGAGGAAGAAGACGAACGCGGAGACCAGGTAGAGGGTGCCGATCTGCTTGTGGTCGGTCGTGGTGAGCCAGGTCACCCAGCCGGGGCGGGCGGTGCGGGGAACGACGGCCGCCGCGCCGCCGGTCTCCTCCCCGGGTGGTGGTGGCGGCCCCGCCGTACCCGTGCCCTCGGCAGCCCGTTCCCGCTCCACCCGGGACGGCTGCCGCGCGTCCCGCTGCCGCATGTCATGTGCCTCGTCCACCGGACGGCGACCTTCCTTCCGCAAAACTGGTACGGCCGGAGGGCTCACACGCAGGGAGAGAGTGCGGTGCTCCTCCGGCCGCCCCACATGATCGGCGGCGGCACAGCCCCGGCAGCAGGGCCGAGCGGGCCCCGGGCGAAGGACGGTTCCGGGCCGGTCGGCGAGCGCTTCCGGGCCGGTCGGCGGGGGCCCGGTGG
>NZ_JAAGLR010001158.1 GCF_010548245.1 Streptomyces sp. SID11385
CGCGCCGAGGCGGTGGCGCGGGCCGGGGAGTTGCGCGCGCTGACCGCGCGGCTGCGGGAGCGGGTGCCGCTGCTCGTGCCGCGTACGGAGGTGGTGGGCGATCCGGAGCGGCGGCTGCCGCACCTGCTCACCTTCTCGTGCCTCTACGTGGACGGCGAGAGCGTGCTCGGCGCGCTGGACCGGGCCGGTTTCTCCGTCTCGTCCGGTTCGTCCTGCACGAGTTCGGCGCTGACGCCGAGCCACGTGCTGCGCGCGATGGGCGTCCTGAGCGAGGGCAACGTGCGCGTCTCGCTCCCCCTGGACGTGCGCGCGGAGGACGTGGACCGCTTCCTGGAGGTGCTCCCGGGGGTGGTGGCGGGGGTACGGGAACAGCTCGGCGCCCCGAGGGACGAGGAACCGCCCGCCGTCCCCTCCCCCGGGTCGCCCGCGGTCCCCTCCCCGGGGCCGCTCGTCGTCGACGCGCTCGGCAAGCGGTGCCCGATCCCGGTCATCGAACTCGCGAAGGTCTTCCCGCGCGTCCCGGTCGGCGCCACGGTCACCGTCCTGTCGGACGACGAGGCGGCGGCCCTGGACATCCCGGCGTGGTGCGAGATGCGGGGGCAGGAGTACGTGGGGCGGGAGGGGACGGCGTACCGGGTGCGGCGCACCGGCTGAGCCGTCCCCCTGCCGTCACACGGCGAGGTGCGCCTGTACCTCTTCGCCCGCCTCGATGCCGTAGCACTTGGTGAAGCGGTCCATGAAGTGCGTCCGCTCCAGCTGGTACTCCTGCGTCCCCACCGTCTCGATGACGAGCGTCGCGAGCATGCAGCCGACCTGCGCCGCGCGCTCCAGGCCCACGCCCCAGGCGAGGCCGGACAGGAACCCGGCGCGGAACGCGTCGCCGACGCCCGTCGGGTCCGCCTTGCGCCGCTCCTCGGGGACGCCGACCACGATCGGCTCGTCGCCCACCCGCTCGATCCGTACGCCGTCGGCGCCGAGCGTCGTGACGCGGTGGCCGACCCGGCCGAGGATCTCGGCGTCCGTCCAGCCGGTCTTCGACTCGATGAGGCCCTTCTCGTACTCGTTCGAGAAGAGGTACGTGGCGCCGTCGAGGAGCGTGCGGATCTCCTCGCCCTCCATGCGCGCGATCTGCTGCGAGAAGTCGGCGGCGAAGGGGATGCCCCGGCTGCGGCACTCCTCCGTGTGGCGGAGCATCGCCTCGGGGTCGTCGGCGCCGATCGTGACGAGATCGAGACCGCCGACGCGCTCGGCGACGGCCTGGAGTTCGATGAGGCGGGCCTCGCTCATCGCGCCCGTGTAGAAGGAGCCGATCTGGTTGTGGTCGGCGTCCGTCGTGCAGACGAAGCGGGCGGTGTGCAGGACCTCGGAGATCCGCACCGAGGTGGTGTCGACGCCGTGGCGGTCGAGCCAGGCGCGGTAGTCGTCGAAGTCCGGGCCCGCCGCGCCGACGAGGATCGGCGCGGTGCCGAGCTGGCCCATGCCGAAGGCGATGTTGGCACCGACCCCGCCGCGCCGGACGTCGAGATTGTCGACGAGGAAGGAGAGGGAGACCGTGTGGAGCTGGTCGGCGACGAGTTGGTCGGCGAAACGGCCGGGGAAGGTCATGAGGTGGTCGGTGGCGATGGAGCCGGTGACTGCGATCCGCACGGGTGCGCTCCTGCTTGGGGGCGGGGGTTGTCGGTTCACGGTATCCGGCGGGGGCTGAGCTTGCGCCGGGTGGGCCTCGCGGGGCTCCGCCCCGGGCCCCGCTCCTCAATCGCCGGAGGGGCTGGAAAGTGGTGCGGGCTGCATGTGAGCGCGGGTGGGTCCTTGGGGCGGAACCGGGTCGGGTGGTGGGGCGTCAGAGGTTTGTCCGTTCGTCGAGGGTTGGAGTTGGCATGGGCATGAAGGTTCGGGTCGTTGTGGGGGTCGTCGGGGTGGGGATGCTCGTGGCGGGGTGCGGTGGGGGCGGGGACGCGGAGCCTGCCGGGAGTGTGGCCGCGAGTGGGTCGCCGCCGGGGATCGCGCCCGGGGAGCCGGACCCTCACGGGGTGCGGTACCGGGTGGAGGGGACCTTGCCGAAGGGGCCGGCGAAGGCGGGGGTCTACGGGGTCGACGGGAGCGTGTCGCGCGAGGAGGCCGAGCGGCTGGCGCGGGCGCTCGGGGTGCCGGGGGGCGTGCGGGCCGACGGGGGTGAGTGGCGGGGTGCCGGGCTCGTCGTCGCCCGGCAGGCTCCGGGGGCGTGGAGCTATCTCGCCAAGGGCGACAAGTGCGCTCGGGGGAAGGGGTGTCCGGCGCCCGGCGAGGCCGAGGCGCGGGAGGCCGCGCGGCCGGTGTTCGCGGCGCTGGGGCTCGCGGGCGCGCCGTCGCGGGGCGACGAGGTACGGGGCGCGAGCCGTGTCGTGGAGGTCGACCCGGAGGTCGGGGGGCTGCCCACGGACGGCTGGTCGACACGGCTCCACATCGCGGCGGGCGGCGAGGTCGTGGGCGGTACGGGGCGGCTCGACGTGCCCCGTACCGCCGACGAGGAGCGGTACCCGGTGCGGTCCGCCGCCGAGGCGCTCGCCGCGCTCAACGAGGGCGCGGGCGAGGACGGGACGGTCGTTCCCGTCACGCGAGCGCGCTTCGGGCTCGCGGCGCGTACGCGGGAGGGGCACCCCGTCCTCGTACCGGCCTGGCTCTTCTCCGTCCCCTCGCAGTCCGCGACGCTCGCGCAGCTCGCGATCGACGAGCGGCACCTCGGCTCGGGCGGCGGCCCGCGTCACCCGGGCGGGGCCACGTCGGCGGGTCCCGGCGCGGCGACCCGCTCCGTACCGCCCGTCTCGTACGCGGCGGCCGGGCGCGAGCTGAGCCTGCGCTTCAGCGGCGGCGTGTGCGCCCGCTACCGGGCCCACGCGGAGGAGAAGGGGGCGCAGGTGCGCGTCCACCTCACGGAGGAGAAGGAGCCGGGGAAGGTGTGCGTGATGATCGCGAAGGACCTGACCCGCTCGGTGACCCTCGACCGCCCGCTCGGCGACCGGACCGTCGTGACGACGACGGGGGAAACGGTCCCGGCGGCCTGAGCCCCGGCGGCCGCGGGACCGCCGAGGCCCGAGGGCGCTGGGCCCGCGCCGCGCGGACCGCGCCACCCGGGTACGGCGAAGGCGGCGGCCCCCCAAGGGGGGTCGCCGCCTTCTTCCTGCTCGCGCTCGCGCGGAACGCGGGCGGCTCAGTGGAAGGAGTCGCCGCAGGCGCAGGAGCCGGTCGCGTTCGGGTTGTCGATCGTGAAGCCCTGCTTCTCGATGGTGTCGACGAAGTCGATCGAGGCGCCGCCGAGGTAGGGGGCGCTCATGCGGTCGGTGACGACCTTGACGCCGCCGAAGTCCTTGACGACGTCGCCGTCGAGCGAGCGCTCGTCGAAGAAGAGCTGGTAGCGCAGGCCGGAGCAGCCGCCGGGCTGGACGGCCACGCGCAGCGCGAGGTCGTCACGGCCTTCCTGGTCCAGCAGGGCCTTGACCTTCGACGCGGCGGCGTCGGACAGGAGGATGCCCTCGCTCGCGGTGGTGGTCTCGTCCGATACGGACATCTGCTTCTCTCCCGGGTTGTACGGAGACTGATTGCCGACGTTCCAACCGGCACGGTCGGGGAGTTATTCCCGCGCGGCCGCTGACCGCGTTCCCTCATCGTCGCATACGCCACCGGGACGGGTCAGGGGCGGCGAAGGGGCACACATCACATCGGGCCGCACGGTGTCGTCAACCTGACGGTAAGCGGATATCATAAATAACGTCAATACGACGAAAAGGGGGGCGGCGTCCTGCGGACGGCGTCCCCGGAGCGGCCGCACCGCCGCCTGTCCAGAAGAAAGGGTGCGTGACGTGACCACGGCCCAGCCCCCCGTCGATCTCGATGTGCAGCCCACCCCGCTCGCCCTGCTGCTGCTCGGCCGGGAGGCCGACCCGCGCAGCGAGCGCGGAGTGGAGTGCCCGGGAGACCTCCCCGAACCCTCCGACCCGGACCTCGTGGCCCGTGCCCGCGCGGCCAAGGAGAAGCTCGGTGAGAAGGTGTTCGTCCTCGGCCACCACTACCAGCGGGACGAGGTCATCCAGTTCGCCGACGTCACCGGCGACTCCTTCAAGCTCGCCCGCGACGCCGCCGCGCGTCCCGAGGCCGAGTACATCGTCTTCTGCGGCGTGCACTTCATGGCCGAGTCGGCCGACATCCTCACCTCCGCGCGCCAGCGGGTGATCCTCCCCGACCTCGCCGCCGGCTGCTCCATGGCGGACATGGCGAGCGCCGAGCAGGTCGCGGAGTGCTGGGACGTCCTCACCGAGGCGGGCGTCGCCGGGCAGGTCGTCCCCGTCTCGTACATGAACTCCTCCGCCGACATCAAGGCGTTCACCGGGCGCCACGGCGGCACCATCTGCACCTCCTCGAACGCGAAGCGGGCGCTGGAGTGGGCCTTCGCGCAGGGCGAGAAGGTGCTCTTCCTCCCCGACCAGCACCTCGGGCGCAACACCGCCGTCCGGGACATGGGGATGTCGCTGGACGACTGCGTCGTCTACAACCCGCACAAGCCGAACGGCGGGCTCACCGTCGAGGAGCTGCGCGCCGCGAAGATGATCCTGTGGCGCGGGCACTGCTCCGTGCACGGGCGCTTCTCGCTCGACTCGGTCAGCGAGGTGCGGGAGCGGATTCCGGGGGTGCGGGTCCTCGTCCACCCCGAGTGCAAGCACGAGGTCGTCTCCGCCGCCGACGAGGTGGGCTCGACGGAGTACATCATCAAGGCGCTCGACGCCGCCCCGGCCGGGTCGAAGTGGGCGATCGGGACCGAACTGAACCTCGTACGGCGGCTCGCGAAGGCCCACCCGGACAAGGAGATCGTGTTCCTGGACCGGACCGTGTGCTTCTGCTCGACCATGAACCGGATCGACCTGCCGCACCTCGTGTGGACGCTGGAGTCGCTGGCGGAGGGGAAGGTCGTCAACCGGATCGAGGTCGACGCGGAGACGGAGAAGTACGCCAAGGCGGCGTTGGAGCGGATGCTGGCGCTGCCGTAGCGGTTTCGCGGAGGCTCCACACCCCGCTCCTCAAGTGCCGGAGGGGCTGAAAACGTGCCCCGGAGCGGCCCTAATGCTGAGCCCCCTGCCGCGGTGATCGCGGCAGGGGGCTCAGCACCTTTCCCTACAGTTCTCAGACGTTCACCGATTCCCTCGGGGCCGGGACCTCCGTCGGGTCTTCGCCCTTCTTCTTCGCCTTCTTCGCCGCCCTGCGTTCCTTGCGCAGTTCGACCATCGCGTAGAGGGTCGGGACGAGGAGGAGGGTCAGGAGGGTCGAGCTGATGAGGCCGCCGATGACGACCACCGCGAGGGGCTGCGAGATGAAGCCGCCCTCCCCGGTGATGCCGGTCGCCATCGGGATGAGGGCGAAGATCGTCGCGAGCGCCGTCATGAGGATCGGGCGCAGGCGGTGCCTGCCGCCCTCGGTGACCGCCTCGACGACCCCGTAACCGCGGTCGCGGTACTGGTTGATGAGGTCGATCAGGACGATCGCGTTGGTCACCACGATGCCGATGAGCATCAGCATGCCGATCATCGCGGGGACGCCCAGCGGGGTGCCCGTGACGAGGAGCAGGCCGAGCGCGCCGGTCGCCGCGAAGGGGATCGAGACGAGCAGGATCAGCGGCTGGATCAGCGAGCGGAAGGTGCCGACGAGGAGCAGGAAGACGATCGCCACGGCGGCGAGCATCGCGAGCGCCAGCTTGCTGAGCGAGTCGTTCTGGTCGGCCGTCACGCCGCCGATCTCGGTGGTGGCGCCCTGCGGGAGCTTCAGGTCGTCGAGCTTCTTGGTCAGCTCCGTGCTGATCGAGCCCGTGTCGTCGCCGACCGGCTTGGCGGTGACGGTGGCGGCGCGGGCGCCGTCGATACGCGTCATCGAGACGGGACCGTCGACGAGCCTGACCGTGGCGAGGTCGCCGAGCTTCGCGCCGCCGACCGGGAGTGCCTTCAGCTCGGCGACGGTCGTCGCCGGGTGCGCGGAGCGGACCACGACATCGCGCTCGGTGTCGTCGAGCGTCGCCGTGGCGGCCTTGGTGCCGTTGACCTGCTCGGCGACGAGGGCGCCGAGTGCCGCCTGGCTGAGACCGGCGTCGGCCGCCGCGGGCTTCGCGGTGACGGAGACGCGCGGCACCGAGGTGGCGAGGTCGTTCTCGACGGACTTGACGTCGTCGATCTTCTTGACGGCGTCGGTGACCTGCTGGGCCGCCTTCGCGAGCGAGTCGCGGTCGGGGGCCTTGACGACGACCGAGAGGTCCTGGTCGCCGAAGCCGCCACCGGCGGAGACCTTCAGTTCCCCGGCCCCGTCGAGCTTCTTGAAGCCGCCTTCGAGCGCGTCCTGCACCTTGTCGGCGTCGTCCTCGCTCTTGAGCTTGATCTGGTACGAGGCGTGGTTGGAGTCGGTCGAGCCGCCGAAGGCCGCCATGAAGCCGGAGGAGCCGACGGTGACCTGGACGTCGCTGACCCCGTCGATGCCGTCGAGGAGCTTCTCGACCTTCTTCGCCGCCGCGTCGGTGCTCGCCAGGCTCGTGCCGGGCGGGAGTTCCTGCGTGGCGCTGAGCGAGTCCTGGCCGCTGTCGTCGAAGAAGTTCGTCTTGAGCTGCGTGGCCATGCCGAGCGTGACGACGAGGACGAAGACGGCGATGAGCAGCGAGGTGACCCTGCGCCGGGTCGCGAAGCCGATGACCGGCAGGTAGGCGCGCTGGAGGCGGCCCTGGGACTCCTTCTCCTCGGCGGCGCGGCGCGCGGCCTCGGCGTCCTCGGGGCTCGTGATGTTCTTCGGGCCGCGCAGGAACCAGTAGGAGAGGACCGGGACGACGGTGAGCGAGACGAGGAGGGAGGCGAGCAGCGCCGTCGTGACGGTGAGCGAGAAGGAGCTGAACAGCTCGCCGACGATGCCGCCGACGAGGCCGATCGGCAGGAAGACGGCGACAGTGGTGAGCGTCGAGGCGGTGACCGCTCCGGCGACCTCCTTGACCGCGGTGAGGATGGCCTCCTTGCGCTCCTCGCCGTAGCCGAGGTGCCGCTTGATGTTCTCCAGGACGACGATCGAGTCGTCCACGACGCGGCCGATCGCGATGGTCAGCGCGCCGAGGGTGAGCATGTTGAGCGAGAGGTCCCGCGTCCACAGCACGATGAGCGTGAGGAGCACGGAGAGCGGGATGGAGACCGCGGTGACGAGCGTCGAGCGGATCGAGGCGAGGAAGACCAGGATCACGACCACGGCGAAGCCGAGGCCGAGCGCGCCCTCGGTGGTGAGGCCGCTGATCGCCTTGGAGACGGGCGGGCCCTGGTCCACGACGATCTTGAGGTCGGCGCCCTTGCCGAGCGAGTCGCGCAGGTCGCCGAGCTTGTCCTTGACGGCATTGGAGATGCCGACGGCGCTGCCGTCCTTGTCCATCGTCACCGCGACGGCGAGGCTCGGCTTGCCGTCGGTGCGGGTGATCGAGGTGGCGGTCGCCTCCTGCTGCTCGACGCGCGCGACGTCGCCGAGGCGGACGGGCTTGGGCGCCTCGCCCTGGGCGCCCTGACCGCCGCCCTGACCGGCCTGGCCGACGACGCGCAGGTCCTCGATCTGCTGGAGCGAGGTGAAGGGCGTGCCGACCTGGACGGTGCGGTTCTCGCCGCTCTCGTCGAAGGAACCGGCCGGCATCGTGACGCCGCCGGCCTTGAGCGCGTCGCCCAGCGCCTGGGCGCTCAGGCCCGCGCGGGCGAGCTTCGCGCTGTCGGGCGTGATGGTGACCTGGAGGTCGCGGACGCCGTCGATGGTGACCTGGGAGACGCCGTCGATCTCCTTCAGCTCGGGCACCACGGTGCGGTCGAGCTGGTCGGAGAGGGCCTGCTGGTCCTTGGGCGAGGTGGCGGCGAGGACGACGGTGGGGATGTCGTCGGTGGAGCCGGCCACGACCTGCGGGTCGACGTCGTCGGGGAGTTGGGCGCGGGCGCGGTTGACGGCCTGCTGGACGTCGGCGACGAGCTGCTTGGTGCCGCTGCCGAAGTCGAACTGCGCCATGACGACGGCGTTGCCCTCGCTGGCGGTCGAGGTCGTCGTCGAGAGGCCGTCCACGGCGTCGAGCGACTTCTCCAGCGGCTCGACGACCTGCTTCTCGACCACGTCGGGCGAGGCACCCTGGTAGGGCGCGATGACCGACACCATCGGGAGTTCGATATTGGGCAGCAGTTGCTGCTTGAGCTGAGGTATCGCGATCGCTCCGAAGACGATCGCGACGATCGACATCAGCCCGATGAGGGCGCGTTGAGCGAGGCTGAATCTCGACAGCCAGGACATGTGTTCTCTCTCTGTGGCTACGCGGCAAGGGCGGGGCGCACGGTCTCGAACCGCCGGGTGCCGGGCGGGTCCCGGTGCGCTGGGGAAGACGGGGCGACCGTACCCCTCCACGATGCGGCATGCCGAAAGCCGGTTCGAGCGCTCCCAGGACCATTTCGTACGGGCGCTCTACTGCGGTCGGAGTAGGCGGGGACCCGCGCCGGCTCAACCCCCGGGCTGAGCGGGCGGGTGGAGAAGACCGTACGAGGCCCGCTCAACCGGCGGCGCGCGGCGGTGATTTGCCCCTCGCGCCCGGTGGCGCGTCACTCGGTGCGCGGGCGGACGAGTCCCGTCTCGTAGGCGATGACGACGAGTTGGGCGCGGTCGCGCGCGCCGACCTTGGCCATGGCGCGGTTGACGTGGGTCTTGACGGTGAGCGGGCTGACGTGCAGGCGTTCGGCGATCTCGTCGTTGCTGAGCCCGGCGGCGACCTGCACGAGGACCTCGCGCTCGCGTCCGGTGAGCGCGGCCAGGCGCGCGCTGTCCACCCCGGCGGCGGGTCCGGCGCCGGGGGGCTGGGCGAGGAAGCGGGTGATGAGGCTCTTGGTCGCGGCCGGGGAGAGCAGCGCGTCGCCCGCGGCGGCGGTACGGATCGCGCCGAGCAGTTCGGCGGGCTCGGCGCCCTTGCCGAGGAAGCCGGCGGCCCCGGCGCGCAGCGACTGCACGACGTACTCGTCCACCTCGAAGGTCGTGAGCATCACGACGTGCACGGCGGCGAGCGCGGGGTCCGCGCTGATCTGCCGGGTCGCGGCGAGTCCGTCGGTGCCGGGCATGCGGATGTCCATGAGGACGACGTCGGGCAGGTGGCTCGCCGCGAGCCGGACGGCCTCCGCGCCGTCGGACGCCTCGCCGATCACCCGCATGTCGTCCTCGGAGTCGACGAGGACGCGGAAGGCGCTGCGCAGGAGCGCCTGGTCGTCGGCGAGCAGCACTCGGATCGTCATCGGCGCTCCTGGTCCCGGGCCGCGGCCGGTCCGGGCGGGCTCTGCCCGGGGACGGCGACGGGCGCGGTGGGGTCGGGTGGTTCGAGGGGCAGTATCGCGTGGACGCGGAAGCCGCCGCCGAAGCGGGGGGCGGCGGTGAGCCGGCCGCCGAGCGCGGCGGCGCGCTCGC
>NZ_JAAGLR010001194.1 GCF_010548245.1 Streptomyces sp. SID11385
TCCTGGCCGCGAGCAACGGCATCCCCGCGGCCCGCGCGGACGAGGTCCTCGGCCGGGTCGGCCTCGCCGGGGTCGCCGGGCGGCGCGTCGGCACGTACTCGCTCGGCATGCGCCAGCGCCTCGGCATCGCCGCCGCGCTCCTCGGCGACCCCGACGTCCTCGTCCTCGACGAGCCCGCCAACGGCCTCGACGCCGAAGGCATGACGTGGCTGCGCGGACTGCTCCGGGCGCACGCCGCGGCGGGCGGCACCGCGCTCGTCTCCAGCCACCTCATGCACGAGACCGCGCGGTACGCCGACCACCTCCTCGTCATCGGCGGCGGCGTGCTCCTCGCCGACCAGCCCCTCGACGCCTTCCTCGCCGACCGCGCCGCACGCGTCGTCCGCTTCCGCAGCACCGACGGCGAACGCCTCGCCGCGGCGCTGCGCACGCGCGGCCATCAGGTCCTGCCCGGTGAGGAAGGGGTGTGGAGCGTGCCGGGAGCGCGGCCCGACGACATCGGCGCGATCGCGGCGGCCGAGGGGCTCGGTGTCCTGGAGCTGCGCGCGGAGGACGCCGGGTTGGAGGACGCGTACCTCGCGCTCACCGAGGGCACCGGCGCCCACCGCGGCCGCCCGGCCACCCCGGCCGGGGGCTGACGCCCGCAGTTCCGCCCACCCACGACCAGGGAGTCCTTCATGACCACTTCGCCGACCGCCGCCCCGCCCGCCTTCTCGCCCTTCGCCGCCGCCGTGCGCGCCGAGCGGCTGCGCATCCGCACGCTGCGCTCGCTCGTCCTCACGCTCGCCCTCGTGCCCCTCCTGACCGCCGCGACGGCCTTCGCCTACGCGAACGGCGACAGCGACGGGGACCCGCTGTACAACGCCTTCTTCGGCGTGATGTTCGGCCAGCTCACCGCGCTCGTCCTCGGCACCCTCGTGGTGACGGGACAACTCGCGGGCGACGGCGGGGCCCACGTGCTCCTCGCGGTGCCCCGGCGCGGCCGCGCCTACGCCGCGCGGCTCCTCGCGACCGCCACGCACCTGCTGCTCGCCGGTCTCCTCGCCGGCGTCCTCACCCTTCTGTGCGCGCGGCTCGCCACGGGCGACCCGGAGGCCGGGCCCGGGGACGCCACC
>NZ_JAAGLR010000534.1 GCF_010548245.1 Streptomyces sp. SID11385
CGCGCCGCCCTCCAGGACGACCGGGTGCGCCCGGTCCTTCCCGTACACGACGAGGACGCGGCCGCGCCGGTCCGCGACGGGCGACTCGCCGTCGTCGTCCGGCACGCCGCTGTCGCCGATCGCGATGTCCGGCAGGCCGTCGCCGTCGTAGTCGCCGACGGCGAGGGCGTCGCCCGCGGGCAGTGCGCGCGCCGCGCCGAAACCGCCGCCGCGCTTGCCCGGGAGGAGGTACGGGGTCCCGTGCGCCCCCGGTTCGTACTCGACGAGGTCGTCCGCTCCGTCCCCGGTCGCCTCGGCGGCGACGAGGGTGAGACCGGAGGCGTAGGCGGGGCGGACGTCGTCGGGGGCACGGCGTACCTCCGTACGGGCCGCGCGGCCCTCGCGCGTGAACGGGCCGTGCAGGACGACGAGCTTCGTGTGGTCGCTGTCGACGCGGAGCGAGGCGAGGTCCGGGTGGCCGTCGCCGTCGAAGTCGCCCGCGACGGGCGGGTTTTGGGTCTCGGCGTCCGGGGCGTAGGGGAAGCGGAGGCGGGTGGGTGCGGCGGAGTGCGGGCCGCCCCAGCGGACGGCGGGGCGGGCGCCGGTCACGATGTCGGCGGCCCCGTCCCCGTCGAGGTCGGCGACGGCGGGGATGTTCGTCGCGGAGCCGCCGACCGTCTCCTGCTGCCCGTGCAGGCCGAAGTCCTCCTGCCTCAGATACGCGGTACGGGCCTTCGCGCCGGACCCGTACCGCACGTATATCCGCCCCGTCTCGACGCCCGTCCGCCCGTCCCCGCCGGTCTCCAGGACGAGGTCGCCGTGCCCGTCCCCGTCGACATCCGGCTGCCGCTCCGGCTGTCTGGCCTCCGCGCGGCACGCGCTGCCGTCGACGGGCCGCGCGATGCCGTCATTCGCGGAGGCGGTGCCGACGGCGCCGAGCACGACGACACCGGTGAGAGCGAGGGCGATCCGGGAACGTTCCATGCCTCCACCTCAACACGAGCGGAGGAACGCGTCGACATCGGCGGCGAGTCCCCGCATGTCCTCGCCCGGGGCGTGCTCCGTGACGTACGTCAACTGCCAGGTGTCGCCGAGGAGATCACCCCACAGCTCCCAGGCGAGCCGGACCGACCGGCCCGTGTGCACGGCGCTCAGCCGCAGGTCGCCTTCGAGCGAGCGCCACGCGCGCGGCCCGTCCCAGCCCCTGAACTCCTCGGCGCGGGCGGCGAGAAAGGCGCCGAGGCCGTCGCCGTCCCAGGTCGTCAGGTGTTTCTCGACGCGGAGCGACCCGTCGTCCACAAGCACCGTCACATCGAGCGTGGGGTCCTCGGGGTACGGCCGCACGGGATCGCGCAGCGACAACGTGCGGCTCACCTCGACGCGTATCTCCTCGTCCATCCGGGAGTTCTACCAGGTGTGGGCGAGGTCCGGGGTGGACTGCCAGTAGGTGACGTAGGCCGAGTCGTCGACGTGGGTGGGCCGGGGGAGGGCGAGCGTGGCGGGGTCGCCGACGGCCTGGAGCTTGCGGTTGGCGAGCCAGGAACTGAGGTGGTGGACCGTCCGGCCGCGCGGGCCGCCGGGGCTGGACAGGCCGATCGCCGCGTACGCGGACTCGCCGGGCTCCAGCGTGACGACGGCCTGCGGGACGCTGTCCTCCAGGACGCCGGTCACGGCCGGCTCGTCATCGAAGACGACGGCGGGGGCACCGTAGGCGTAGCAGGGGCGCTTGCCGTCGTTGGTGAGGGTGAGGAGCAGGTGGTTGACGGGCCGCCTGACCTTGTCGACGGCGAGGGAGGTGACGGCGGTGGAGCACGCCTTGACGGCGGGGGGCTTGGCGGGGGCCGCCTGAGCGGCGGGCGCGGCGACGAGGGCTGCGGTGGCAGCGAGGACGGCGAGGGGGACGAGACGGCGGCGCATGGGACTCCTGGCTTCCTGGCAGAGGTACGTACGCGACATCACTCCCCGCCCAAGCCCCCCGCAAATGTCACAAACCCTCAACAAACCCCCGTCCGTCATGACTCCGCACGACAACCCCGTCCCGCTCGGCATCGAAAAGCCGCACGGCGAACACCTCGGCAACCCGCTCCCGCACCTCGTCGCCCGTCAGCCACTCCACGGCACTGGACTCCTCCGACCCCCGGAGAGCCCCGCCCACGGGCCGGCACCTGAACACGAGCGCGACGACCCCCCTGACGAGGTTCTTGTACACCCCACTGAGCCCCCCGACCTCCACCTCGACCCCGGTCTCCTCCCACACCTCCCGCCACACCCCCGCCTCCGGCGTCTCCCCCAACTCCAGCACCCCACCGGGCAGTTCCCACGCCCCGTTGTCAGCCCGCCGGATCACGAGAAACCGCCCCCGGGAGTCGGTGACGGCCCCGGCGACGGAGACGGAGTGGCGGGGCGTTGACCCGGACTTGCGGGGGTTGTTACTCATGTGCAGGAGCATAGGAGGGCGTGGCCATGGGGCGAGCGCACGAGACCGGGGGCAGAGCCGTGCCGCAGTACGCGAGGATCGCCGCAGACCTTCTCCGCCAGATCGAGGACGGGACGCTCCCGCCCGGCGAGCTGCTGCCTAGCGAGGCGGAGCTGATGCGCACGTACGGCGTCTCGGCCGGGACGGTGCGGAAGGCGATGGCGGAGGTACGGGCCGGCGGGCGTGTGGAAACGCGCCACGGCAAGGGCTCCCTGGTGAAGAAGCGCCCGCCGGTACGACAGCGCTCCTCGGACCGCTTCCGCCGCTCGCATCGCACGAAGGGCCAGGCGGCATACCTCGCGGAGGCGGCTCAGTCGGGCGCGGTTCCCGGTGTTCGCGTTCTTTCCGTCCAACACCGCCCCGCTCCCGAGGACATCGCTCCCCTCCTGGGAGTCGCACCTGGCACAGAGGTACTGGCTCGCCAGCGCCTCTATCTGCGGGACGATGTGCCCGTCGAGACCGCCACGTCGTTCATTCCCCGGGACGTCGCCGACGCGATCCCTCCGCTCAGGGCCGAGAATCCGGGCAGCGGTGGGATTTACGCACGCTTCGAGGACGCGGGACATGAGTTCGCCGAATTCGTCGAGACCTTGCAAGCGCGTGGCGCCACGGCAGCCGAGACGGAAGTGCTTGGCCTGACGCCGGGAACACCCGTGATCCACCTCGTACGCGAGGCGGTCACGACATTGGGCCGCGTTATCGAGGTCTGCGACACGGTGATGGCGGCGGATCAGTTCGTCCTGACATACCGCATTCCAGCTGTGGACTGAAGCAAGCCCCGCGACATCAACCCTCCGTCACACGTCAAAGACGGAGGGTTGACTTATATACATGAGTGCGAGATCGTGCTGCCCTCAACTCATACATATGAGTTGAGGGCAGGTGCTGCTGCGCCTGCCCGGTCCTCGCACGAACGGGAGCGCCGAAGTGACCGAGACGGCCGTACCGAACTCCTCTCCACACCTCACCCACCATTGGTCGGGGGAGTTCCGCCCCACCGAAATCTCGGCCCCGGAGGCGAGAAATACGGTGCGGCGGCTGCTGAACCGGTGGGGCTGGGATGGGGACCTCGACGCGGCGCTCCTGATCACGACCGAACTGATGGCCAACGCGGTGCGGCACACGGGTGCGGGGAACGGCGGCTCACCCCCTCTTGTCCTGCGAGTGGACGTGGAGGGCGGACACCTGCTCCTCGAAGTATCGGACTGCGCACCGCACTTCACGCCAGTACCACGGACGGACGAAGAAGCGGAGTCGGGCCGGGGGCTGTTGCTGATCAAATGCCTGGGCGCAACGCTCTCCTGGGCTTCTCTGCCGAACGGAGCGGGAAAGCGCGTGACCGCGTGCCTGGCAGGGCGTGCCAACTGTGGATGAGACACAACGGCTCCCACGCCCGAACGGCACCACGTTCGACAACTTCATGCTGCTGCTGCGAAGCATCACGCGTCGCGCTTCGCCCCCGCCACAGGAGATCGTCAACGACCGGTATTTTCGTGCCCGTCGCGGACTAGAAGACCTTCTCGACGATCTCCCGCCCCACCCGCACCTGCCCGTGGCTGCGGATGTCCTGGCTCGCCGGATCGAGCTCCATCTGTCGCCACAGACAGTCCGGGCCTGGGCCGGGCTCGACGCGGACGCAGCGTGGCACTCGTTGCGCACGCTGGCAGTGCTGGGGACAGGGCTGTCGGAACTGTTCCGCCCGGCAGGCCCGTCCTCGTGAACGACCGGAGCGCCGACGCGGCCGTCCGCAGTTCCGGGAAGGCGCTCTCCCAGACCTCGCGGATGTCGCGGCTGACCAGGGTGCGCAGGGTGGGCCACAGGGCGACGAGGAGGGCGCGGTCGAGGTAGCGGCACAGGTCGTCGTGGCCGGCCTCGGCGAGGACGATGCGGTAGCAGCTCATCCGGAGGCGGGGGCGGTCCAGGTCGAAGGACGTCAGCCCGGACCAGGCCAGGTGGAGAGGGAGCCGGACGGTGCCGTGGCGTGGGCCGACGAGCTCGGCGAGAGTGGCGGGCAGCCGCCGGGCGAATCGCGCGCGCCGCACGGCGGTGGCGTCGGACGGTGCTGTCATGGGGCGGTTATCCCGCAGCCGGTGGCCGGCCCGCTCCCCGTACGGACGCGCTTCTCTCCGTACGGGGAGCGGGTTCCCAGGCCACGGAAGTCGCAGGCCCGGGCGGGCCCGTTACTTGCGGCCCTGGTTCTTGACCGCTTCGATGTTGGCCTTGGCCGCCTCCGGGTCGAGGTACGTGCCGCCCTTCTTCACCGGCTGGAAGTCGGCGTCGAGGTCGTAGGCGAGCGGGATGCCCGTGGGGATGTTCAGGCCCGCGATGTCGGCGTCCGAGATCTGGTCGAGGTGCTTGACCAGGGCGCGGAGGCTGTTGCCGTGGGCGGCGACGAGGACCGTGCGGCCGGTGGCGAGGTCGGGGACGATGTCGTCGTACCAGTACGGGAGCATGCGGACGACGACGTCCTTCAGGCACTCCGTGTCCGGGCGCGCGTCCGAGGGGATCGACTGGTAGCGCGCGTCGTGCGCCTGCGAGTACTCGGCGTCGGCCGCGAGCGGGGGCGGCGGGACGTCGTAGGAGCGGCGCCACTGCTGGAACTGCTCCTCGCCGAACTCGGCGAGCGTCTGCGCCTTGTCCTTGCCCTGGAGCGCGCCGTAGTGCCGCTCGTTGAGGCGCCAGGAGCGGCGGACGGGAATCCAGTGGCGCTCGGCGGCCTCCAGGCCGATCTGCGCGGTGCGGATCGCGCGCTTGAGGAGCGAGGTGTGGACCACGTCGGGCAGCAGCCCGGTCTCCTTCAGCAGCTCGCCACCGCGCAGGGCCTCCTTCTCGCCCTTCGCGGTCAGGTTGACGTCCACCCACCCGGTGAACTGGTTCGTCGCGTTCCACTCGCTCTCGCCGTGGCGGAGGAGGATCAGCTTGTACGGTGCGTCGGCCATGGCTCCGAGCGTAATCCACGGGTACGGGCCGCGCCGCGTCCGCCCGGAGCCTGGAACGGCCCGCTCGTACGGGCATGGCGGGGCTCTTCCGAGGCCCCTCCCGGCAGCCGCCGACGATTGACGGGCGGCGTCAATCCAGTGGCCCCGCCACCACCCCCCTTCGTAAGGTGTCGACGGCCGTTCGGCCTCTTACCGCAGCACCGTCCCCCGGGGGGTCCCATGTCGTCCGTCGCGCGGGTGCGCAGCGCCCTGCACGAGAGCGTGTCGGGGCTCCCGCGCGCCTTCTGGTGGCTGTGGACGAGCACACTCATCAACCGGCTCGGCGGCTTCGTCTACACCTTCATGGCGATCTACCTGACCGTCGAGCGCGGCTACTCCGCCTCGTACGCGGGTCTCGTCGCCGCGCTCTTCGGGCTCGGCGGGGTCCTCGCCTCGCTCGTCGGCGGGGTGCTCACGGACCGCTGGGGGCGGCGGCCCACGATGTTCACGGCGCAGGCGGCGACGGCCGTCGCCGTCGCGGTGCTCGGCTTCGTCACGCACCCGGTCGCGATCGCGGGCGTCGCCGCCGTCGTCGGCTTCGTCAACAGCGCGGCGCGCCCGGCCGTGCAGGCGATGCTCGCCGACCTCGTACCGCCCGAGGACCGCGTCCGCGCGTTCGCGCTCAACTACTGGGCGATCAACCTCGGCTTCGCCGTCTCCTCCGTCCTCGCCGGTTTCGTCGCCGAGTACAGCTACCTCGCCGGTTTCCTCGGCGACGCCACCCTCACGATGGCCTGCGCGATCGTCGTCTTCCTCAAGCTCCCCGAGACCCGCCCGGAGCGGCCCGGGAAGGAGGCGCGCCAGGACGAGGTGGGCTTGCGGACGGTCGCGCGGGACGGGCGGTTCATGGCCGTCGTCGGGCTGTCGTTCCTCGTCGCGCTCGTCTTCCAGGAAGCCCAGGTCGGGCTGCCGATCACGATGGGCCAGGCAGGTTTCTCGCCCGCCGACTACGGCAGCGCGATCGCCCTCAACGGCGTCCTCATCGTGATCCTCCAGATCCCGCTGACGCGCTTCATCGAGCACCGCTCCCCCGGCCGGCTGCTCGTCCTCTCCTCGCTCCTCGCCGGGTACGGGCTCGGGCTCACCGCCTTCGCGGACTCGATGGCCGTGCTGCTCATGACGATCACGGTGTGGACGCTCGCCGAGATGGTCAACGCGCCGACCCAGACGAGCCTGGTCGTCCAGCTCTCGCCGGTACGGGGGCGCGGGCGCTACCAGGGCGTGTACGGGCTCTCCTGGTCGGCCGCCGCGCTGGTCGCTCCGCTCATGGCGGGGGCGATGATCGACCACCTGGGGGCGGGGTGGCTGTGGGGGTCGTGCGCGGTGCTCGGGACGGTGGCGGGGGTGGGGTACGGGGTGGTCCTGCGGACGGCGAAGGGGGCGGGTGATCCGGGGCCGGCCTCACGGGGCTCCGCCCCGGACGCTGTTCCCGATCTGGTCAAGGACGCCTCCAGCTGAGGGGCGCGCCAGGTCACGATCGCAGGCCCACATCGAGCGGTGGTCGGGCGGCGGCGCGGGCGGCGCGGGCGGTCAGTTGGCCGCCCTGCAGGCTCCAGGGTGGGAGCGGTGCCGGTCCACGATTCCCTCGACGATCTTCATGAGACGGTCTCCCGTCTGATCGATACTTCCGTTCTGTGTGCTGACCTGCGCCCCTTCGAGCACGAAGGTGATCTCGGCCGCGGCCTGTTCGGGGTCGGGCATCCGGGCTCTGGCGCACATGGCGATCAGCCTGCGTGCCTGGTGGGCCTTGTGGTCCTCGATCACCTGCCGTGCCGGATGAAGGCGGTCGGGCAGCTCGGCGAGGGAGTTGATGAACGGGCATCCCCTGTACGAGATCGCCGGCAGCCCCTCGGCAATGAATCGGGCCAGACCCAGAATCTGCTCCTCGGGCCGGTCGGGGTGTTCGGTTTCCACGCGGTCGAAGGCCGCCTGGTAATCGGCGGCGAGGATCCGCAGCCACTCCGCGACCAGCGCGTCCTTGGTCTCGAAGTGCCGGTAGATCGCCATTTTGGTGGTCTCGGCCTTGTCGGCGATCGCCTGGACCCCCACCTGCCGGATCCCTTCTCTCCGGAAGAGCTCTTCGGCCGCGTCGAGGATGCGCTCACGAGGCGGCAGCTTCGCCACTCTGCTCGGCCTGCTGACGGTCGATGCCATGACTACTCCGTCACTCCGATCGCGGGGTTCACAACCCATTACGATACCAGCAAGGCCCCTTCGATACCGTACGGTATCGTTCGACACTCAACGGTATCGTTCTTGTGAGGGGCGGCAGTGAAGGTTTCTGAATACGTGAGCTTCGACGCGGTCGGGCTGGCGGAGCTGGTGGCCGAGGGCACGGTGCGCCCCGTCGAACTGGAGGCGGCCGCACGCCAGGCTGTACAGGCGGTCGACCCGCGGATCAACGCCGTCGTGGAGACCTGGCCGTCCGACGACGAACCCGTCCGCGGCAGCGCACCCCTTGCCGGTGTCCCCTTTCTGATCAAAGACATCGCGGTGGCCATGGCCGGCAGGCGAATGGAGCTGGGGAGCCGTCTGGCGGCCGGTAATGTCGCCGGCTCCGACTCCTCACTGATGCTGCGCTTCCGTCGCGCCGGCCTCGTGACGTTCGGGCGTACCGCGACACCGGAGATGGCCTACGGCATCTCGACGGAATCAGCGTTGCACGGCACGACCCGCAACCCGTGGGACCTGGAGCGAAGCGCGGGCGGATCCAGCGGAGGCGCGGCCGCCGCTGTCGCCGCGGGGATGGTCCCGGTCGCCCACGGCACCGACGCCGCCGGATCGCTCCGTGTCCCCGCCGCCTACAACGGCCTCTTCGGGATCAAACCCACCCGGGGCCGGGTGTCCATGGGGCCCGGCGTCGATGAGGTCTTCAACGGCCTGGCCGTGCACGGCAGCGTCAGCCGCACCGTACGCGACAGTGCGGTCCTGCTCGACCAGATACGCGGCCCGGAATCGGGCGACCCCTACTTCGCCCAGCAGCCGTCACGACCGTACGCGGAGGAAGTCACCCGTCATCCGGGCTCGTTGCGCATCGGTGTCCTCGCCCAGGCGTGGGGCGGACGCCGCACCACCGCACCGGTGGCCGACGCCCTCTCCCGCACTGTGCGGTTGCTTGAATCCCTTGGTCACCAGGTGGAGGAGACCGAGGTCGGCCTCGGCGCCGACTGGGAGGAATTCGTCCTGGCCAACGCCCGGCTGATGACGGTGAATGTCACCACGCTGGTCGACGGGTTGGCCGCCGCCTCCGGCCGTCCCATCGACTCCTCGACCCTTGAGCCGGCGACCCTGGCCGGCTACCACTACGGGCAGCGGGTCGGCGGCCCGCAATTCCTCACCGCTCTCGCGATGCGCAACCGGGTGGCCCGAAGCCTGGCGCGGTACTTCGACGCGTACGACATCCTCCTCACGCCGACCCTGCCGGAGCCCCCCTTGCCTCTGGGCACCCATACCGAGGGTGCGGAGACACTGGACGGCCTGGGCTGGATCGGGCGCATCAACGACCTGTCGCCGTTCACCATGCCGTTCAACCTGGCGGGCACGCCCGCCATGTCCGTACCTGTGACGGCCGACGCCGGGACGGGGCTTCCCGTAGGCATGCAGTTCGCCGCCGGATACGGCCTTGAGAGCCGGCTCTTCCGCCTCGCCGGCCAACTCGAACAGGCAAGTCCGTGGTCAGGCCGGACTCCCCCGGTATGGGCCGGGTCCCACCCGGGCCGCTGAAGAGGCGAATGCGGCGCTGACGAAGAAATTCGTACGGACCTGAGCGGCCGCGACACCACGACGCACGAACAGAGATCCCTTGAAGGAGGGTCCGCCATGGTTGAGCGGATCGACGTACGCATCCCCCTGCCCGACGGCATCGAACTGGCCGCCTGGCTGTTCCTTCCCGAGAACGCCGAGAAGCCGTTGCCCGCCATCACCATGGCCCACGGTTTCGGCGGCACCCGTCATCACAGCATCGAGCACACAGCCCGCCGCTTCAGCGAGGCCGGCTACGCGGTCCTCCTCCACGACCACCGCAACTTCGGCGACAGCGGCGGCACACCCCGCCAGGACATCGACCCCTACCAGCAGATCGCGGACTGGCGATGGGCGATCACCTACCTCGGCACCCGCGGGGAAATCGACGCACAGCGCATCGGGATATGGGGATTCAGCTACGCCGGTGGTCACGCCCTGGTCCTCGGGGCCACCGATCGCCGCATCAAAGCTGTTTACGCCCAGGCCCCCACCGTCAGCGGCTACGAGACCGGACAGCGCCGCGTCCCGCCCCACGAGGTACGCGCCCTGGAGGAGCGCTTCCATCAGGACGAACGCGACCAGTTGGCGGGCAAGCCGCCCGTCTACGCGCCCTTCGTCGACACCGGCACGAGCCATGGCCCCCCGGCGGCCTACCCGCAAACGGGTGCGGCCGACTTCTATCTGCACCGGGCACCGGACGACGCGTGGACGAACGAGGTGACCCTTCAGTCCAGCCGTCGCGCCCGCGCCTATGAACCCGGTCAGTGGATCTCCCGCATCGCCCCCACTCCCCTGCTGATGCTCGTGGCCAAGGAGGACGACGTCGCCCCCGCCGACATTGCCCTCGATGGCTTCGACCGCGCTCACGAACCGAAGAAGCTCGTCCTCACGGAGGGCAACCATTTCCTGTCCTACATTCAGCAGTCCGCATTCGCTTCCACGGTCGCGATCGACTGGTTCGACACTCACCTCAGAAACGCCCGGCAGCACGACGCCCGGCCCGATCGGTGAGCCCGCCTCGCCGCTTCCAGTCCCGGCACGTACATCCGCATACCGCCCGATACGCTCACTCACCTGAGGAGTGCCTCTCCTCGGGCGGCTGACGGAATGCTGGATGAAGCACATCGTCGCGGCTCAGGGGCACTATCCATGCATCGGTCGAGGCATGGACGAGCACGCTGACGAAAGCGAGAGGCTCAGCCACGGCCCGGACCTCCCGCGCACGCGATACCGCTCAGGCTCCGCGCCGGAACAGCCCGGCCCACAGGAAGTCCGCGCCGAAGAGGCCCTCGTCCAGCACCGGGACCCGCATCGGGCGCAGCTCCTCACAACTCAGCGAGGCGGGCGGGCTCGCGAAGATGTCACGGAGGGCGTCGGCGGAGTAGGCGAGGCCGCCGTGCAGGGAGCCGGCGTGCTCGCCCCGGTAGAAGGCCGCGTCGGGGAGTTCGGAGCCCGAGTCGGGGCGCCCGCTCGCGAAGCACGTGAGGGTGAGGTGGCCGCCGGGCCCGAGGACGCGGGCGAGGAGGGCGAGGTGGCTCGGGCGGCGGTGCGGGGGCAGGTGGTGGAAGCAGCCGCTGTCGTGGACGAGGTCGTAGGGGCCGGTGAGGGCGGGGAGCGTGAAGGCGTCGCCGTGGTGGAGGCGGACGCTCGCGGGAACGCGGGTACGGGCCGTGGCGAGGACGGTCGCGGAGAGGTCGACGGCGTCCACCTCCCAGCCGCGCGCCGCGAGTTCGGCCGCGTTGCGGCCCGTACCGCAGCCGAGGTCGAGCGCGCGGCCGGGGGCACCGAGACGCCCTGCGGCGAGGTACGCGGCGAGGTGCTCGTCGGGGCCGGCGTCGCGGAAGGGGACCGGCCGGCCCGTATCGCCGTAGAAGGCGTCCCACCAGGCCGAACCGTCCTCGCTCCAGCGGTCGGCAGTGGCGGGGAAGAGCGTGTCGAGGAGGGCGAGGTCGTCTTCGCCGGCGGGGGCGGGGGCGGCCGGGAACAGCTCGTCCACGAGGGCGCGGACGTCGTCGGTCGTACGGATGTGGCGCAGCACGGCGGAGCCCTTTCGGGTGGGGTGCGGGGGGTGCCGTGAGCCTAGGCGGGCGGGGGGTTGCGCGCACGGGGAGCGGGGTGGCGGGGGTGCGGCGCGCGGGCGTACGTCGTCGTGTGCCGTACGGGGGCGGGCGTGGCGACCCGGGAAGGCGGGGGGTGGGGGGCAACTCGCGCGAGGCGGGCGCGGTTGGCCGGTAAGGGGTCTTCGCGGGGGACGGCAGGCGGGGGAAATCGGGGGCGGGCCCGCCGCGTCAGCGCGGTGGCCCGGGAACCTGCGCGGGCGGCCTCTCCGGTGCCGAGTCCTGTGCGGCGCGCAGCTCCTGGCTCCCCACGACGGACAGCAGTTCCAGCTGCTCGGCTCCCCGGCTGCCCGGCGGGGCGGTGAACCACAGGAGTCGCTGCCGTCCGTCCTCGCTGAGGAGGTTGGAGCAGTCGAGTTCGATCACGCCGAGCACAGCGTGGACGATCCGCTTGCGGTCCATGCGGCGTACCGCGACGTCGTGGGCGTCCCAGAGGGCCGCGAACTCCGGGCTGCGGCGGCGCAGCGCGGCGACCATCCTCGTGGTCTCGGGGTCCCGGCCGCGCCGGGCCGCCGCCGCCCGGAGGTCGGCCACGAACACCCGGGAGTGGCGCGGGTGGTCCTCGGGCGGGTAGATCTCGCGTGCCCGGGGGTCGGTGAACCAGCGGTGGACGAAGCTCGCCGCCGGGCCGCGGTGTGCCGGGGACGGGCCGAGCAGGGTGCGCGCGAGGTCGTTCTCCGCCAGGGTCTCGTGCAGGTCGGTGATGATCCGCGCGGGGGTCCGGGACAGCTGGTCCAGAAGCCCGAGGAGCGCGGGCTGCACGTGCGCCGACGTTCCGTGCGCGGACGGGGGGACCGGCCGTTCGGCCAGGTGGAACAGGTGGTCGCGCTCGTCGCCGTTCAGGCGCAGGGCCCTGGCGAGGGCGGCCAGGGTCTGGGCGGAGGGCTGCACGCGGTGCTTCGTGCTGCCGCGTTCCAGCTCGGTGTAGTAGTCGGCCGACAGCCCGGCCAGCTGCGCGACCTCCTCCCGGCGCAGCCCGGGGACGCGTCGGCGCGGGCCCTGGGGGAGACCGACCTCGGCGGGGCGGATGCGGTCGCGGCGGGTCCTGAGGAAGCCGCCGAGTTCGGGGAGGTTCACCCGTCCATGATGGCTCGCGCGGTGGAGCGCAGCCAGGGGGTGGCGACCCCTGGGCAGGAAGAACCCTGGCTGGGGTCGGGGAGCGGGCCGATCGTGGAGGGCGCGGCAGGGCGACGGCGAGGCCGGTCCGCCCGCATCCACGACAGGAGTTCAGCCATGCCCCTCCCCCCTCCCCCCGGAAGGGCCGCTCCCGCGGCCCGGTCCTCGGCCCCGTCCCGCGTCGCGCTCGTCACCGGTGGCTCGCGCGGTATCGGCCGCCGGGCCGCCGGAAGGCTCGCCGCCGACGGACACGCCGTCGTGGTCGGCTGCGCCGGGAGGCCGGACGAGGCCGAGGCCGCCGTGACGGAGATCGTCGCCGGGGGCGGCCGGGCGATCGCGGTACGGGCGGACGTCGGCGACGAGCACGCGGTCGCGGCCCTGTTCGACGCGGCCGAGGCGGAGTTCGGCGGGGTCGACGTCGTCGTGCACGCGGCCGGGCGGATGCACCTGGCGCCGGTCGCCGAGCTGGACCTCGCCGACCTGGACGAGCTGCACCGCACCAACATCCGCGGCACGTTCGCCGTCGTCCAGCAGGCGGCCCGCCGGGTGCGTCCCGGTGGCGCGATCGTGACCTTCTCCACGTCCGTGGTGGGGCTCGCCTTCCCCGGCTACGGCGCGTACGCCGCCAGCAAGGGCGCGGTCGAGGCGCTGACGCTGATCCTGGCCCGCGAACTGCGCGGCCGGGACGTCACCGTCAACGCCGTCGCGCCCGGCCCCACGGCCACCGCGCTCTTCCTGGACGGCAAGGACGAGGAGACCATCGCCCGCCTGGCCGCCCAGCCCCCGCTGGAGCGCCTCGGCACCCCCGCCGACATCGCCGAGGTCGTCGCGTTCCTCGCCTCCCCGGCGGGCCGCTGGATCAACGGACAGGTCGTCCGCGCCAACGGCGGAATCATCTGAGCCACCCGGCGACCGGCCCACCGGCCGGCCGCCCCCGCGCACCCCGGACGGCCCGCCCACCGCGCGCCGTTCCCCGATACACCCCATCGAGAGAAGGAACGCAGCCATGCCTTTCGCGAACTTCAAGGTCCCCGAGAAGACCCTCACCCCGCAGCAGAAGGCGCAGATCATCACCCGCACCACCGAGCTGTACGCCGAGATCTACGGCGAGCGCGCCCGCGCCAACACCATGGTGCTCGTCGAGGAGGTCGCCGATGGCGGCTGGGGCATCTCCGGCGACGTACTGACCCTCGCCGAACTGGGCGGAGCGGCGGGGACCGGCACCGGCGAAGCCGACCGCGCCCCCGGGACCGAGCGCACCGGCGACGCCTGACCGCGCCGGACCGCACGCCGGCGAGGCCGCATCGCCCGTCCCCCGCGCCTGCCCGTGCCCTGACCCGCTCCAGGCGCGGCAGGGCACGGGCAGGCGCGGCAAGGCAGGGGGCAGGCGCGGCAGGGCACGGGGCAGTGCCGCTCCCCCCGCCTGCGTCAGTCCCTCCCGCCCTCCCCCGTGAGCCGCCCGAACGCCTCCAGGTTGCGGGTCGACTCGCCGCGTGAGACGCGCCATGCGTATTCCTTGCGGATCGCGTCGGCGAAGCCGAGTTCGAGGAGGGTGTTGAAGCTGCCGTCCGCCGCTTCGAGGACCGAGCCGAGGAGGCGGTCGAGTTCGTCGGGGGTGACGGCGGCGAGGGGGAGGCGGCCCGTGAGGTAGATGTCGCCGAGGTGGTCGATCGCGTAACTCACGCCGTACAGCTTGAGGTTGTGCTCCAGGAGCCAGCGGTGCACGGCGGGCTCGTTGGCGTCGGGGTGGCGCACGACGAACGCCTGCAAGGAAAGGGTGTGCTTGCCGATCAGGAGCGAGAGGGTCGTCGAAAGCTTGCGGGTGCCGGGGAGCTTGACGACGTAGGTGCCCGGTTCGGGGCTCTCCCAGTCGAGTTCGGCGTCCTTCAGGAAGGCGGTCAGGACGGCGTCGGGGTTTTCCTCAGCGGTCATGGTGCTCGTTCCTCCCAGGTCAGACGTGTTGCGAGCGTACGCGACGCCTGCGTTCCTGCACGGCGGCGGCGTACACCTCCGCCGTCGCCGATGCCGCCGTGTCCCAGCCGAAGGAGAGCGCGTGCCGCGCCGCCGCCTCGCCCATGCGCGCGGTCAGCTCGGGGGCGTCCACGAAGCGGGCCAGGCGCGCCGCGTAGTCGGCGGGGTCGTGGCCCCGTACGAGGAAACCGGTCACCCCGTCCCGTACCGCCACCGGGAGCCCGCCGACCGAGGCGGCGATCACCGGCGTCCCCGCCGCCTGCGCCTCGATCGCGACGAGCCCGAACGACTCGCTGTACGAGGGCATGACGAGCACGGACGCCGCGCGGAACCAGTCGGCGAGCTGCTCCTGCCCCACAGGTGGCTGAAAATGTACGACGTCGCTGATGCCGAGCCGCGCGGCCAGCTTCTGGAGCCGCTCGGGCTTCGCGAGGCCGCTGCCGGAGGGGCCGCCGACGACGGGGACGAGGAGCCGGCCGCGCAGGTGCGGGCGTTCGGCGAGGAGGTGGGCGACGGCGCGCAGGAGGATGTCGGGGGCCTTGAGCGGCTGGATGCGGCCCGCGAAGAGCGGGATGAGGGCGTCCTGCGGGAGGCCGAGGCGGGCGCGCGCGGCGGCCCGGCCGTCACCGGGGCGGAACCGGTCGAGGTTGACACCGGGGTGGACCACGGCGATCCGCGCGGGGTCCGCGTCGTAGTACCGGATCAGCTCCTCGGCCTCCTCCTCGGTGTTCGCGATGAGGCGGTCCGCCGCTTCGACGACCTGCGTCTCGCCGATGACGCGCGCGGCGGGCTCGGGGGTGTCGCCCTCGGCGAGCGCCGCGTTCTTGACCTTGGCCATCGTGTGCATGGCGTGCACGAGCGGCACGCCCCAGCGCTCGGCCGCGAGCCAGCCGACGTGGCCGGAGAGCCAGTAGTGCGAGTGCACGAGGTCGTAGTAGCCGGGGCGGTGCCCGGCCCAGGCGCGCATGACGCCGTGCGTGAAGGCGCACAGTTGCGCGGGCAGGTCCTCCTTGTTGAGGCCCTCGTACGGGCCCGCGTCGACGTGCCGCACGAGCACGCCCGGGGTCAGCTCGACGCACGGGTCGAGGCCGCCCTCGGTGGCGCGCGTGAAGATCTCCACCTCGATGTCGTGCGCGGCGAGGCGGCGCGCGAGTTCGACGATGTAGACGTTCATGCCGCCCGCGTCGCCCGTCCCCGGCTGGTGCAGGGGTGAGGTGTGCACGCTGAGCATGGCGACGCGGCGCGGGGCCCGGCGCCCGGGGCCCGGCAGGCGCAGGCG
>NZ_JAAGLR010000017.1 GCF_010548245.1 Streptomyces sp. SID11385
GGGCGTCGGAGCGGTGCACGACGGGGATGCCGAGTTCCCGGGCGCGGACCAGCTCGGGGTTGTCGGCGCGGATCGCGGACGAGACGACGACGGCGGAGGTGTCCTCGGCGAGGTGGGCCGCGTCGTGGCCGAGGTGGACGGTGGCGCCGAGGGCGCGCAGCGAGGCGGCGGTCGCCGAGTCCTTCGCGTCACTGCCCGCGACGCTCGCCCCGCGCTGGGCGAGAATCCGGGCGATGCCCGACATCCCGGCCCCACCGATCCCGATGAAGTGCGGTCGGTCGAGGGCGGGGGGAAGGCCGGCTGCCATCTGTGGTGTCTCCAGGCGGTGGGGTCGGGACACCGCGGTGGGTCCCGGAACGGAATCTTCGGGGCCACCTTAGAACGAAACGCCTAGGGACTTTGCTATGCCGAGCGGCTGGGCAGTGTCCAGCGACCAGGCGGTACGGGCACGTGCCACGGCCCACCGGGCGGCAGCCCCGGAACGCGAGCACCGCCGCCGGTCTCCTCGCGTTCCGGGCCCGCCCGGCCGCCGGCTTCAGTTCTCCGTGTCCGGGCTGTGCGCGTAGAGCTTGAGGACGGGGACGCCGACCTTGTGGCGGGCGCGCGAGGCCCAGTCGCGGTGGAAGAACTCCTCGACGTAGTGCGGCGCGGTCAGCACGATCACCTCGTCCGCCCCCGTCTCCTTGACGGCCGCGGCGACCGCGTCGAGCGGGTGGTTCTCGACGACGTGGCCCACTGCCTGGGCCCCGGCCGCGCGCAGCGCCTGGAGCGAGTGCTCCAGGGCGATCTTTGCGGGCGGTACCGCCGACTCGCCCTCCGGCACCTCCGCCTCCCGCACCACGTCGGTCAGCTCGCCGAGCGCCACGTCGTCCACCGCGCGCAGCAGCCGGTCCTGATCGCCGCGCGGCTGCATCAGGACGTGGAAGGTCACGGCCTCCTCGCCGTGCAGGGTGGTGACGAACTCGACGTCCACCGTGGACAGGGCCTGTTCGATCATCAGTACGCTCGTGAACACCTCGGGCGGCCTCTTCTCTCGACGGGCCGGCGATCACCGGCCCTACGGTTTCCCCACTACCCCGTGAACGGGGTGGCGTGCGTTCCTAGTCTGCCCAGCGGACGGTAAACGGAACGGGACATTCCGTAAGGAGGGCCCACGGACCCGGGCCACCCGGCCCGGACCGGCCACCCCGCACGCCCCCTCCCCCGTGGCGCAGGCCACACCCCCGACCCCCGGGAAATCCCTCACACCCTCTTGACCTCCGCCCATCCGAGAAGGAGAGTGCTCACTAATGCGCATTACTAATACGCATTAGTGAGTGAGGTCGACACGTGAACGACATCAGCCGGGGCAAGCAGGGCAAGTCGGCGAGAACGCCGCGCGAGCCCGCGAAACGGGCGCGTCCGCGACAGGCGGAGGTGGCGCGTCTCGCCGGGGTCTCGCAGGCGACCGTCTCGCTCGTGCTCGGCAACAAGCCGCAGGCCGCGACGATCTCGGAGGAGACGCGGCAGAAGGTCATGGACGCGGCCCGCACCCTCGGCTACGTCCCCGACCCGGCGGCGCGCAGCCTCGCGGGGGCCGGGAACGACCTGCTCGGCGTCTTCAGCTTCACGGCGACCTTCCCGACGGACGTGCAGCACTCGTACTACCCCTTCCTCGTCGGCGTCGAGCAGGAGGCCGCCGCGCGCGGCTACGACCTCGTGCTCTTCACCGGGTCGAGCGCGCACGGCGCGGCCCCGGGCCCCGAGGCGCTGAGCCGCGTGCGGCTCGCGGACGGCTGCCTCTTCCTGGGCCGGCACGCGCCCGCCCGCGAGCTGCGGCGGCTCGTGGCCGACGGCTTCCCCGTCGTCCACCTCGGCCGCAGGGACGAGCTGGACGGGCTCGCGTGGGTCGGCGCCGACTACGCCCCGGCGAGCCGCGAGGTCGTACGGCACCTCGTCGCTCTCGGGCACCGGCGGATCGTGCTCGTCCGCGAGGACGACGAGGCCCCCGCGACGGCCGACCGCGAGCGCGGCTTCCTCGCGGGTCTGGAGGAGGCCGGGCTCCCCCTGGAGGGCGCCGTCTTCCGCACCGCCGCACCGGACCGGGACCTGACCCCCGACCGGCTGCGGGCCTGGCGCGCGGAGGGCGTCACCGCGTTCGTCGCGGAGGAGACCGACAC
>NZ_JAAGLR010000054.1 GCF_010548245.1 Streptomyces sp. SID11385
GGTCAACGCGGTCGTCGGGGCGGCCGAGGCGGTGTACGGGCCACTCGTCGCCGAGGAGCACCTGGGCGGGCCCGGCCCGTGGGGCACGGCGCTCGCCGGGTTCGGCGTGGGCACCCTGCTCGGGGCGCTCGCCATGACGCGGTGGCGCCCCGCGCGGCCCCTGCTCGCGGGCACGCTGTGCGTGCTGCCGCTCGCGCTGCCCTCGGCGGCGCTCGCCGTGCCGCTGTCGGCCGCGGGGCTCTTCGTGGTGATGTTCGTGAGCGGGGCGTGCGTCGAGGTCTTCGGGGTCTCGTGGATGACGGTGCTCCACCAGGAGATCCCCGAGGACAAGTTCTCGCGCGTGTCCTCCTACGACTGGCTCGGCTCGATCGCGATGCTGCCGCTCGCGACCGCGATCGCGGGCCCGGTGGAGTCGGCCGTGGGGCGCTCGGCGGCGCTGTGGGGCTGCTCGGGGCTGATCCTGCTCCTCACGCTGGCGGTGCTGGGCGTGCCGGAGGTACGGAACCTGCGCCGCGCGCCGGCGGCGGCCGTGCCGGTGCCCGTCCTTCCGGTGGTGGAGGAGGGGCTGCCGGAGACGATGACGACGCCGGGCGACGAACGCCCGGGAGGCTGATCAGCCGACGCGGAAGGTGCCGCCCGGCGGGAGCGGGGACGGGGTGCTCTCGCCGTCGCGGACGGGCCGCGCCGTGCCTCGCAGCGCCTCGATGGCGTCGCGTTCCTCGACGAGGCGGGCCGGGAAGGCGTCCTGGGCGCAGCGGCGCGCGAGTCCTTCGGTGGGGAGCGGCGCCGCGGAGGCGAGGACGACGACGTTGCCGAAGCGGCGGCCGCGCAGCACGGCGGGCTCGGCGAGGAGCGCGAGGTGGGCGAAGGCGGTGCCGAGGGTCGCGAGCTGGGCGCCGAGGAAGGCGAAGGGCGCGGAGTCGGCGAGGTTGGCGAGGTAGATGCCGCCGGGGCGCAGGACGCGGGCGGCTTCGCGCGCGTACCCGGTGGTCGTGAGGTGTCCGGGCACGGAGGACCCGCCGAAGACGTCGGCGACGAGCACGTCCGCGCGGTCGCCGGGCGCCCTCTCCAGCCAGGCGCGCGCGTCCTCCACGTGTACGACGGCTCCCGGTACGGCGGGCAGCACCTCGTCGACGAGCGCGGCGAGCCCCCGGTCCGCCTCGACGACGTCCTGCCGCGAGCCGGGCCGGGTGGCGGCGAGGTACCGGGGCAGCGTGAGCGCGCCCCCGCCGAGGTGCACGGCGTCGAGCGCCGCCCCCTCCTCGGCGGCGAGGTCGAGCACGTGCCCCATCCGCCGCGTGTACTCGAACTCCAGGTGGGTGGGCGCGTCGAGATCGACGTACGACTGCGGCGCCTCGTCCACCGTGAGCAACCAGGCCCGCCCCCGGTCCACATCGGGCAGCAACCGCGCCACCCCGTGATCGACGGACCGGCGGACGGGGAGGGGTTCGGGAGTGGTCACAGGGCCATTGTGCCGCCCCCGGCGCCCGTGGTGATCAGCCCCTCCGGCGCTTGAGGAGCGGGGCCCGGGGCGGAGCCCCGCGAGGCCGAGCACGGCACCGGGGGCGCCCCCACTCCACCAATTCGGTTACGCTCCCCGAATGTTCGACGAAGTCGAAATCCGCCCCGCTCGCGGAGTACGGCTGCTGTTCTCGCCGTGGGCCCGGCTCGCCCTCCTCCTCGTCCTCCTCGGCACAGGCGCCGCCCTGGCCCTGACCCACGACCCCCGCGCTCTCCTCACCGGCACCCTCTCGCACCAGTTCACCGGCGGCGCCGCCGTCGCCGCCTTCGCCGTGGCCTACGGCGTCGGGACGGCGGCCTTCGTGCCGCGCCCCCTGCTCAACCTGCTCGCGGGAGCGCTCTTCGGGAGTGCCTTCGGGCTCGGTGCCGCGGTCGCCGGTTCGGTGCTCGGCGCGGGGCTCGCCTTCGGGCTGGGCCGCTTCCTCGGCCAGGACGCCCTGCGCCCGCTGCTGCGGACGAGATGGCTGCGCGCGGCCGACGGCCAGCTCAGCGAGCACGGCTTCCGCACGACGCTGGCGCTGCGCCTCTTCCCCGGCCTCCCCTACTGGGGCGTCAACTACTGCGCCGCCGTGGCCCGCACCCGGTGGCTGCCGTTCCTGCTCGCGACGGCGATCGGCGTCGTGCCGAACACGGCGGCGTACGTCGTGGCGGGGAGCCGCGCCGCCACCCCGGACTCCCCCGTCTTCCTCCTGGCGGTCGGTTTCGTCGTGGTGACGGCGCTCGCCGGGGTCCTCGTCGGCTGGCGGCGCAGGCACCGGATGCGGGGGGACGGCGGGGCCGGCGAGGAGGCGCGCGAACTCGTCGGGGCGAGCGGCAGGCGTTGACACCCCATTGGCCCACGCTTCGGCTCGCGTTCACCTGTCCGTACCCTCTCGTGCCCTACGCTCACCGCGACCGGCGCATGATCGTCTCTCCCTCCCCGGGCCCTACGGCGGCGGCGGTTCACCACCTCCGGCCGGGGCCCTGCGGTCCCGTACCTGACAACTGTGGGACGGCTGCGCGTTCATGTCTTGGTTCGAATCCTTCATTCTCGGTCTGGTCCAGGGCCTGACCGAGTTCCTCCCGATCTCCTCCAGCGCGCACCTGCGGCTCGCCGCGGCCTTCGCGGGCTGGCACGACCCGGGAGCGGCGTTCACCGCGATCACCCAGATCGGCACGGAGTGCGCGGTGATCCTGTACTTCCGCAAGGACATCGGGCGGATCATCGGCGCGTGGTTCAAGTCCCTGACCAGCCGTGAGGCCCGCGCCGACCACGACGCCAAGATGGGCTGGCTCGTGATCGTCGGCTCGATCCCGATCGGCGTGCTCGGCATCACGTTCCAGGACCAGATCGAGGGCCCGTTCCGCGATCTGCGCCTCATCGCGACGACGCTCGTCGTCATGGGCCTCGTCCTCGGCTTCGCCGACTTCCTCGCGGCACGCGACGAGAACGGGGGCAGGCACCGCGCCGGCGGTCAGCGCAAGACGCTCGACGACCTCGGGGTGCGGGACGGGCTCATCTACGGCTGCTGCCAGGCGCTCGCGCTGGTGCCGGGCGTCTCGCGCTCGGGCGCGACGATCAGCGGCGGTCTGCTCATGGGCTACACGCGCGCCGCGGCGGCGCGGTACTCGTTCCTGCTCGCGATCCCCGCCGTGCTCGCCTCGGGCGTCTTCGAGCTGAAGGACGCGGGTGAGGGGCATGTGTCCTGGGGCCCGACGCTCTTCGCGACGGTCATCGCCTTCGCGGTGGGGTACGCGGTCATCGCGTGGTTCATGCAGTACATCAGCCACCGCAGCTTCCTCCCCTTCGTGGTCTACCGCATCGCGCTGGGCCTCGTGCTCTTCGGGCTCGTGCAGAGCGGCGCGCTGAGCCCGCACGCGGGTGAGTCGGCGGGCTGAGACACGCCGCGCGGGCGGGCGGCGCCGGCGCGGTGCGTACCGCGTCGGCGCAGGTCAGCGGCGGTGCGTGCGGCCGACGGCGGGGACACGGGCGGCGAAATGAGGCCGAGATCACAAAAGCCGCCCACAAGAGGGCGTTTGAGGGGTGATCAAGCAGGTCAGGAGGGTCGCACACACCGCGCTCCGAGGCCACGAACGGTGCCGAGGAGGCAGCGGACCGTCACCTTCACCCCCTAGGCTGGGACACATGTCCGCCAATCCACTCACTCCCGCTCAGCCCGCCCGTTCCGCCGCCGCCGTCAACGAGGAGATCCGCAGCCTGTGGCTGCGCGCGGGCGGCCACCTGACGGCGGAACAGCGCGTCGAGTACGAGCGACTCATCACCGAGTGGGCCGCCGCGGTACGGCGCGAGGTCGTCCCGGCGGCCTGAAGCGGGGCCCGGTCCGCCGTCCA
>NZ_JAAGLR010000085.1 GCF_010548245.1 Streptomyces sp. SID11385
GGCGAGCACGGCCGCGGCGGCGAGGAAGAGCAGCGCCCCGCGCCGCTCCCTGGGCGTAGCGGCCCACCGGCGCCGCCCCGCGCCGAGGAGCCGTACCAGGCCCCGGGCCAGGATGATCAGGGGACGCAGCACGTCGGAGGCGCCGTCCGCCGCCGAACGCGCCAGGTCCCGGCCGCGCGCGAGGGACGCGCCGCCGTCACGGAGGATGCGGGGGAGTGGTCGCCGTGCCACGTCGGTCTCCTGGAGAGTCGTACGAAAAGCTGCCGGGCCCGCGCACGGGCGGGGGCCGCGCGCGGCGCCGCGCACGGGGAACACGCCGGGACCTGGGCCCCGGCGTGCGGGATCGGGCGCGGCGCCCTCAGAACTTCAGGCCGCCGAGGAGCGAGGCGAGGCTCGCGCCCCCGGCCTTGATGCTCGGGGCGATCGCCGTACCGGCGAGGTAGAAGCCGAAGAGGGCGCACACGACCATGTGCAGCGGCTTCAGGCCGTCCTTCCGGCAGAAGAGGAAGACGATGATGCCGAGCAGGATGACGCCGGAGATGGACAGGATCATGAGGTTCTCCTGGTTGAGGGGACAGTCACCATGAGTTCTTCCAGGCTCACAGCATGTATCTATACGACAAAAGGTGCAAATGAGTGATCAAGCGCTCATTTCGTCTTTATGTCGTGCGTGGCTCCCCCCGCCCCGGCCCCCGCGAAACCTCTCCCCGCCCCCGGATCGCACGCCTCGCCGGTCCGCGTCGATCTTTGCCCGGCGCCCCCCGGCCCTTGTACGCCTGAGGGCAGTACGCTGGCGATTCACCCGGACGGCGGCAGGGCCGCCGGGCCGGGTGAGCTGCCCTGTCCCCTCCCCCTCCCGCAAGGCGGCCATCCCGTGAACCCCACTCCCGGAACGACCCAGGGCGAGCAGCCGGAGCCCGCCGAGACCCCCGACGCCGAGGTCGTGGAACTCGCCACGCGCCTCTTCGGCCTCGCCCGCTCCGGCGACGCGGACGCCCTCGCCGCCTACGTCGACGCGGGCGTCCCGGTGAACCTCGCCAACGACAAGGGCGACACGCTCCTCATGCTCGCCGCCTACCACGGCCACGCCGGGACGGTCCGCGCCCTCCTGGAGCGCGGCGCCGAGCCCGACCGCCCCAACGACCGCCACCAGACCCCGCTCGCGGGCGCGGTCTTCAAGGGCGAGGACGAGGTGATGGAGGCGCTCCTCGCGGCCGGCGCCGACCCCCGCGCGGGCAGCCCCTCGGCCGTCGACACGGCCAGGATCTTCGAGAAGCCCGCACTCCTCGCCCGCTTCGGAGCGGTCTAGCGGCTTCGGAGCGGTCCGGAGGCGTCGGAGCGGTCCGGAGGTGCGGGCGCGCTCCGGCGTCGCGGGCGGGCCGGGCGTGACGCGCGCCGGCGTCACGGGTGCGGCCCGCGTGACACATGAGACGCCCGCCCCCGCCGGAGCCACCCCCTCCGGGCCCCGCGCACGGCCCCGTGTCAACGCCCGCGCCACCGCTCCCACCTGCGCGAACGCCCCGAATCAGAGGGTGCTTCCGCGCGTTTTGTCCCCCCGCCGTAAATGTGCTCGCCTGAGCATCGACGCCTGCGCCATCATGGCCACATGGTTCGGGTCCGGACGCCACGGGAAGAAGTGGCCCACCGCCCGGGCCGTGCAAAGGCCCGCCCCGGGCCACCGATCGAGAGGCAGAGGAAGATGGCTCAGCGCAAGCGGCACACGACGGGTCCACGGACGTGTCGGCGCCACAGGTGACCGTCCGCCCCCCGTTCGTACCCACAGCTTGATGTGAGGCCCCTGTCATGTTCGATCCGGTCATAGCGCCCAGCGGTACCCTGCTCGGCCTGCTCCAGCGCGGGCGCGGCGACGGCACCCTGCACGCCCTCACCGCCCCCCGCGAGGAAGCGCTCGCGGCCCTCGACACGTGCGTCCGCCAGGACCCGCGCGGCGACTGGCACTTGGAGAACCGCTCCCTCTACTACGCACGCCTCTACCGCGAACTCGACGGCCCGCTCGACGGCATCGAGGACCACCTCTTCGGCGCCGACGACCTCCTCGACCCCGAGGAGTCCCGCACCGGACTCGCCCTCGCGGTGCTCGGCCACCTCGGCTCCTACGGACGCCCCGAGGCCCTCGCCCTGCTGCGCCGGTACGTGGCCGACGGCGCCAACTGGGCCTGGGCGCTCGACGAACTCGCCGTCCGCGAGGACGACCGCGCCCTGCGCGCCCTCGCCGCGCCCGTGCTCGCCCGCTTCCCCGAGACCCCCGAGGGCGAGGCCGAACTCACCGCCGCCGCGCGCGGCGCCTACGAGCCGCGCCCCTGGCACTTGTGGGCCTGCGACCCCGGCTCCCCGCACGCGGAGCGCGTCCGCGCCGCCCTCGAACGCGGCTCCTTCGACCGCTGGCAGCGACAACTGGCCCCCACCGGGCCCCGGCCCGGCTGGAGCGTCCCCGACATCCTCGACTGGGCCCGGCGCGGCCTGGAGGAGAACGGGACCGACCTGCACGCCCCGGCCGCCCGCTGCCTCGCCGCCGTCGCCGGACCCGAGGACCGCCAACTGCTCCTCGCCACCGCCCGCGAGGGCGCCGACGCGCCACGCCTCGCCGCGCTGCGCCACCTGCGCGACAGC
>NZ_JAAGLR010000121.1 GCF_010548245.1 Streptomyces sp. SID11385
CGCGGTGCGGGCGCGCTGCCCCGCCGGGGTCAGGAAGAAGTCGTGCGGCGGGCGCGGGTGGCGGAAGGCGAGCCCCAGCTTCACGAGGCGGTCGAGCACCGCCCCGGACCCGCGCAACCGCCCCGTCACCGGCTCCGCCGCCCCGATCACCCGCCGCTGCGCCGCCGTCAGCTCCCGCGCCATCGCGCCGCCCCTTCTCCCGTACGCCGTCACCGAGCCCCGCCGTCGATGGTGCCGCACCCCACTGACACCGACAGCGCACCGGCGTACGGGCGCGCGCGACCGGCGCGGCGGCGGCCGTACGTGTCGGGCCGCCCCCTCAGATCCGCGTCCCGGCCCTCAGGCCACCGTCCCCGCCCACTCCCGCAGCCGCTCCCAGTGCGTCTCGCGGAGGCCCGTGCGCGGGTCGACGCGCAGCAGCAGCGCGTGCGGGCCGTGCGTCTCGGCGACGTAGCGGACGTCGAGAGCGGTGACCATGTCGTCGATCCACGCGAAGGGCCGGCCCGCCGCCCACGCGACGACGTACCGCGTCTTCCAGTACAGCCCCTCGGGATCGGCCTCGAAGAGCCGTGGCCACTCGATGACGGGAAGCGGCTCCCCGATCCCGAGGGCAGGCGCGATCATCTCGTTCGCCTCGTGCGCCCACGTCGTCGCCCACACAGGGGTGTACGGGAGCGCGAGCAGGCGCGGCCCGTCCGCCGCGCGCAACCGCACCCGCAGGCCGCGCCGCAGGGCCCGCGAGCCCTCCGCGTGCCGCGCCGACCACACCGAGGGCCACATCCGGTGGCTCGTGTACCCGTACCGCCGCGCCCACCGCGCCCGGTACGGGTTCAGCGGCCCGTCCACATCGATCAGCAACAACGGCCGCGCGCCGTCCTGGCTCTCGTTCATACGGGGGACATACCCGTCGGGCGCCCCGGACACGTGCGCCGGTCGTGCCCGGCCCGCGCGTCGGCGCCCCCGCGGCCGGCCGGACGGTGCCGGCTTCCACCAGGACACGGAGCGCCGCCCCCGGCATCCCTGGCGGGCATGCCGGGGGCGGCGCTCCGGGCCGTGCCGGGCGCGTGGCGCGTCAGCAGGCCCCGTCCGCGAGCTCCCAGGAGTCCGGGCCCGTCTGCCGCAGCGTGTGCGTGACGAAGACGTTGTAGAGGCCCATGTTCTGGTTCCCGCCGTTGGTGTAGGCGTAGCCGCCGCTCACGTGGGCGCGGCCCGCCGCCACGTGGGCGTAGTTGTTCGCCGTGACGCACGTGGCGGGGGTGCCGCCCCCCGTCGTGCTCGCGGTCACGGGGGCCGAACGCGCGCCCTCCTTACCGGCGTTGTCGACCGCGGCGACCGTCCACGTGTACGAAGTCCCCGCCGTCAGGGACGAGTCGGTGAAGCTCGTCCCGCTCGGCGTACCCACCCGGGTGCTGCCCCGGTAGACGTGGTAGGAGGCCGCGCCCGCGACGGCGGACCAGCTCAGCGGGACCGAAGTCGCCGTCGCCGTACCGGCCTTGAGACCGGCCGGGGCGGGCAGGCCGTCGCCCTCGCCCGGCTCGCCCGGTCCCGTGCCCGCTCCGTCGAGGCCCCAGAAGTGGGACGTGTAGTAGCTGGAGCAGATCGTGTCGAGGAAGTACGCGGCGCTCTTGCCGCACTGCGTCTCGCCCGTCCCGGGGTGGACCGCGAGCCCGTGGCCCATGCCCGAGATCTGGTAGAGCTGCACGGCCGGCTCGCCGCTCGCGTCGTCGTAGCTGGTCAGCGTGGTGCCGCCCGGGAGGGTGCTGGTCGACGAGGGCGTCTGCGACAGGCCCCACACGTTCGTCCACTGGTCCCGCAGCTCGGTCGCGTTGACCGGGTAGACCGTGTAGTCCGACGTGCCCTGCCAGATCGCGACGCGCGGCCACGGACCCGCATAGCCCGGGTTCTGCGCGCGCACCTTGTCGCCCCACTGCGCGGGCGTCAGGTTCAGGCTCCCGTACTGGCAACTCGACGCGCCCGTCTGGCTCGTGGCGCACTGCGCGGGCAGCCCCGAGTCGACCGCTCCGCCCGCGAACACGTCCGGGTAGGCGGCGAGCAGGTTCGCGGTCATGCCGCCGCCCGCGGACAGGCCCGTCACGTACACGCGCGAGCGGTCCGAGCCGTAGAGCTGCGCGGCCTTGTCCACCATGCTCACGACCGACGCCACCTCGCCCTTGCCGCGACCGGTGTCGGCCGGATCGAACCAGGTGAAGCAGGAGAGCGAGTTGTTCGCCGCGCTCGTCTGCGGGAAGACGACCGCGAACTTGTAGCGGTCGGCCATCGTCGTCCAGCCGGAGTTGGCGTAGTAGTCGTTCGCGGACTGGGCGCACCCGTGCATCGCGACGACGACCGGGGCGTTCCCCGGCAGGCCGTCGGGCACGTACGTGTACATCGCGAGGTTGCCGGGGTTGGAGCCGAAACCGGTGACCTGCGTCAGGCCGCCCGCGGCCGAGGCCGAGGGCGAGAGCGCGAAGGTGCCGGCGGTCGCCGCGAGCAGCGCGGAGACGAGGAGACGGCCGAGCCGTCGGAGCAGGGGTGGGCGCACGGTGGGGTACCTCCGGGACGTGCGGGTGCGGGTGCCGGCCGGGTGGGCCCGGCCTTCGCTGCGCGAGGCTAGGACCGCGCGCCGCGCCCGCCCTATGGCGAGCCGGGCCACACCCGGCGCCGGAAGGTGTGGGCCCGCCCCCTTGCCCGTCCGAGCGGGGCCGCCGGTAG
>NZ_JAAGLR010000156.1 GCF_010548245.1 Streptomyces sp. SID11385
GACGGCGCCAAGCGGGCCGAGGCGGCTGCGGACGAGAAGCCCGCTCCGCAGGCCGGTTCCGGCGCCAAGGCGGCGCGGGACGCCAAGCCCGGCCAGGACGCCAAGGGCGACGCCGCAGCGGCGCGGGACGCCACAGCGGACGCCAAGCCCGCTCCGGGCGCCAAGGCCGACTCCAGCGCCAAGGCCGCACCGGGCGCCAAGGCCGCACCGGACGCCAAGCCCGCTCCCGCCAAGCCCTCCCGCGTCGATCCCCCGAAAGAGATCCCCGCCGAACGCACGACCCAGCTACGCGTCCCCGGCAGTGACGACGCCCCGCGCCGCAAGAGGACCGGCCCCCCGAAGGCCGGTCCCGTCGGCGCCGGGGCCGCCGCCTCCTCCGGCGCGGCCGGCACTCCTCCTCCCCCCGGCGACACCGGCGCCGCCGCCATGGCCGCCGACGACGGCGAAGGACCCGAGCCGCCCAAGAAGAAGGGCCGCAAGTCCCGCAAGCGCAAGGGCTGGCGCCGTCTCTTCCCGACCTGGCGCATGACGCTCGGCGGCCTCGTCCTGCTCATCGCGCTCCTCGGCGGTGCCTTCGCCGTCGGCTACGCGACCACCGACATCCCCGAGGGCAACCAGGACGCCCAGCTCCAGAGCAACGTCTACTACTACGCGGACGGCACCCTCCTCGCGCGCGACGGCACCGTCAACCGCGTCAACGTGAAGCTCTCCGAGATCCCCAAGTCCGTCCAGCGCACCGTGCTCGCCGCCGAGGACCGCGACTTCTACACGGAGTCCGCCGTCGACCCGCAGGCCATGGTCCGCGCCGCGTGGAACACCGCGACCGGCAAGGGCAAGCAGTCAGGCTCGACCATCACGCAGCAGTACGTGAAGAACTACTACCTGGACCAGGACCAGACGGTCACCCGGAAGGCCAAGGAGTTCTTCATCTCGCTCAAGCTCGACCGCGAGAAGAGCAAGGACGAGATCCTGGAGGGCTACCTCAACACGTCCTACTTCGGCCGCAACGCCTACGGCATCCAGGCCGCAGCGCGCGCCTACTACGACAAGGACGTCGGCCAGCTCACCGTCCCCGAGGGCGCCTACCTCGCCTCGCTCCTCAACGCGCCCTCCGCGTACGACGTCGTCGTCTACCCCGAGAACAAGCGCGCCGCCGAGGCCCGCTGGTCCTACGTGCTGGACGGCATGGTCAAGCAGCACTGGATGACGGCGGCGGACCGCGCGAAGGCGAAGTTCCCGACGCCCAAGGAGCCCACGAGCACCAATTCCTCGCTCTCCGGCCAGCGCGGCTACCTCGTCGAGGCCGTCAAGAACTACCTCGCCGAGAACGGCATCGACAAGAACCACCTCACCAACCAGGGCTACCGCATCACCACCACCTTCAAGAAGAGCAATCAGGACGCCCTGGTCAAGGCGGTGAACGACCAGCTCATCGACAAGCTCGACAAGAAGAACCGCCCCGCCGACCGCAACGTGCGCGCGGGTGCCGCCTCGATCGACCCGAAGACCGGGCAGGTCGTCGCGATGTACGGCGGCATCGACTGGGTGAAGCAGTACACGAACAACGCGACCCGCGCCGACTTCCAGGTCGGCTCGACGTTCAAGCCCTTCGTCTTCACCTCCGCGCTGGAGAACCACTCCACGACGCAGGACGGCGAGACGATCACGCCCGCCACGATGTACGACGGCACCAGCAAGCGCCCCGTCAAGGGCAGCTCCATCCCGTTCAGCCCCGAGAACGAGGACGAGCGCGACTACGGCCGCATCCCCGTCAGCGTCGCCACCGACAAGTCCGTCAACTCGGTGTACGCGCAGATGGCCGTCGACGTCGGCCCCGCGAAGGTCAAGAAGACCGCCGAGGCCCTCGGCCTCGCCAAGGGCACCCCGTCCCTGGCCCCGTACCCCTCGATCGCGCTCGGCACCGCCACCCCGAGCGTGCTGCGCATGACCGAGGCGTACGCGACGCTCGCCAACCACGGCACGCACAACTCCGCCCAGCTCGTCGTCAAGATCACCGACCGCGACGGCAAGCGGGTCGAGCTGCCCGGCCGCCACTCCACGCGGGCCGTCAAGCGCACGGCCGCCGACACCACGACGTCGATCCTCCAGAGCGTCGTCGAGAAGGGCACCGCGACGGCCGCGCGCGGCGCGGGCCGGCCCGCCGCGGGCAAGACCGGCACCGCCGAGGAGGACACCGCCGCGCTCTTCGCCGGGTACACGCCCGACCTCGCGACGGTCGTCTCGGTCATGGGCCAGGACCCGAAGACCGCCAAGCACGTCCCGCTCTACGGGGCACTCGGCGTCGCCCGCATGAACGGCGGCGGCCCGCCCACCGAGATCTGGTCGCAGTACGTCAAGCAGGCCCTCAAGGGCAAGAAGGCGCACGACTTCGACCTCAAGCTCGCCAAGGGCGCCAAGCGCAAGCCGCCCGTCTCGCAGGCCCCGAGCAGCAGCAACAGCCCGAGCACGGGGACGAGCCCGAGCAACCCGACGGCCTCGACCCCCGCCGACGACGGCCAGAACGGCACGGGCGAGCAGAACGGCACGGGCGCCACAGGCAGCACTCCCCCCGGCGGCACCGTGACACCGCCGGGCGGCGGTGAACCGACCGGCGGCGCCACGGACCCGGGCGGCGGCACCGACCCGGGCACCGGGCCCGGCGGCACCGACCCGGGCGGCGACACCGC
>NZ_JAAGLR010000196.1 GCF_010548245.1 Streptomyces sp. SID11385
TCCGTCACCAGCGCGGCGAAGCGGTGGGCGACGGTGCGCCAGGCGGCCTCGGCCTCGGGGGCCTCGCGCAGGGCGTGGGCGTGGAGGTGCGCGGGGCCGGGGGCGCCGTGGCGGGCAAGGCGTTCCGGGTTCCAGCGCGGGATGCGCGCGGCGCGTGCCTCGGGGTGGAACTGGACGCCCCAGGCCGCCGGGCCGAGGCGAAAGCCCTGGTACGGGCAGTCGTCGCTGCTCGCGAGCCACCGCGCGCCCGGCGGCAGCGCCGTGATGGCGTCGACGTGGTTCTCGATCGCGGGCGGGTGCGCGGGCAACACGTGGAAGAGCGGGTCGTCGGCCGCCTCGGGACGCAGCGTGAGCCGGACGCTGCCGAACTCGGGGGTCCCGTGCTCCCCGCGCACCTCTCCCCCGGCGACGTGGGCGAGGAGTTGCCCGCCGAGACAGATCCCGAAGTAGGGGACGCCCGTGCCGAGCGCCTGCCGGGCGAGTCCACGGGTCGCCGCGAGCCAGGGGGCGCGGGCGTCGTCGTCCGGGAGGTAGGCGCCGCCGAGGACGAGCAGCCCGTCGTGGGCGAGCCGTTCCGGCAGCGGCTCGCCCTCCCAGGCCCGTACGGCATCGAGCCGCACCCCGCCTTCCACGAGCCACTCGGCCCAGTTCCCCGCCCCGTCCCCGTCGTTGTTGCGCACCACGAGCACGCGCGGCGCCCGCACCCCGTCATCACCGTCGTCCTGCCGCGCCTCGTTCACCACGTACGCTCTCCGTCCCTGACGCCTGTCCGTTTCGGACCCGAGCCTAGGCACACACGAGAGGACGAGCCCCCGCAAACACGTGTCCCTTCGGTGGCCTCGGCGGTATCGTGCGCGTCATGTCGAGTCCCGAGTCGGACAGGTCGGGGGCTTTCGGTCACGCCGTCAGCCCCCTGAACCACTGAGCTTCCGCGCGACTGAGCCGCGGGGCCGCCGAGCCGCCGCGCTCTTCGCGCCGCGCGCCGCCTCAGCCGCACGGCCCGCAGGCGTGCGTACGTGCTCCGGGGACTGAAGGCGATGACGAGACGACCTCTCGTACCTCGTCCTCCTCGGAGTCGTTCGATGCCCTTCGCCCTGTACCTGCTCGCCCTGGCCGTGTTCGCCATGGGCACCTCGGAGTTCATGCTCGCCGGGCTGCTGCCCGGGCTCGCGCCGGATCTCGGCGTCCCGGTCGCGACGGCCGGTCTGCTCACGCCCGCCTTCGCCGTCGGCATGATCGTCGGCGCGCCGCTCGTCGCCGTGCTCGCGCGCGCGTGGCCCCGGCGCGCCTGTCTCCTCGTGGCCGTCCTCGTCTTCGGCGCCGCGCACGCGGTGGGCGCCCTCACGACGAACTTCGCCGTCCTGTTCGGCACTCGCGTCGTCGCCGCGCTCGCGCACGCGGGTTTCCTCGCTCTCGCGCTGCCCGCGGCGGCGGCGCTCGTGCCGCCGGACCGTACGGGGCGGGCGCTCGCGGTGCTGCTCGGCGGGACGACGGTGGCGACGGTCG
>NZ_JAAGLR010000227.1 GCF_010548245.1 Streptomyces sp. SID11385
CGCGCCGCCGCCCGCCGCCGCGTGCCTCCCGCGGGGCGGGTGCGTCCACGGCGAGGTCGACCCCGAACAGGGGCCGCACGCCCTGCTGGGCGCACGCCTTGGCGAAGCGCACGGCTCCGGCGACGGTGTCGCGGTCCGTGAGCGCGACGGCGTCCATGCCCCGCTCGGCGGCCCGCGCGGCAAGCGCCTCGGGGTGCGAGGCGCCGTACCGCGCGGAGTTGCCCGAGACGGTGCGCAGGTGCGTGAAGCCGATCCCCGGTGACCTGCCCATTCGCACCTCCTCGGCCCTTCGCGCGCACCCCCTGGTTCCTTCCGTGGAGACCACGATAAACCACAGGTCGAACGTTCGTACGATTAGCGCGGAGGGGCGAGGAGGGTGGGAGTGGGGGTACGCGGAGTGAGGGCGTGCGGCCGGTGGGCGGGCTGAATACGCGGCAGGGCCCCGGGCCCCGCGCGAGGCGGGGGCCGGGGCCCTGGGGGTGAGGGGGTGGTGCTAGCCGATCTCGGCGCCGAAGGCGTTCAGTGCCTCGGTGACCGGCTGGAAGAAGGTCTCGCCGCCGGAGGTGCAGTCGCCGCTGCCGCCCGAGGTGAGGCCGATCGCGTTGCTGCCCGCGAAGAGCGAGCCGCCGGAGTCGCCCGGCTCGGCGCAGACCGTGGTCTGGATGAGCCCGTCGACGATGCCGTCCGCGCCGTAGTTGACGCTCACGTCGAGGCCGGTCACCTCGCCGCTGTGGACACCGCTGGTGGAGCCGGAGCGGGTGACGGTCTGGCCGACCGTCGCGTCGGCGGCCCCGGTGATGGACTGGCTGCTGCCGTTGTAGAGGTCCACCTCGCTCGGGTGGGCGGTGTTCCCGCTGTACTTCACGAGCCCGTAGTCGTTGCCCGGGAACTCGGAGCCGGCGTTGCTGCCGAGCGGGTTGCCGTCCGCGTCGCTCCAGCTGCTGATCGCCTCGGTGCAGTGCCCGGCGGTGAGGAAGGCCGGCTCGCCGCCGACCGTCACGTTGAAGCCGAGCGAGCAGCGCCCGCCGGAGCCCTGGATCGCGTCGCCGCCCGCGATGAGGGGCTTGAAGGTGCCCTTGGACTGCTTGAGCGTCGCCGCGGTGCCGAGCTTCTCGACGGCGGTGGTCAGCTTCTTGAGCTGGGCCCCCTTGACCGTGTGGTCGGCGGTCACGACGACCTTGTTGGAGACCGGGTCCACGCCCCAGGAGGTGCCGGGTATCGCGGTGGTCTCCTTGGCGACGGCGGAGCGCGCCGACTTCAGCTCGGCGAGCGTGTGCGCGACGACTCTCGCCTTCGCGCCCGCCGCCTCGGCCGTCTTCGCGGCCGACTGGTCCGTCACGTTGACGACGAGGTGCTTGGCCTGCGCGTCGTAGTAGGTTCCCGCCGCGTGCGCGCCCAGGTCCTGGGCGAGTCGCGAGGCGAGCTTTTCGGCCTTCGGCGCCGAGAGGGTGTGCGGGGCGGTGGGGGTCGCCTCCGCGGCGTTCGCGGTCTGGAAGGTGAATCCGGCCGCGAGCAGCGCGGCCACTCCGGTTCCCGCGATCGCGGCACGCCGCACGGTGGTCCGTCGTTCGGTCACTTCACGTCCTCCTGTGGGGGGTTGGTCCCGGCGGTGTGGGGGTGCCGGGACCGGAAGGCGTTCGCGCACGGCGCCGTCGGACGGGAAAATGCCGCGTCCATGTCACCGTGCGCCGCCCACTATTCCGACGGCCCGCAGTCGCACACAAGGTCGATATCCGGCCGTGCGCCCGGAGGGAACGGACGCCTCCGCACCGGTCCGGCACGGCTGTCAAGTACGCCTCCGCGAAGCCGGGTTCGTAGGGCGAAAGCCCCGGTGGGAACGGTGCGGCGACGAAGGCGCGCCACCTGCCGAGCCCCTGGCCGGTTCTCGCCCCTGCCCTCTCACGGGCCCCCGAGACCGCGCGAAGGCCCGGTGAAGGAGTCGCGGACGGGTCCGGGACCTCACGTGACGGGGCGGTCACACCCGTACGCCGCACCCGCGCCCCGTACCGGAAAAGCGGTGGCCCCCTTCCCCCGCGCCCCGCTACCTTGCGGGACATGCAGCCCGCCGCGCACCACCAGTGGACGACGACGCCGGAGTACGTCCCGGCGCGCTGAGAGCTGTACCGAAGCGAAGCCCCGGGGCGGGTGCCCCGGGGCTCTTCCGTGCCGCCACCCGCTCCCCCAGCCACAGGAGCGACCATGAACGACCCCTCCCCCGCCCGGGAACACGACCACCACCGCCTCGGCCGCGCGCTCGGTCTCTACGGCACCGACCCGCTGCTCGGCGCGGGCCTGCCGTACCTGCTCCCCGACGGCGCGAGCGTGCGGCACGCGCTGGAGGAGTACGTACGCGGCCTGGAGGTGGCCGTGGGGTACGACCACGTGCACTCGCCGGTGCTCGGGAAACAGGAGCTGTACGTCCGCTCGGGGCACTGGGCGCACTACCGCGCGGACATGTTCCCGCCGATGGAGGTCGGCGGCGAACACTTCGTGCTGCGCCCGAGCCTGTGCCCGCACCACGCGCTGATCTACCGCTCCCAGGCCCGCAGCTACCGCGAACTCCCACTCCGTATCGCGGAGTTGGGCGGCATGTTCCGCGCGGAGCCCTCGGGGACCCTCGGCGGGCTGACCCGGGTGCGGGCGATCCACCTCAACGACGCGCACCTGTTCTGCGCCCCGGACTCGCTCGCCGGGGAGGTCGCCGGGGCGCTCGCCCTGATCCGTACCGCCTACCGGGCCCTCGGCCTGACCCCGAGCCGCTACCGGCTCTCGCTTCCGGGCGAGGGCGGCAAGCACGCGCTCGACGACGGCATGTGGGAGCGGTCGGCCGCCGCGCTCACCGAGGCGCTCGCGGGCTCGGGGCTCGACTGGGAGGAGGGGCGCGGCGAGGCGGCGTTCTACGGGCCGAAGATCGATGTGCAGGCGCGGGACGCCGCGGGCCGCGAGTTCACCCTCTCGACCGTGCAGGCCGATTTCCACCAGCCGGCCGCCTTCGGCCTGGACTACCGCGCCGCCGACGGCTCCCGGCCGCGCCCGGTGATGGTGCACCGCAGTGTGCTCGGCAGTCTGGAGCGCGTCCTCGCGCTGCTGACCGAGGTGCACGGCGGCGCCTTCCCCGCCTGGCTCGCGCCCGTGCAGGTGGGCGTGGTGCCGGTGGGCGAGGAGCAGGAGGAGGCCGCGGAGTCCTTCGTACGGCGCTGCCGCGCGGCGGGGCTGCGGGCGCGGCGGTACCCGGCACACGCGGGGACCCTCGCGGCGCGCGTCCGGCAGGCGCGCCTCGTGCCGCACCTCGCGGTGCTCGGCGCCCGCGAGGTGGCGGCGGGCGAGGTCGCGCTGCGCCGCAGGGACGGGGAACGGCTCCCGGCCCGGCCGCTCGCGGAGGCCGTGGCGCTGCTCGTAGCGGGGAGCGGGGTGCCGGAGTAGCCGAAGTGGCCGGGGCGGTACGGGGCGGGCGCGTGCGGTACCGGGGTGGGCGCGGGGTACGGGGGTGGGCCGGAGTACGGGGGTGGGTGAGCCCGCGCCCCGGGCCCGCCCACCCCCGTACCGTCCAGCCTGTACTGCCGTGCCGCCCGGGTCAGTAGATGCTGACCCCGTAGGCGCTGAGCGCCTCCGTCACCGGCTGGAAGAAGGTCGTGCCGCCCGAGGAGCAGTCGCCGCTGCCGCCGGAGGTGAGGCCGATCGCCTTGTTGCCGGAGTAGAGCGGGCCGCCGGAGTCGCCGGGCTCGGCGCACACGTTGGTGCGGATGAGACCGCTGACGATGCCGTCCGCGCCGTAGTTGACGGTGGCGTTGAGGGCGGAGACCGTGCCGCTGTGGATGCCGGTGGTCGAGCCGCGCCGGGTCACGTTCATGCCGACCGTGGCGTTGGCGGCGCTCGTGATGTCCACGCTGCCCACGGTGCCGTCCTTGGCGACCGAGGAGTTGGTGTACTTCACGAGGCCGTAGTCGTTGCCGGGGAAGCTCGACCCGGCGGTGGTGCCGAGGGTGGTGGAGTGCGAGGAGTTCGACCACCACGTACCCGCGCCGTCGGTGCAGTGCCCGGCGGTGAGGAAGTAGTAGGTGCTGCCGCTCCTGACGTTGAAGCCGAGGGAGCAGCGCCAGGACGAGGCGTAGATGGCGTCGCCGCCGGAGATAAGCTTGCTGAAGGTGCCGGGGGTGCGCTCGATCTCCAGGGCGCCCGCGTTGCTCCCGGCCGCGTCCTTGAGCTTCTGGATCTCGGCCTGCGAGACGGTGCTGTCCACCGTGACCTGGACCTTGCCGTTGCTCGGGTCGATGTTCCACGCCGTACCGGCGACATCGGCGTCGAGCACGGCATCGCTCGCCGCGGTGAGCTGGTTGGTGGAGTACGCCTTCGCCTCGCCGGCCTGCGCGGCGGGGACGGCGAAGGCGGCGGTGGCGAGGAGGCCGGAGGCCACGGCGATCAGCCGGGTCCGTCTCGTGGTGCCGGTGCGGGGGGTGGTGCGCTTGGTCCTCACGTGGTTCCTCCAGTGGGGAATCGGGGGGCCTGCCGTGGGGGTCGGGCCCGTGAGGCGCGGTGCGGGGCGCGTGCCCCGGATCACGGGACACGGGCACCGAACCGGCGCTGCTGGGGAGTTTCTGTGACCGCGCCGTGACCGCACAAGGGCGACTTCCGGCCTCGTCCATCACCCCGGAAACTCCCCCAACTCCCTTTCCTCACCGCTCACTTGAGAATTCCTTCACGACCTTCCGGGCTCCTCGCCACCCGCCCGCGCGAGCCGCCGTTCGCCCGCGGCGACGGCGAGAGCCAGGGTGTTCCCGGGCGGCGGGAAAGGGCACAGGAAGTGCGGGCTCAGCGCGCAGGGCGGCAGCACCACCCGGTTGAAGTCCACCGGGACCGCGCCGTCGGGGGCGGGCGCGGGGGTGGACAGGAAGCGGAAGCGGTGACTGTCCACGCCGCTCGTGGCATCCGCGAAGACGGCCGTCAGACCACCGTCCGGCCGCACCCCGGCATGCAGTGCGTAAGCCAACCCGTCGACGGAGAAGCGCAGTTCACCCGCGAGGGCGAGCCCGCGCTCGCGTCCGTCCGCGTTCGGCACCCGCACGGTCCGCGCCGCCTCGTAGGGGACGAAGCGGCCCTCGACCGACCAGCGGGCCTCCCAGGGGCTCACTTCGAGTCCGGGGAAGGCGCGGCGCGCGGGCGCGTCGGGGTCGTGCACCCGTACCGCCCACGCCCCCTCGCGCTCCAGGACGGCGAGCCTGCGGCGACGGTGGGCGACCTGGGCACGCGCGGCGGGGCCCGTGTCGGCGGCGAGCAGCGCCTCGCCCGCGTAGGGCCGTCCCCGGACGAGCAGCCCCGCGCCGCGCGTGAGCGAGACGCGTTCCCCGGCCGCGCGCCAGCGCCCGGGAATGTCCGGAAGAAGTCCGTCCGGGTAGTCGTCGAGCCAGTGCGTGCCGGTGACGGAGAGCGGACCCCAGGGGGCGGTGAGGGCCTCGGCGCGGTCGGCGCGCCACTGCCGCCAGTCGGCGAGGGCGGGGGCGGCCGGTGCGGGGGCGGCCGGGGCCGTGCCGGTGGTCGCGGTGTCGTTCCGTACGGGGCTCATGCGGCGGCGTCCTTCGGGGTCCGGCGGGTGGCGGGGTGGCTCAGGCCGAGGTGGTCGCGCAGGGTCGGGCCCGTGTACGCCGTACGGAAGGCGCCGCGTTCCTGGAGGAGGGGCACGACCTGGTCGACGAACTCGTCGAGGCCGCCGGGGGTGAGGTGCGGGACGAGGATGAAGCCGTCCGCGGCGCGGGAGTCGACGAAGTGACTCATCGCCTCGGCGATCGTCGCCGCCGAGCCGACGAAGGACTGGCGCCCGCTCGCCTCGATCGCCGTCTCGCGCAGCGAGAGGTTCTTGGTACGGGCGAGGGCGCGCCACTTCTCGGCGAGCGCACGGGGATCGCCCTGCCGTACCCGTCCCTGGACAACGTCCGAGTCGACGACGGGATCGAAGGCGGGCAGCGGCCCGTCCGGGTCGAAGCCGGAGAGGTCGGTGCCCCAGACCTGTTCGGCGGCGAGCAGGGCGTTCTGCGGGGAGACCTGGAGGCGGCGGATCTCCGCGGCCTTCTCCTGCGCGTCGGCGTCGCTGTCGCCGACGACGACCGTGACGCCCGGCATGATCTTCAGATCGTCGGCCGTGCGCCCGTATCCCGGCAGGCGGCCCTTGACGTCGGCGTAGAACTCCTGCCCGGCCACGAGCGTGCCGTGCCGCGTGAAGATGACGTCGGCGGTGCTCGCGGCGAAGTCGCGGCCCTCGGCGGAGTCCCCGGCCTGGATGACGACGGGGTGCCCCTGCGGGGAGCGGGGCAGGGTGAACTCGCCCTCGATCGAGAAGTGCCGGCCGTGGTAGGCGAAGGGGCGCGGGGCCCCGTCGGGGCTCCAGCTGTCCCACAACTCCCGTGCGGTTGCGACGAATTCGGCGGCGCGCGTGTAGCGCTCGGCGCGGTCGAGATAGCCGCCGCGGCGGAAGTTCTCTCCGGTGAAGGCGTCGGAGGAGGTGACGACGTTCCAGGCGGCGCGGCCACCGCTGAGGTGGTCGAGGCTCGCGAGGCGGCGGGCGAGTTCGTAGGGCTCGTTGAAGGTGCTGTTGACGGTGGCGGCGAGACCGAGGCGCTCGGTCACGGCGGCGACGGCGTTGAGGACGGCGAGCGATTCGGGACGGCCCACGACGTCGAGGTCGTGGATGCGGCCCTTGTGCTCGCGCAGCCGCAGTCCCTCGGCGAGGAAGAAGAAGTCGAAGAGGCCGCGTTCGGCGGTGCGGGCGAGGTGGACGAAGGAGTCGAAGGCGATCTGCGAGCCGGAACGCGGATCGGACCAGACGGTGGTGCTGTTGACGCCGGGGAAGTGGGCGGCGAGGTGGAGGGGACGGTGGGTGCCGGACGGCTGGGAGCGGTGGGGCGACGGGAGGGGACGGGGCCGCGGGGAGCGGTGGGGCGGGGTGGGGCGGGGCTCGTGGGAGTGGTCGGGTGGGGTGGAGCGGGTCTTTTGGACGTGGTCGGGCGGGGTGGAGCGGGGCTGGTGGGGCGGGCGTTGGTGGCTCATGCGGTGGCTCCGGTGGGTCGGGCGGTGAGGTGGAGGTTGGCGGGGCGGGCGAGGCCGAGGTGTTCGCGCAGGGTGCTGCCGGGGTGGAAGGCGCGGAAGACGCCGCGGTGCTGGAGCAGGGCGGCGGTGCCGTTGACGAGGCGTTCGAGGTCACGGCCGGGTGCGGCGGGGCGCAGGTGGAAGCCGTCGACGGCCCCGGCGGCGTACCAGTCGCCGATCAGTTCGGCGAGGTCGACGGGCCCGCCCCGGTAGTGCGGTCCGTGCGCGGTGGGCCGGGGCCCGCCCCCGCCGTGTCCGGGTTCGGCGGCCTGCTCGCCCCCGCTCAGGTCGACGGTGAGCGAGGCGAGGACACGTACGTCGGCGGGCTCCCGTCCGGCGCGCGCGGCCTCGGCCCGTACCTCGGCGGAGAACGAGGCGGCCTGCTCGCGGCTGCTCGCCCCGACGAGGAGCACATCGGCGTGACGGACCGCGAAGGCGCGCCGTACGGGATCGTCCGCGTCGGCCACGATCACCGGGTGACCCTGCGGCGGCCTCGGCACGATGGAGGGGCCGCGCACGGAGAAGGTGGTGCCGGAGTAGTCGGCGTAGTGGAGCTTGTCGCGGTCGACGAAGCGGCCGGTGGAAAGGTCCCGTATCTCCGCGTCGTCCTCCCAGCTGTCCCACAACAGCCTTGCGGCTTCGACGACTTCACCCGCCTCCCGCCACGCCTCGCGCGCGGTGACGGCGGCCCGCCGCCCGAAGAGCCGCGCCTCGCCCTCGCTCGTGGAGACGCCCGGCCGCCACCCGGCCCGCCCCCGGCTGACCCAGTCGAGCGTGGCGAGCTGGGCCTGGACGTGGAAGGGCTCGGTGTGCGTCGTGGTCACGGTCGGCACGAGCCCCACGCGCCGGGTACCGGGCGCGAGCCGCGCGAGGACGGAGAGCGCGTCGAGCCCGGGCGCGGCGAAGGAATCGCCGAGCGTGAGGAAGTCGAGCAGCCCCTCGTCGGCGACCCGGGCGAGGGGGAGGAAGTCGTCGGCGTGGGTGGCGCCGGGGACGTCGATGGCGACGGCGAGGTGGAGCCGGCGGGGGGTGGGGGGTGGGGAGGGGGAGGTCGATGGGGGTGCGGAGGGGGAGGAGGGCGGAGTTGGGGAGGGGGCTGTGGGCGGGGTCGGGGGCGTGAGCGGGGACGGCAGTGGGGGCGAGGTCGTGAGCGGGGACGGGGACGGGGACGGCAGTGAGGGCGAGGACGCGGAGGGGGAAGGCGGGCGGGGTGAGGTGGAGGGCGGGGGGGCCGGCGAGGGCGGGGTAGGGGTGTTCTCGGGCACGGCTGCTTTTCTCTTTCGGGTGGTTTCCGGGGAAGCGGATGGACGTGGAGGGCTCGTTACGGGCGGGAACCTGTGGATATCTCGGGGTCTTGCGCGACACTCGCCACCCGTACGGGTGAGAGGCGTGACGACTTCCGCGGAGTTGTCCACAGATTCGGGGGGTGGGGGCGGAATCGGGGGGAGGGGTGGGGTGGGGCTGGAAGAATTGGTGTTGGGGTCGCCCCCCTGGGAGGGCGGGGGCTGCCCTGGGGGGTGCGTCGGGCGAAGCGGGGGCTGCCCCGGGGTCCGTCGGGCGGAGCGCGAACTGCCCCGGGGTGCGTCGGGCGAAGCGCGAGCTGCCCCGGGGCGCGTCGGCGAAGCGCGGGCTGCCCTGCGGTGCCTCGGCGGGGCGCGAGCGCAGGCCGATCTCCCCAACGAGAGCCCGCCCCCACCAAGCCCCCACCCCCCCTCCCCCCCCCTCACAACACCTTCGACAAGAACCCCTTCGTCCGCTCCTCCCGCGGACTCACCAGCACCTCCCCCGGCGTCCCCTGCTCCACGATCCGGCCCTCGTCCATGAAGACCACCGTGTCGGCGACCTCCCGGGCGAAGCCGATCTCGTGCGTGACGACGATCATCGTGGCGCCCTGGCGCGCGACATCGCGGATGACGTCGAGCACCTCGCCGACGAGTTCGGGGTCGAGCGCCGAGGTCGGCTCGTCGAAGAGGAGCAGGCGCGGCTCGATGGCGAGCGCGCGGGCGATGGCGACGCGCTGCTGCTGTCCGCCGGAGAGGGTGCCCGGGTACGCGCCGGCCTTCTCGCCGAGCCCGACCCGCTCCAGCAGCCGACGCGCCCGCTCCCGCGCCTCGCGCGCCGGGACACCGAGCGCGGCGACCGGCGCCTCCACGATGTTCTCCTCGACGGTCAGGTGCGGAAAGAGGTGGAAGTTCTGGAACACAAAGCCGATCGCGGTCCGCTGCCGCAGCACCTCGCGCTCGCGCAGCTCGTGCAGCGTGTCCCCGCGCCGCCGGTAGCCGATCAGCTCGCCGTCGACACGCACGGTCCCCCGGTCGACCTTCTCCAGGTGGTTGATCGTGCGCAGCAGCGTCGACTTCCCCGAGCCCGAAGGACCGAGCACGACCGTCACCTCGCCCGCGCGCACGGTGAGATCGATCCCCCGCAGCACCTCCTGCTTCCCGAAACTCTTGTGCACCCCGCTGATCTCCACCATGGGCCGCGCCGGCTCGACGGTGGCACCAAGGGGACCTGCGGCACTCGACAAACCTGCGGCACTCAACGGACTGACTCCTTCACAACGGAGGTACGGGTCGATACGGAGGCGGGATCAGGACCACGCCCCGGGTCCGGGCCCGGCTCGCTCCCCGGCCCGCCGGACGGCACACCGGACACCCCCGCGCCCCCCGGCGCCCCCGCGACCCCCGCGGTCCCCGGCGCCTCCGACCCGCCCACGCCTCCCGCCACCCCCGCCAACAGCGCCCGCGCCGTCGCGTCGTTCTGCCGGAACGCCGGGCTGTTGGTACGCGGCCGTGTGAACGCCCCCGCCCCGCGCGCGTCCGTGTGCGGTCCGAGCGCGAAGAGGCGCGGGTGCGTGCTCCCGTCGTTCCACCGCACCCGGCCGTCCGCGGGTGCCACCGCGAGGAGCCCGTCCGCCGTCGCGAGCGCCCCCGCCGCGAACAGCCCTCGCAGCAGGGGGTCCCGTACGCGTCCGGCCTCCGGCTGCGGCAGCCGCGCCTCGACAAGCGCCCTGGCCCGTACCGGGTGCCCCGGCAGGCTCGCCGAGCGCGCCTCGAAGGCGCCGTCCACGGCCCGTACGGTCATGTCCGCGCCGAGGAAGCGCACGAGTCCCGCCTCCGCGAGCCCGCGCAGCGCGCGCAGGCGCGGTCCGGGCGGGCCGGAGGCGAGGAAGCTGAAGAAGCCGTGCCACCAGGCCCCGAGGTCACCGAGCCGCATGAGCTGTCCGTAGACGGAGAGCAGCGCCATGAAGACGGACAGGTCCTCGCTGTGCGCGGGGTCGTGGCGGCGGTCGAGGTCCGCGTCGATGTGCGCGAGGAGCCGCGCCTGCACCTCCTCCTGGGTGCGCGCGGTCCACCCGGCCAGCGGCCGGTCGAGCGCGTCGAGGTCGAGCCGGTCGGCCGCCTCGGGCACCACCGTACGGACGAAGGCGTCGAGGCTTCCGTCGTACGGGTCGGCCGCCGCGTACCCGGACGCGAAGGCGGCGCCGTCGACGGCGAAGACCTGCGGGCGGGTGGTCAGCAGGCGGTGGTAGTGCGCCCAGCCGAGTTCCTTGGCGACGAGCGGCCACACGTCGGCGCGGAAGTCGAGGGGCCCCGGTCGTGCGAGCAGGCCGGCGGTCTGTTCGGGACCGAAGAAGCGGGGCAGCTCGGGGAGTTCGCCCTCCAGGCGGTAGCCGAGCTTGACGTGGTACGGGACGCCGCGGCGCGAACCCACGTACAGCACCGGCTCCTTGCCCGAGGGTACGTACCGGCCCTCCGGGGTCCAGCGCCCGCCGCGGCCCTCGGTGAGCAGCACCATGAGGTCGACGAAGGCGAGGCCGAGGCCGCGCACGAGGACGGGTTCCCCGGCGCGCAGCCCGCGCAGGTCGGTGTCCGCGGTGTAGTCGGGCGGCAGGTACGTGAGGCCCTCGCGTGCCGCGTGCGTGGTGAACTCCCTTTCCTCCGTGGCGAGTTCCGCTTCCTGGTGGCCCAGGGTGAGGACGACGAGGTCGGCGGTGAGCGGGGGTTCGCGGTCCGCGAGCCACACCGATTGCCGTCCCTCACGCGGCCCTTCGACGCGGACGGCGCGGGTGCGGTGCTCGTGCACGACGATGCCGGGCGGCAGTGCGGCGCGGGCCCGCTCGTACGCCCAGCGCAGGTAGGCGCCCTGGGTGCGGCGGTCGGGGAAGGTGCGGCCCTCGATCCCGGCCCATTCGTGAAGCGCGGGCCCCGGCGCGACAGGGCCCTCGATCTCGACGGTCTCGTCGGTGAAGAGCGTCGTGTCCTCTGCCATGGAGTTCATCCACAGCAGCGGCGACTGCTCGCGCCGCCAGATCCGTCCGGGTCCCGGCGGATACGGGTCGACAAGGTGCAGGACGAAGGCGGGTTCCGAACCCCCGTACCCGGCAGCGGTGTTGGCGGCGATACGTTCCAGGAGCCCGGTCGCCCGGGGCCCGGCCCCGACCACCACGACGACGGGCGCGTCCTCGCGCACGGGGCTCATGAGCGCTCGGCCCCTCGCGCGTAGTGCTTCTCGACGTAGTGCTGGCCGACGCTGAGCACGGTCGTCACGAGCGCGTACCAGATCGTGGCGACGAGCAGCAGCGGGATGACCTGGTAGGTGCGGTGGTAGACGAGTTGCACGGAGTAGAGGAGGTCCTGCACGGCGATGACGCTGACGATCGAGGTGCCCTTGAGCGCGCCGATGAGCATGTTCCCCGCCGGGGGCACGATGGCGCGCATCGCCTGCGGCAGCACGATGCGGCGCAGCCGGCGCCAGGGGCTCAGGCCGAGCGACTGCGCGGCCTCGATCTGTCCCCTGTCCACCGAGAGGAGCCCGCCGCGCACCACTTCGGCGGCGTAGGCGGCCTCGTGGAGGGTCAGGCCGAGTACGGCGACGGTGACGGGGCCGAGGAGGTTGACGGTCTTGACGGTGACGAACTCGGGGCCGAAGGGGATGCCGAGTCCGAGGTGCGGGTAGAGGGCGCCGATGTTGAACCAGAAGAGGAGCTGGACGAGGATCGGCGTCGAGCGGAAGAACCAGATGTATCCCGAGGAGACCCAGCTCAGCACCGGGTTCGACGACATCCGGCCGAGCGCGAGCAGGGTGCCGAGCACGAAGCCGAGCACCATGACGAGCGCGGTGAGCCACAGGGTCAGGCCGAGTCCGCGCAGCACGGCGGAGGTCGTGCAGTAGTCGGCGACGACGTCCCACTGGAACGCCTTGTTCCGCGCGAGCGAGTTGACCGCCATCGCGAGCAGGAGCAGCACGACGAGCGCGGCGATCCACTGGCCGGTACGGCGCACGGGCACGATGCGGAGCGTGCCGGCGGGCGCCTTGCCCGGCTCGGGGGGCGGTCCGGGGTCGGGCGGCGGCCCCTGCGGGCGGTCCGCGAAAGCGCGCGCGTCGGAGGCGGCGCGTTCCCCGGTGGCGGGAGCGTCGGAGGCGGGAGCGGTGGAGGCGGCGCGTTCCCCGGAAGCGGGAGCGTCGGAGGCTGGTGCGTCGAAAGGCATGCGGAACTCCGTGGCGAAGTCGCCGCACGGTGTTCCGTCTTCACGCGGCCCGCGCCCCTCAGCACGGACCTTCGCCGAGAGTACGGGAGCCGCTCGCGCCTCTGTCAAGCCCCCGGCCCCGGCTCCGCCCCCGGTCTCCGTCCCACATCCCGAACAGCCCGTCTCAATTCGTTGACGGCGGCCCGGACGCCTGTTCCACTGGTCCGCATGAATCTGTCGCAGCGGCGTCTGGTGACGCGGTCTCACATCGACTTCGGTCGGGTGTGGTCGGCGTCCTGTCGTACGTGCTGCGGTGGCGCGCCTCGTAGCTGACGGCCCTCCGGCCGGGCTCGCGCCCCCTTTTCTCCCTCTTCTTCGCCGTCCCGTGTGTCCTGCCGCCGTGCCGTTCCGCGTTCCCGCGCGGCGGTACGTGCCGTGACGCCGTGACGCGCCCGTGCGGGCCACGCCGTCGTGCCCGCTTCCCGCTTCCGCCCCGCGGCCCCGCCTTCACGCGCACACCCCTCCCCTCGCGCCACCCTGTCCCGCGTCGTTCACGCCTGCCGTTCTGGAGTCCCGCCATGAGAGCCCCAGTCCCCCGTTCCGCGCGCCGTCATGCCGTACTCGCCCTGCTCGCCGCCTCCGCGCTCGCCTCGCTCACCGCCTGCGGTTCCGGCGATCCCTCGGGCTCGGGCGGCGGTGGAGGTACGGGCGGGGCGGCGGCCGCCGCCGGCTCCGCCGAGAAGAAGGCCGGCCGGCTTCCCACCGGGAACGTCGTCTCCGGGGTGAGGAAGGACGCCGCCGCGGCCCGGCTGCTGCCGGAGCGCGTCCGGAAGGCGGGCAAGCTCACGCTCGGCGGCGCGATCGGCGCCCCGCCCACCGCGACCTACCTGGAGGACGGCAAGACCGCCGCGGGCGTGGACGTGGAGATCACCGAGGGCGTCGCCAAAGTCCTCGGCATCACGATCGACCGGCAGGAGGCGAGTTTCGAGGCCATCCTGCCTGCCCTCGGCAGCGGCAAGTACGACGTCGGGACGGGCAACTTCGGGGTCACCGACGAGCGCCGCAAGACGATCGACTTCGTCACGTACATCAACGACGGCCAGGGCTTCGCGACCCGAGCCGACGAGAAACTCGCCAAGATCACCGATCTCACCCAGTTGTGCGGCAAGAACATCGGCACCGGCGCGGGCACGACCTTCGAGGTGACGCTGGAGCAGAACAAGTCGCTGTGCGAGAAGGCCGGGAAGAAGCCGTACAGCGTCAAGACCTACTCCGAGCAGGGCGCCATCTGGGGCTCGCTCCAGCAGGGCCGCACCGATGTCGTCATGTCGACGATCAACGGGCTGCGGTACGCGGTCGACCAGCAGCAGGGGCTGAAGTTCCTCAACGAGTACCACCGCCTCGACGTCGGCTTCGCCTTCAAGAAGGGCAGCGACCTCACGCCCGCCTTCCAGAAGGCCGTCAACGTCCTCATCGCCGACGGCACCTACGCCAAGATCCTCAAGAAGTGGGGCGTGGCGGACTCGGCCCTGCCCACCTCACGGATCTCCCCGCCCGAGATCCGCTGAGGCACCACCGCCCCCCACACTCCGCACGGCGCCCCCGCCGCCCCGCGCTCAGCAGTCGCAGCAGCACCCGTCGCAGCCGCAGCAACCGCACCCGTCACCGCAACTGCAGCAGTCGCACACGTCGCAGCAGTCCGCGTAGTGGCAGCAGCCGTGGCGGGTCTTGCCCGACCACGGGCCCTCGTACTCCTCCGCGCAGCACATGCGGCACGTGCATCCCAGCGCGAGGAACACCCCGCACCCCGCCCAGAAGCCGCGCCCCGAGGGCGTGTGCGGCGGCTCGGGCGCGTCCTGGCCGGGCGGGTCCGGCGCGTACGGGTTCCCGGGGACGGGGGTGCCCGGCCGCTGGTGCGCGCAGGAGGGAGCCGTGCCGAAGGCGCGGTCGACGGAGCGCGGCAGTTCGTGGACGAGGAGGCGGTGCGCGAGGGCCGGGTCGGTGAAGTCGGTGTCCGCGAGGGCGAGGCGGATGCCGCGCAGGGCGTCGTCGGCGAGACGGCGGGCCTCGGCGCGCGGGGTCGCGGTCGCGGTGAGCGGGTTCCAGGCGTCGCGCG
>NZ_JAAGLR010000264.1 GCF_010548245.1 Streptomyces sp. SID11385
GGCGAACGGCACGGCCGCCGCCCGCGCGGGGTCGAGGAACGGGGCGCCGGGCTGGCGCGCACGTGGCGCGCGGGGTGGCGCGGAGAGAGGCGACTGAGCGGTGTACATGGGGTGGGCGTATCCCTTCCTGGGCCCGCGAGCCCTTCGTGGGCCCGCGCATCGGACGCGCCCGCCCGGCCCGGTGACCTGCGACACCCTGGGGAGTGCCGACAGGGCGCCGGGCCGGGTTGGCGCGCTTCCTACCCGACACCCGGCGCGCCATGGCAGACCATCTGGCGCACCCTGGCGAACCCTGGCGAATACTCGCTCCGCACGTGACCGGCCGTTAGTGTCAAATCAGCCGAGAACCTGGGGGCTTGACGTGAGCGGACAACCCAACACCCGCCTTGGTGACCTGTTCGGCATGACCGGCTGGTCCAAGGGCGAACTCGCGAGACTGGTGAACCGGCGGGCGGCGGCCATGGGCCACCCCCAGCTCGCCACCGACACCTCGCGCGTACGGCGCTGGATCGACGTGGGTGAAATTCCCCGCGACCCGGTACCGCGGGTGATGGCCGCCCTGTTCACCGAGCGTCTCGGCCGTGTCGTGACCATCGAGGATCTCGGCCTGGTTAGGCGCGGGCGCGCGGGGAGCGCGCACACCGGGGGGAGCGTCGACAACCCCGACGGTGTGCCGTGGGCGCCCGAGAAGACGGCCGCGTTCCTCACCGAATTCACGGGAATGGACCTCATGCTCAACCGACGCGGCTTGGTGGGCGCGGGTGCCGCGCTCGCCGCGGGCTCCGCCCTCAGCACCGCCATGCACGACTGGCTGCACACCGACCCCGTCCTCGCGGCCGACCGGCCGCGCGACGGCGACCCCCTCCACGCCGAACCGGCGGGCTGGGACCGCTACGAAGCGGCTCCTGTCGGCTCCCAGGAGATCGACGAACTCGAGAACTCCGTCGAGGTCTTCCGCGCCTGGGACGCCTCCCGCGGCGGCGGCCTCCAGCGCAAGGCCGTCGTCGGCCAGCTCAACGAGGTCGGCGGCATGCTCGCCTACCACCACCCCGCGCATCTCCAGCGCAGGCTGTGGGGCGTCGCCGCCAACCTCGCGGTGCTCGCCGGCTGGATGTCCCACGACGTCGGCCTCGAACCCACCGCGCAGAAGTACTTCCTCATCGCCGCGCACGCGGCCCGCGAGGGCGGCGACCGGCCCCGCGCGAGCGAGGCGCTCTCCCGCGCCGCGCGCCAGAAGATCCACCTCGGCGACCCGGGCGAGGCCCTCGACCTCATGAAGCTCGCGGGCTCCGGCGCGGGCGAGGGCGCCCTGCCCCGTACCCGCGCGATGTTCCGCACCATCGAGGCGTGGGCGCACGCCTCGATGGGCCACGGCCAGGCGATGCGCCGCACGCTCGGCGAGGCGGAGGAACTCTTCGTCTCGGACAAGGGCGTGGGGGAGCATCTGAGCTGGATGCAGATGTTCGACGAGGCCGACCTGTACGGCATGCAGGCCCTCGCCTACCGCACCCTCGCCGAGCACGACCCCAGCGCGGCACCCGTCGCCCAGGCCCACGCCAAGCGCGCCCTCGCCCTGCGCAACGCCGAACGCCAGCGCTCGCAGATCTTCGACCACCTCTCGATGGCCTCGGCCTGCTTCCTCGGCAACGACCCCGAACAGGCCGACTTCTACGCCCGGCTGGCGCTCCAGTCGATCGGCGAGACGTCCTCGCTGCGCACCTGGGACCGGCTGCGCCAGATGTACCGCCTCACCGGCCAGTTCGCGGGCCACGCCCAGACCGATGTCCTGCGCGGCGACATCGAGCGCGTCATGCCGAGGACGCCGGGGAGGAACCGTGGCACGGGACGCGTCGCGGGAGCCTGAACGCGGCGCACCGCCGGGCCCCCGTCACGCAGCGGCACGTCCCCGTACGAGAGCGGTCCGGGCACGGACCGGCCCCCGCCTGCCGCCGCGTCACTCCCGTACGAGAGCGATCAGCAGACAGTCCTCACCACCGGGCGCGCCCGCGCCGGTACGCAGTGCCTCGCGGACGACCCGCGCGGCGTCCCGCGCCCCGGCCACCCCGGCGAGCCGCGGTGCGAGCGCGAGCAGGGGGTCCGTGTCGTCCC
>NZ_JAAGLR010000295.1 GCF_010548245.1 Streptomyces sp. SID11385
CTCGACCGGCTCCCGCGCGCGCTGCTGCGCCACCGCGCCCCGCTCCCGCCCGCCGTCGAGCGCGCGGTACGGGAGGTCGAGCGCGGCACAGCGCGCCACTGTCCCGCTCCGGGTCCCCCTACGGAGGTCTCGCGATGAGCCACCCCGTCACCGTGCTCGTCATCACGCACAATCGCCGCCCCGAACTCCTGCGCACTCTGGAAAAGTTGCGCGCACTTCCGGAACGGCCCCCGGTGGTCGTCGCGGACAACGCCTCGCGGGACGGCAGCGCGGACGCTGTCGCCGCGCGCTTCCCGGAGATGGGGCTGCTGCGTCTGAGCCGCAACCACGGCGCGGTGGCCCGCAACCTCGCCGCCCGGCTGGCGCGCACGCCCTACCTCGCCTTCTGCGACGACGACTCGTGGTGGGCACCCGGCTCCCTGAGCCGCGCCGCGGCTCTGCTCGACGCGGCCCCCGGCCTGGCCTCCGTCACCGCGCGCATCGTCGTGGAGCCCGGCGGCACCGAGGACCCGGTCGTCGCCGAGCTGCGCGACTCGCCGCTCACCGGGCCCGACTGGCTGCCGGGCCCCGCGCTCGGTTCCTTCCTCGCGGCGGCGACCGTGCTGCGCCGTGACGCGTTCACCGCGGCGGGCGGCTTCCACCCGGGTCTGTGGCTGGGCGGCGAGGAGGAGCTGCTCGCCGTCGACCTCCAGCGCGCGGGCTGGTGGCTCGCGTACAGCCCGGAGCTGACGGTGCACCACGCGCCCTCCGCGGTGCGCGACAGCACCGGCCGGCGCGTCCTCGGGCTGCGCAACACCCTGTGGTTCACCTGGCTGCGCCGCCCCGCGCCCGCCGCCCTGCGCCGCACCCTCCACCTGGCCCGCACCAC
>NZ_JAAGLR010000324.1 GCF_010548245.1 Streptomyces sp. SID11385
CGGTTTCGTACGGGCCGAGCGGCGCGCCGCCGAACCGGCCGTGCCGCTCGCGCTGCTGCGCGGGCGCGCGGTCGCGACGGCGCTGCTCGCGGGGTGCGCGGCGAGCACGGGGTTCTTCGGGCTCGTCTTCCTGTACAGCCTGTTCTTCCAGCAGGCGCAGGGGAACTCGGCGCTGGAGACGGGGCTGCTCTTCCTGCCGATGACGTCGCTCATCGCGGTGACGAACGTCGTGTCCGGGCGGCTCACGGCGCGGTTCGGGGCGCGGTCGCCGATGCTCGCGGGGCAGGTGCTCGCGCTGGCCGGGGCGCTGTTCCTGCTGCTCGCGACGGGTCCGAGGACGTCCTCGGTGGCGCTCGCCTTCGCGCTCGTACCGCTCGCGCTGGGGTGCGCGCTGACCGTGCCCGCGCTCACGACGCTGATGATGGAGGCGGTCCCTGCGGCGCGCGCCGGGGTCGCGGCGGGGGTGCTCAACGCGGCCCGGCAGAACACGGCGGGCCTCGCGACGGCGGTCTTCGGCTCGCTCGTGGCGGGCGGCTTCACGGGCGGGACGCGGGCGAGCCTGGCGATCACGGCGGCCGTCTTCGCGGGGGCCGCGCTGGCGACGTACTGGCTGCCGCGGACCGGGAAGCGGGGGGCGGCCGGGCCGGATACGCGCGAAACCCTCCCCACCCCCGCCGCACGTCCATAGGATCATGTGCATGGCGAAACGCAAGGTGCACCGGCGGGCCCGTTCACTCCTCGGGAGCGACCCCGTGGCGCTCGTGTGGTGCGAGCTGCCGGGGCCGATACCGAAGCCGCCCGCCGCCGTGCGGCACGAGGTGGGCAAGGTACGGCTGAAGGCGCGGCATCACTGGCTGATGTACGTGCTCGGTGCGGTGTTCTTCGTGGTCGTCGTACCGGTCCTGCTCCTCATGACACTGCTCGACAGCCTGGAGCAGCGCCTCGACGGCAAGCGGGACCGGGACACGGAGCCGTCCACCACGGAGGAGGGCGCGCGGCCCCCGAACCCTCCGTTCTTCGACGGGGACTGGGCGCGTACCGCCGGTCAGCTCCTGCTGCTCTGGTACAAGCGGTCGCCGAGCCCGAAACGGCTCGTGCTGCTGACCCGCGAGGGCGTCCACCTCGCGGCCTCGCCCGGCCGCAGGCTCGCCCCGACGCGCGCCGCCGACTTCACGCTCCTCACCCACTTCCCGGCGAGCGAGGCCCGTATCGAGGCCGAGCCGAACCAGCCCCGCGGGTTCGCGCGTTTCCGGCTGCGGTTCGCGGACGGCTCGTGGCTGGAGCTGGGACGACTCGCGGACCCGGAGGACGCGGACCGCTTCTTCGCGACGATGCGGGCGTGACGGCGGCGCGACGACGATGACGGGGGGAGCCGAAGGGCCGGTGCGGAGGCGGGGCGCACGGGTCCCTCCAGGTCAACACGACTCCTCTCGTACACGCGATCGAATGAAAGCCGGCTGAGAATCGGCCCGGTCAGGAACTCGGCCCGCACGACTGTTCGTCCCTCTTGGTGATGAACAGGACGATCAGGAACACCTCGGTCTTCGTGCTGCTCCTCGTACTGGCCCTCCTCGCGAGGGCGACGTGGGTGCAGTTCTACGAAGCGCCCTCGCTCTCCTCCGCCGAGGGCAACCACCGCACGGTCATGGCGCGCTACGCCGACCCGCTCGGCGACATCGTCGTGGGCGGGAGCGCCGTGACGGGCTCGCGCGAGACCGACAGCGGCGACCTGCGCTACGAGCGCACCTACGAGAACGGGCCGCTCTACGCCCCCGTGACGGGCTACACCTCGCAGGTGTACGGCCAGACGATGCTGGAGGGCGTCTACAAGGATCTGCTCGACGGCTCCGACACGCGCCTCCAGAGCCCCGCGGACGCGCTCACGCGCAGCCGCGCGAAGCCGGGCGACGTCGTCACCACGATCGATCCCGCCGTGCAGAAGGCCGGGTACGAGGCCCTCGGGAACAAGAAGGGCGCGGCGCTCGCGCTCGACCCGGAGACGGGCAAGATCCTCGGCATGGTCTCGACGCCCTCGTACGATCCGTCCAAGATCACCGGGAGCGACGACGGCTCGGCGTGGAAGGCCCTCCTCGCCGATCCGGACAAGCCCGAGGTGAACCGTGCGCTGCGCCAGCCCCTGCCGCCCGGCTCGACGTTCAAGCTCGTCGTCGCGGCGGCGGCCCTGGAGGACGGCCTGTACGCCTCCGTGGACGCGCGCACGGACAGTCCCGACCCTTACCACCTGCCCCTGTCCACGAAGGACCTGACCAACGAGTCGGCCTCCGCGCCCTGCGAGAACGCCTCGATACGCGTGGCGCTCCAGTACTCGTGCAACACGGTCTTCGGGAAGATGGCCGCCGACCTCGGGCAGGACAAGGTCCGCGCGATGGCGGAGAAGTTCGGTTTCAACACGGACGACCAGGACGTGCCCGTACGGGCCTATCCGAGCGTGTACCCGAAGGGCATGGACAAGGCGCAGACGGCGCTCTCGGGGATCGGCCAGTTCGACGTCACAGCGACCCCGCTCCAGATGGCGGAGGTCTCGGCCGCGCTCGCCAACGGCGGCGAACTCGCCACGCCCTACCTCGTCGACCGCACGACCAACGGCGACGGGGACGTGCTCAGCACCCACGGGGACACGAGGACGACCCGCGTCGTGAGCGAGGACACCGCACGGCAGTTGCGCTCCGCCATGGAGACGGTCGTCGCCAAGGGCACGGGCACCAACGCGGCGATACCCGGCGCCACGGTCGGCGCGAAGACCGGTACGGCCCAGCACGGCGAGAACAACAGCGAGACCCCGTACGCCTGGTTCACCTCCTACGCGAAGGGCGCGGACGGCAAGCAGGTCGCGGTCGCCGTCATGGTCGAGGACTCCGACGCGGCCCGCGCCGAGGTGAGCGGCAACGGCCTGGCGGGACCGGTCGCGAAGGCGATGATGACGGCGGCGCTGGGAAAGGGGGACGGGGCGGCGTGACGGGGGGCTGAAGTGAGCTGAGGGGGTGAGGGCCGGGGACGGCCCGCGAGGACGGCGTCCCGGCGGTCCCAGCCGGTGGGCCGCGCCCCGCGTGGGACATGGGCTTCGCTGAGGTCCCCTCCTGGGCAGGTGCCCGATGCGGGGCGGATGCCCGCTGAGCCCCGAACGCGACCGCACCCCGGGAACGGCACCGCGCGCCCGCGACCGGCCCCGTACCCGTCCGGGCCTCCGCCTCCCGCACGACCGCCCCAGGCATCCGCGGCGGCCCGGTCCCGGCAGTGAACTGCCGCTGACCGCCCCTTCCCCGCCGCGCTCGCGGACGACGCGCGGGCGGTCCCGGCCGCCGCCGACCGCTGCCGCCCCGCACCCCGTACGGGCACGACCCGGGCCCCCACCCGCCCCCGAACGGGCAGCCGGGGTGCCCGTGCCGGGCCGGGCGGACGGTGAAAGGGCAGCTCACTCCGTATCGCCGTCCCACGGGCACACGTCTCGGGCGGGCCCAAGCGGGCAGGATTCTCCCGGTGCCGCGCCTGTTCGGGCACCGGCACGGCCACTACAACTCTGCGTACGGCCCGAACGGGCGGCGGCGCGCGAGCGCGGCGCGGCCCGGGTCAGGCCGGTGACCCACCGAGAGGCGAGGCGGCGATGACGGCGCTCCACCACGGGACCGACTCCCCACCACCGGAGACCCCCGGCCCCGGCACCCCCCGGTCCGGCACCCCC
>NZ_JAAGLR010000359.1 GCF_010548245.1 Streptomyces sp. SID11385
CGCCGCCCCCGCCCCCGCCGCGCCCGCTCCCATCGCGCCCGCGCCGTCGGCCCCGCCGCTCTCCCGCGTGACAGCCCTGCCCCGGAAGTACGCCGGGTCCTGCCGCGCCTCCTCCGGCAGGTCGAGCACTTCCGGGAGCCCCAGTTCCTCGCCCTGGTACACGTACGCCGAGCCCGGCAGCGCGAGTGTGAGCAGTGCCGCCGCACGCCCGCGTCGCAGCCCGCGCGCCGGGTCGCCCGCCGCGTACCGCGTCGTGTGCCGCACGACATCGTGATTGGAGAGCACCCACGTCGTCGTCGCCCCGACCGCGCCCGTCGCGGCGAGCGAGGCGTCGATCACCTCGCGCAGTGCCCGCGCCTCCCAGGGGGCCAGTACGTACTGGAAGTTGAACGCCTGGTGCGCCTCGTCGGCCCGTACGTACAGCGCCAGGCGCTCGGAGGTCGGCGCCCACGCCTCGGCGACCTCGATGCGCTCGCCCGGGTAGGAGTCGAGGAGCGCGCGCCAGGAGCGGTGGATCTCGTGCACGCCGTCCTGGTCGAAGAAGGGCAGCACCTCGGTGTTGAGCATGCGCGCCTGCCCGGCCCGGCCCACGTCGGGCAGCCCGGGCGCCTTGACCATCCCGTGCGCCACGTCCACGCGGAAGCCGTCCACTCCGAGGTCGAGCCAGAAGCGCAGCACGTCCTCGAACTCGGCGCGCACCGCCGGGTGCTCCCAGTTCAGGTCGGGCTGCTCGGGGGCGAACAGGTGCAGGTACCAGACGCCGTCGGGCAGGCGTGTCCACGCCGGGCCGCCGAAGACCGACTCCCAGTCGTTGGGCGGCAGTTCGCCGTGCTCGCCGCGGCCGGGGCGCAGCACGTAGTACGCGCGCTCCGGCGCGGCGGGCGAGGCGCGCACGGCGCGGAACCACGGGTGCTGCTCGGAGGTGTGGTTCGGGACGACGTCGACGATGACGCGCAGCCCGTGCCCGTGCGCCGCCTCGATGAGCGCGGCGGCGTCCGCGAGGTCGCCGAAGAGCGGGTCGACCGCGCGGTAGTCGGCGACGTCGTAGCCGCCGTCCGCCTGCGGCGAGGCGTAGAACGGCGTGAGCCACACCGCGTCCACGCCGAGCCCCGCCAGATACGGCAGCCGGCTCGTCACGCCGCGCAGGTCGCCGACCCCGTCCCCGTCGCTGTCCGCGAAGGAGCGCACGTACACCTGGTAGATGACGGCGTCCCGCCACCAGGCGCGCGCGGCGGGGGGACGGACGGGGGCCTGCGACATGAGGGGCCTTTCTGCTCGCTTCGCATCCGAGGACGGGGCGGCGCCCGGCGGCGGCTGGGGGAGGAGAGCGAGCCGCCGGGCACCTGTCACGGTCATACCCGATCAACGGACGTACCGACCCGGAGTCCCGCAGAACGTCATGAATTGACGGCTTCGTGCCGCCCTCGTGCTCCTTCGCGACCCGGTCCGGCCCCCGGCTGATCGTCCCGGCACCGCGGTTCTGTCACGGCCCTGTCACCACTGGGCCCCGTCGTGTGCCAACGACGCCTGATCGCCCCCGTCTTGGGCATCAGAGAGCTGTGAAGGACGGGCCGACGCGAGCGCGCGGCCCCTACGGGAGAGAGGGGAGCGCCGTCATGCCCCAGAAGACCGCCGTGTCCGAGGAGAGGGCGGAAACGACGCCGCGACGCCGGACCGGCCTGCCCTGGTGGGGGAAGCTCCTCGCCGCCCTCGTGGCACTCGTCGTGCTGTTCACGCTGCTCATCCGCTTCGCCGTGATCCCCGGCCTCGGCGAGCTGTTCGGCGAGGAGACCCACGACCGTACGGGCCCCGCGCTGCTCAAGTCCATCAAGGACATGAGCCGTTACGAGGCCGCCACGGGCAACTTCCAGGTGGTCGTGGACCTGGAGAAGGACACGAAGTACCTCCCCGACGCCCTCAAGGGCAAGCGCACCCTCTACGTCGGCGCGGGCACCGTCTCCGCGTACGTGGAACTCGGCGGCCTCAAGGACGACGACGTCCGCGTGAACGACGACCGCACCGAGGCGACCCTGCGCCTGCCGCACGCCGTGCTCGGCAAGCCCGCGCTCGACCCCGACCGCTCCTACGCGGTCTCCAAGCAGCGCGGACTCCTCGACCGGCTCGGGGACTTCTTCTCCGACAACCCGAACGACGAACGCGCCGTCCAGAAGCTCGCCGCGCAGCACATCGGCGACGCCGCCAAGGACAGCGAACTCACCGGCCGCGCCGAGAAGAACACGACGGCGATGCTGGAGGGGCTGCTGCACTCGCTCGGCTTCGACACGGTGCACATCACGTACGCGGCGAAGAAATGACCTCTCGCGCGGCGGCCTCCGTCCGCGCCTCCGCCCGCGCCTGCGGCAGCCCCGCGGGCGCGAGCGCGAGGAGCCCGGCGACCAGCTCGGCGAAGGGCCCGTCGAAGGGCTCCCCGGCCAGGATGTCCCGCAGCAGCGCGGCGAGTTCGGGATCGCGCTGCGCGCTCACCGCGAGCAGCGCGACGAAGTCGTGCACGAGCTGCCGTTCCAGCTCCGCGCGCTCCAGGCGCCGCCCGTCGAGCCACAGGAGCGCCGTCGACTCGGCGAGCGAGACCCACGACCGTACGACGAGATCGAGGCGCGCCGAGGGCTCCGCGACGCCGAGGTGGGCGAGGATCTGGTCCCGCGCGGCCTGCCGCACCGCGTCGATGAGCGCGTTCGCCGCCTCCCCGGAGGGCACGGCGGGACCGCCGCGCATGAGCGCCGAGAAACCGGGGCCGTGCGCGTCCACGAAGTCGAAGTACCGCTCCATGACCCGCGACAGGCGCGCCCCGAGCGGCCCTTCGTGCGGCTCCACGAAGCGGTGCGCGAGATCGTCGGCCGCCCGCCGCAGCGCGGCCTCGTAGAGGCTCAGCTTGCCGGGGAAGTAGTGGTACACGAGGGGCCGCGAGATCCCGGCGGCGGCCGCGATCTCGTCTATCGACACGTCGGCGGGAGGGCGGCGGCTGAACAACTCCAGTGCCACGGAGATCAACTGTTCCCGACGCTCCTCGACACCCATCCTGCGGCGCACCCCGGTCGTCATACGAACAGCCTACCGAGAGGCGGGGGTTATGCGGACGGGGGAGGGGGCGGACGGGGCGGAGCACCCAACACCCCTGCCACGCACCCCCGTTCCCCGCCCGCCCCGGGACTCACCCCAGCCCGTCGAGCGTGCCGCCGTCCACGAGGGCGGCCCGCAGGGTCGCCGTCGCGCCCTCCCGCGCCGGAAGGGCGAAGAGGCGGGTCGGCGAGGCGCCGCGGATGCCGTCGCGCGCCGTGATCGAGGCGACGCCCTCGGAGCCCGCCGCGAGGACGTACCACGTACCCGAGGGCGCCTTCCACATGGCGCCCGCCAGCACGTCAGGGCGCCGCGCGCCGCACGAGGGCGAGTCGGCCGCCTGCGCCGCGACGGCGCCGAGCGGATGGCCCGGGGCGCGGTACTCGGCGAGCGTCAGCGTGCCGCCCCCGCGCCACGTCTCCATCCGCGTGCACGCCCACTGCGCCGTCCCCGCGCCCTCGGGCAGCGGCTGACTCGCGTACGACCAGGAGTTGACCGCCCGCACCCCGCGCCCCTGGCCCGCCACGAGCGAGCAGGCCGAGGGCGCCCACGCGGTCCTGCTCGCCAGGTCGTCGACCTCGCCCGGCGCGCCCGGCGAGCCGGTCGTCAGGTGCGCGGGCAGGAGGTCGCCGAGGTCGGTGTAGAGCCGCGCGTGGCCGTCGCGCCCGGTGACCTGCACCGCGTTCCACGTCGTGCAGCCGCCGTCGGGGGCGGGCTTGCGCCCGGGCTGCTGGAAGGGCCACACCGTCCCGTCCCGCTCCGTCCTGAACGGCGTGGACGCCCGCTGCGGGACGCGCAGATCGCGCTGCGCCACGGACTTCACCCACGGCGCGGTCAGGTACCGCACGTTGCCGTCGGTACGCGCCACCGCGACCACCGCCGCGCCCGCCTCGTCCACGCCGTCGGCCCGTACGAAATCGATGGCCGGATCGCCGAAGCCGTCGCCCGCCGCCTCCGCGTAGCGCACGAGGCGCAGCCCGTCGTAGAACAGCACGACGTTCGCGCCCGCCGTGTGCCCCGCCCACAGCAGCCGGGGCGGGCCCGCGGGACCGCCGAGCGGCGTGCCGGGCGTCGCCGAGACGTGCGTACGGGGGCCGGGGTGGGCCCAGGAGCGCAGCGCGCGGCCG
>NZ_JAAGLR010000393.1 GCF_010548245.1 Streptomyces sp. SID11385
CGCCGGGCGCGTGGCGGGCGAGGCGGGCCTGCGACCTCGCCCGGGCCGCCCGCTGCCCACCGAACCGAAGCTCACCGTGCACACGGCGACCGCCGACCGCATCACGCTCACCCGCGCCCTCGCCTCGCTGCGCCCCGGCGTCTACGGCCTGGCGGGCGAGGACGGCAGGCACGCGGCCGTGGGGCGGGTGCTTGACGCGGAGGCCCACCGGGCGGACACGGTGGTACGCGAACTAATCGACGGAGAAGGCGAGTTCAAGCCGGGCACGCACGCGCGGTTCACCCCGCAGGTGTACACGGGCACGCCCCGTACGGCGCTGGGCCTCGACTACGAGGACGTCGAGATCGCCGGTCTGCCGGGCGCGCTGCCGGCGTGGTTCGTCCCGGCGGCGCGCGCGACGTGGGTGATCGCCGCGCACGGACTGGGCACGACACGCGAACACACGCTCGTGCTGATGGACTTCCTGCACCGGCAGCAGCTCCCCGTGCTCGCTCTCTCCTACCGCGGCGACCCGGGCGCCCCGGCGGCCGAGGGCGCGCTCTCGCGGTTCGGCGCGGACGAGTGGCAGGACCTCGAAGCGGCGGTGCGGTGGGCGGTACGGCACGGGGCGCGGCGCCTCGTCCTGCTGGGCTGGTCGACGGGGGCCGCGATGGCGCTGCGCGTGGCGGCGCGCTCGGAGCATCGCGACCGCATCGCGGGCCTGATCCTCGACTCACCGGTCCTGAGCTGGCAGTCCGCACTCGAAGGGCTCGCCCGGGCCCGCCGCACCCCCGGCTTCGTCCTGCCGCTCGCGGTACGGGCGGCGGAGGGCCGCGCGGGCCTGCCGAAGGAACGGATCGACCGGGCGGCCGACCCGCACGCCCTGCGCGTCCCGGTCCTCCTCGCCCAGAGCGAGGACGACGCCCTCGCCCCCTACCCCCTGGCCCGCGCCTTCGCCCGCTCCCGCCCCGACCTGATCGTCACCCACACCGTCAAGAACGCCCCCCACAGCGCCGTCTGGAACCGCGACCCCACCCCCTACGAAGAATCCCTCCGCCGCTTCCTGACCCCCCTGATGTAGCCCCCGGCCCACCAATTCCAGCCCCTCCGGCACTTGAGGAGCGGGCCCCGGGGCGGTCCGCCCCAGCCCCCGGGCCACCAATCCCAGCCCCTCCGGCGTTTGAGGAGCGGGGTCCGGGGCGGAGCCCCGTAACCGGGGCCCCGGGGCAGAGCCCCGCGAGCCCCCCGCCAACCGGGGCCTACGGCCCCATTCGTACCGGTCTCACTCATTCCGTTTGGGCTTTCGGCCCGTCACCGGGGACACTGCCTTGCGTGACGTCCCGTATCCCGCGCGACTCCAGGCTCCGACTCGTCGGCCGCGCCCCGCTCGCGGCTCCCATCCGTACGGTCGCGGAAGGGCGGCCACGCCGCCCCGCTCCCCGCCCGCCGGAGGGCACCCCGCCCCCCGCCGAACTGGCCCGCGCGGCCCGCACCGTCCTCGCCGGCGCCGCCGCGCTCGCCCG
>NZ_JAAGLR010000417.1 GCF_010548245.1 Streptomyces sp. SID11385
CGTCCCGCGCCGCCGCCGTGTCCTGGCCCGCGCCGCCCAGGCTCACCGCCGCGTAGTCGAGCGGCGAGGCGAGGTCCTGGAAGCCGTCGCCCTCGGAGATCGCCGCGAGCCGCGCCGCGGTGTCCATGAAGCCCGCGTCGACCCGGTGCACCGCGCGGTACAGCGGCAGCGCCGCCGCGCTGCGCCCGCTGCCCTCGCGGGCCCGCGCCAGCCAGTACCGCAGCTCCTTGCGCTGCGGCTGCTCGCTGCGGCAGCGCATGAGCGCCGCCGAGAGCAGCGGCTCCGCCTGCCCGTACATCTCCAGGCGGACCCGCGCCATCCCGCCGAAGAGCCCCGCCTCGATGCCGAGGAGCGGGTCGTCGAGCAAGGGGTCGGTGTGCCGGGCCAGTTGCTCCCAGTCCTTCACGAGATAGGCGCGGCAGGCGTGCAGGAAGCGCACCTGCCGGTCGCTCTCGGGCGGCGGGAGCGCGCCGAGGGCGCGGTCGAGGTCGGGGACGTGGCGCCCGTCGAGCCAGTGCGAGGCGTGCGCGAGCAGCAGATCGCGCGTCGTCTCAAGGACCGGCTGCACCCACCAGCCCAGCCAGTACCAGGAGTTGAGCGGGCGCCGGTGCCGGGCCCGCTGCTCGCCGAACCGGTCGCGGTGCTGGAACATGCGCAGCAGCGCGGCCGGGGTGTCGATGCGCAGGGCGTGCAGGCCGAGCCAGCCGTCCGCCATGCCCGGATCGAGGCGCACCGCCGTGCGGAACTCCTCCTCCGCCTGTGGATACGCGCCCATCGTGTAGGCGTCAACGCCGCGCAACCAGGCGAGATCGGCCGGGCCCGGTGCGCCGTGCGTGCCGAAGTCCATCACGTCCCCCACAAACCGTGCCCCCGTGGCCTTGCCGCCGGACCCGTCGTCGGCCGCGCGGCCGAACCGCCGCGCCGCGAGCGGCTCTTGCTCCCCCGTGCGGATGCCGCCCGCCAGGGGACGGGCCGCACTGCGGCATCGTACCTGCGGGGACGTGCCCGGCCGAAGGGTGTCGCGGGCGCCGCGGAGGCAGCGCCGGGCGCACGGGGCGCACGGGGAGGCGTCCACCTCCGGTCACTCGGCGTGAGCGGACGAATGCGTCAAGTAGTACCAAAGCGGGGGGTGCGGGACAGAACGAAGCCCCCGGTCACGGGGGAACAACCGGGGGCTTCGTGTCTGCGGTGCGGCCCGCCGGGCCGCACACCGTGAACGTAAGACCAGGGCGGGCCCCGGGTCAAGACGCTCCGGGGAAGTCAGGGGGGCTGGTTTCGGCTTCTTTCCGCTTCGTCGGCGGAAGTTGACGCTGCGTCACCAAAACGGGGGTCGCGTGCTCCGTCCCGGCTCACTTCCGCACCACGTACCCCTCCCCGCACTGCCGTATCAGCGCGTCCGCGAAGGGCCGCGAGGGGTCGGCGCGGAAGTGCGCGGCCTCGGCCCGCTCCCACTCGTCCCAGAAGTCCGCGAGGTCAGGACCGTCCCTTTCGCGCCCGCGTTCCCAGGCCGCCCCACTGGCCAGATCCATCCACCACAGCAGCGAGAGCCACGGCCGCAGCGCCCGCCGCCCCGCCCCGACGCCCTCCACCAGGACGACGGGAGCCGGTGCGGCGGTCCGGGTGCGGCCCGGGCGGCGCGCGTGCCAGTCGTACGGCCGGAAGACGGCGGACTCCCCGTGCGCGAAGGGTTCGAGCACCTGCGCGGCGAAGCGCCCCGTCCAGCCGAAGAAGCGCTCGTGCGAGGCGAAGTCGTCCAGGCGCAGCACGGGCGCTCCGCCCAGGGCCTCGGCGACCCCGCGCGCGAGCGTCGACTTGCCCGAGCCGGCGTGCCCGTCGATCCCGACGAGCCGCACCGGGCCGCAGGAGGGGGCGAGGCCGCGCAGGCGCTCCGCGAGCAGGGCCGCGCTGACGGCGCCGCCGGGG
>NZ_JAAGLR010000444.1 GCF_010548245.1 Streptomyces sp. SID11385
CCGTCGCCGAGGTCCGCGCCGCGCTCGCCGCGCGCGAGGAGGTCTTCCGCCGTCACGGCATCGACTCGCTCGACGCGCTGCGCCGCCTGCGCGCCCAGGGCAAGGTGCCCGAACTCGGCTCCACCGACGTGGTGTTGCTCATCGACGGATACGGAGCCCTGCGCGAGGAGTTCGCCCAACTGGACGAGGACGTCACGGACCTGCTCAAGCGCGGCGGTGCCTACGGGGTGCATGTCGTCGCCGGGATGCTGCGCTGGAACGATGTCCGTATCGCTGCCCAGTCGCTCTTCGGCACCCGCGTCGAACTCCACCTCAACGACCCCGGCGACTCCACCGTCGACCGCAAGCTCTCCGCGACGCTCGACGCGGAGACGCCGGGCCGCGCCCTCACCGACGACCGGCTCTTCGCCCAGGTCGCCCTGCCCCGCATCGACCGCGAGGCCGCGACCGGCGACCTCGGCACCGCCGTCGAGCAGGCCGCGCGGACGCTGCGCGCCGCCTGGCCCGGCGAAGTCGCGCCGCAGGTACGGATGCTGCCCGCCGAACTGCCCGCGCACCGGCTGCCCGGACCCGCCGCCGCACCGGACCGCGTCCCGCTCGGCGTCGAGCAGGACACCCTGGGACCCGTGCTCCTCGATCTCTTCGGACAGGAACAGCACTTGCTCGTCCTCGGCGACAACGAGTGCGGGAAGACTAGCCTGTTGAAGCTCGTCGTCTCCCAACTCGTCGCCCGGCACGGCCCCGAGGAACTCGTCTTCGGCGTCTTCGACCCGCGCCGGGGCCTGCGCGGCGTCGTCCCCGAGCCGTACCGGGGCGGCTACGCGCACAACGCCCGGCTCGCCGACGCCCTCGCCACCGGCATCGCCAAGGAACTCGCCCGGCGCCTGCCCGAGAGCGCCGACCCGGACGCCGCCGAGAGCGGCCCCGCCTTCACCGGGCCGCGCATCGTGATCCTCGTCGACGACTACGACATCCTCGCCACGGCGGGACAGCAACCCCTCGCCGCCTTCCTCCCGTTCCTCTCCTCGGCGCAGGACCTCGGCCTGCACTTCGTCCTCGCCCGCCGCGCCGCGGGCGCGGGGCGCGCGCTGTACGAGCCGCTGCTCACCGCCCTGCGCGAGACGGGCGCGACCGCGCTCGTCATGGACGGCGAACGCGCGGAGGGGCAGCTCTTCCCCGGCGTCCACGCGAGCCACCAGCCGCCGGGGCGCGGCATGCTCGTACGGCGCGGGCAGCGGCCCCGCCTCGTCCAGCTCGCCCTGACCGGGGAGCCCGCGCCGTGACCCGCGACGTCATCGCGCTCACCGCCGCGCCGCCCGACCGCGCGACGCTCCTCGCGGGCCTCTTCGCGGGCGGCCCCGACCTGCGCCTGGACACCACGGCACAGAGCGCCGTCACCCAGCTGTGCGCCCCGGACGGGCGCCCGCTCGTCGCGATCGAGGCCTCGGCGCTCGTACGGGTGCCCGCCGAGGTGCGCCGGCTGCTCGGCGTCGTCCCCGAGGGCCCCGTGTGGTGGACGGAGGCCCGCGCGTCGACGGCGGTGCCCGAGGCGTACGCGCTCGCCCGCTCCTTCGCCGGGCGGCTCGTGACCGTCCTCGGCGGCACCGTGTGGCCCCCGGACGCCCTCACGACCGCCGTCGTCCCGCTCCGTACCGACATCGCCGCCGTCCCCGTGCCCGACACCGGCATCCCCGCCGTGGACGTGCTCACGCCGCGCGCCATGGTCGTCATGCAGGACCGGCCCGTCGTCCCGCTCAGCACGTGGCTCGCCGACGCCCTGCGGCACGCGGCCGACAGCGACCGCGCCCTCCAGCTCGTCACCCCGCCCGCGAGCCGCCTCACGCTCCCGCTGCGCACCGCGCTGCGCGGGCTGCCGCACCGCTGGGTGGTACGGGACGAGCGGCGCGGCCTGTACGACGGCCTTTCGGGCGTCCGGCTGCGCTGGCGCGGCGGGATCTTCGGCCCGGACCTCGACGCGCGCGGCGCGGCGCAGCTCGCGGAGCCCTTCCGCGCGCCCGTCGCGGGGGCGGTGCGGCAACTCGTCCTCCAGGTGCGCACCCGCCACCACCCCGATGCCGGGCTGTTGCTCGGGGGCGCGCTCGAAGCGGTGTTCCGGCGGCTCACGGGCGCCGCGCCGCAGGGCTGGGGCACCGCCGAACCGGCCGGGAACCCGTGGTCGCGGCGGCAGCTCACCGAACTGGCCCGCGCCCGCGCCCCCCGGCCGACGCTGCTCACGGTGG
>NZ_JAAGLR010000473.1 GCF_010548245.1 Streptomyces sp. SID11385
CGGCGCCGGGCGGGGCCCCCGCTCCCGGAGCGGCTTGCTCCCCGGGCGGCTGTCGCGCTCCCGGTGGGGTGGCGTGCGCGCGGTCCGCAGTCCCGGGTGTCGCGCTGCCCATTGGCTGCCGCCTCCTTCGCCGCTGTGGGGATCTCGCACGCTAGCGGGTGCGGGGAGGGGGTGTCACGGGGGACGCGGAGGCGGGGCGGGGCGACTGGTGTACGGGCGGGGGGCGAAGGGTGCACGGGCAGGGGGCGACAGGTGTACGGCGGGGGCGCGGCCTCGTGCGGGCGGCGCCCCCGCCGGTGGACCCGGTCCGTGCGCTCCTCCCGGTCAGTCCAGGACCGGGAGGAGGTCGGGGAGGTGGCCGTCGGAGGCGCGGGCGGTGGTCATGCGGGCGGGGGGGACCTCGCCGTAGGTGGTGGTGCGGGGGCGGTGGGGGCGGCCGGCTGCCTCGGCGATGGCTTCGAGGTCGCGGATGGAGCGGTAGGAGCCGTAACGCGAGCCCGCCATACGGGAGATGGTCTCCTCCATCAGGGTGCCGCCGAGGTCGTTGGCGCCCGAGCGGAGCATCTCCGCCGCGCCCTCCGCGCCGAGCTTCACCCAGCTCGTCTGGATGTTCGGGATGTGGGGGTGCAGGAGGATGCGGGCCATCGCGGTGACCGCGCGGTTGTCGCGGGCGGTCGGGCCCGGGCGGGCGATGCCCGCGAGGTAGACGGGGGCGTTGGTGTGGATGAAGGGAAGGGTGACGAACTCCGTGAAACCGCCAGTGCGTTGCTGGATCGCGGCGAGGGTGCGGAAGTGGCCGAGCCAGTGGCGGGGCTGGTCGACGTGCCCGTACATCATCGTGGAGCTGGAGCGGATGCCGAGTTCGTGCGCGGTCGTGACGACGTCGATCCAGTCGGCGGCGGGGAGTTTGCCCTTGGTGAGGACCCAGCGGACCTCGTCGTCGAGGATCTCGGCGGCCGTGCCGGGGATCGTGTCGAGGCCCGCCTCCTTCGCGGCGATGAGCCATTCCCGTACCGAAAGTCCCGTGCGCGCCGCGCCGTTGACGACCTCCATGGGCGAGAAGGCGTGCACGTGCATGCCGGGGACGCGTTCCTTGACCGCGCGCGCGATGTCGAAGTACGCGGTGCCGGGCAGGTCGGGGTGGATGCCGCCCTGCATGCAGACCTCGACCGCGCCGACGTCCCACGCCTGTTGGGCGCGGTCGGCGACCTGGTCGAGGGAGAGGGTGTAGGCGTCGGCGTCGGTGCGGCGCTGCGCGAAGGCGCAGAAACGGCAGCCGGTGTAGCAGACGTTGGTGAAGTTGATGTTGCGCGTGACGATGTAGGTGACGTCCTCGCCGACGACGCTCTTGCGGATGTCGTCCGCGATCCGGCACACGGCGTCGAGCGCGGGCCCGTCGGCGTGCAGGAGGGCGAGCGCCTCGTCGTCGGTGAGACGGGTCGGGTCGTCGGCGGCGACGGCGAGGGCCTGGCGCACGTCGGTGTCGATGCGCTGGGGGACCATGCCGGGCGCGGCCTGTTCGCGCAGCGCCGCCCAGTCCCCGTACACCGCGTCGAAGTCGCCGCGCCGGTCGGCGCTGCGGCCCTCCGTGTCGATCGCCGTGTGCAGGTCGGTGCGGCCGCTCGCGGTGAAGCCCTCGTCGGGCTCCTGCCAGGGCAGGCCCTCGGGGCGCGCGCCGGGACGGGCGAGGCCGGTGGCGGGGTCGGCGAGGGCGCGCACGTGCGGGAGGAGGCGCGGGTCGAGCCAGGGCTCGCCGCGGTTGAGGAACTCCGGGTAGATGGTGAGGCGTTCGCGCAGCTCGTAGCCCGACGCGGCGGTGTGCGCGGCCAGTTCCTCGATCTGGGGCCAGGGGCGCTCGGGGTTGACGTGGTCGGGAGTGAGCGGTGAGACGCCGCCCCAGTCGTCGATGCCCGCCCCGATGATGAGGCCGTACTCCCGGTCGACGAGGTTGGGCGGCGCCTGGATGCGCGCCTCGGGGCCGAGGAGGTGGCGGGCGACGGCGATGCACGCGGCCAGTTCCTCCAGCTCCGCGTCCGGCATCGCCCGCATGGCCGTGTCGGGCTTCGCGCGGAAGTTCTGGACGATGACTTCCTGGAGGCCGTGGTAGGCGCGCTGGACGCGGCGGAGCTGGAAGAGGGAGTCGGCGCGCTCCTCGTAGGACTCGCCGATGCCGATGAGGACCCCGCTCGTGAAGGGGACGTTGCTGCGGCCCGCGTCCTCCAGCACCCGCAGCCGCACGGCGGGTTCCTTGTCGGGGGAGCCGTGGTGGGGGCCGCCCTTCTCGGACCACAGCCGGGTCGCCGTCGTCTCCAGCATCATGCCGAGCGAGGGCGCGACGGGCTTGAGCCGCTGGAGGTCGGACCAGGACAGGACGCCGGGGTTGAGGTGCGGGAGGAGACCGGTCTCCTCCAGGACGCGGATCGCCATGGCCCGTACGTACGCGAGCGTGTCGTCGTAGCCGTGCGCGTCGAGCCATTCGCGGGCCTCGGGCCAGCGGTCCTCGGGCTTGTCGCCGAGCGTGAAGAGCGCTTCCTTGCAGCCGAGCGCGGCGCCCTCGCGGGCGACGTCCAGGATCTCGTCCGGCGACATGAACATGCCCTGGCCGTCGCGGCGGAGCTTGCCGGGGACGGTGACGAAGGTGCAGTAGTGGCACGTGTCCCGGCACAGCCGGGTGAGCGGGATGAAGACCTTCTTCGAGTATGTGAGCACGCCGGGCCTGCCCACCGCTTCGAGCCCCGCGTCGCGGACGCGCGCCGCCGAGGCCGAGAGGTCCTTCAGGTCGTCACCACGGGCCTGGAGCAGGACGGCGGCCTCGGTCACATCGAGCGCGACCCCGTCCCTCGCCCGCCGCAGCGCGCGGCGCATGGCGGATTCGGTGGGCCGGGAGGGGTGCGGAGCAGTCATGACGTCGAGCATAGGACGGGGGCGGGGCGCGAGGAGGGGGGCCTGCCGGTAGGGGGCGTGCTGGTCGCGGGGTCGCTGGCGGGGTGGCGGGTCGCGGTGGAAGTGCGGGGTTGGCGGTGGCGGCGTGTGAGGCCGGTGGCGGGGGCCCGATTGACCGCCCCTCACCCCCTCCCGAGGCTGACGTTTGCGCCCTCGGCAGGCAAACTGGCCTCTGTGACCGCCGACGGCCGGCCGGGGCGGCCGGCGAAGGGGAGACGAGCATGAACGACGGACCCGGGATACCGGGGCGGGGCGCCCCGGACGCGGGACCCGCCACCGACGCGGCGCACCCCGCCGGCCCGCCGCACCCCACCTCGCCGGCGCCCCGCTCCCCGCCACGCCCCGGTCCGCTCCGTGGACCCGCTCCGATCCGTGCCCCGCTTCGTGGGAGGATCGGAGGCGGCCGGCCAGGGCCGCGCACCCGGTCGCGCCGCAGTTCCACGCGCGAGCAGGAGGAGCACCGTTGAGCAGGCTGCGTTGGCTGACCGCGGGAGAGTCGCACGGTCCCGCACTCGTGGCGACGCTGGAGGGACTTCCCGCCGGTGTCCCCGTCACCACCGATATGGTCGCCGACCACCTCGCCAGGCGGCGCCTCGGCTACGGGCGCGGGGCGCGGATGAAGTTCGAGCGCGACGAGGTGACCTTCCTCGGCGGCGTCCGGCACGGGCTCACCCTCGGCTCGCCCGTCGCCGTCATGGTCGGCAACACCGAGTGGCCCAAGTGGGAACAGGTCATGGCCGCCGACCCGGTCGACCCCGGCGTCCTCGCCGAATCGGCCCGCAACGCGCCCCTCACCCGCCCCCGCCCCGGCCACGCCGACCTCGCCGGGATGCAGAAGTACGGCTTCGACGAGGCCCGCCCGATCCTGGAGCGCGCCTCCGCCCGGGAGACCGCCGCGCGCGTCGCGCTCGGCGCCGTCGCCCGCTCGTACCTCAAGGAGACGGCGGGCATCGAGATCGTCAGCCACGTCGTGGAGCTCGCCGCCGCGAAGGCCCCCTACGGCCTCGTACCGACCCCCGCCGACGTCGAGAAGCTCGACGCCGACCCCGTGCGCTGCCTCGACGCCGACGCGAGCAAGGCGATGGTCGCCGAGATCGACCAGGCCCACAAGGACGGCGACACGCTCGGCGGCGTCGTCGAGGTCCTCGCCTACGACGTGCCCGTGGGGCTCGGCTCGCACGTGCACTGGGACCGCAGGCTCGACGCGCGGCTCGCCGGGGCGCTCATGGGCATCCAGGCGATCAAGGGCGTCGAGGTCGGCGACGGCTTCGGGCTCGCCCGCGTGCCCGGCTCCAAGGCGCACGACGAGATCGTCCGCACCGACGAGGGCATCCGCCGCGTCACCGGGCGCTCCGGCGGTACCGAGGGCGGCCTCACGACCGGTGAACTCCTGCGCGTACGCGCCGCGATGAAGCCCATCGCGACGGTGCCGCGCGCCCTCGCGACCGTCGACGTCGCCACCGGCGAGGCCACCAGGGCCCACCACCAGCGCTCCGACGTGTGCGCCGTGCCCGCGGCCGGGATCGTCGCCGAGGCCATGGTCGCGCTCGTCCTCGCCGACGCCGTCGCCGAGAAGTTCGGCGGCGACAACGTCACCGAGACCCGCCGCAACGTCCGCGCGTACCTCGACAACCTCCCGATCCGGTGAGCGGTGTGAACGCCGTGAGCGGCGTGAGCGGTCCCCGGCTCGTCCTCGTCGGCCCGATGGGCGTCGGCAAGTCCACGATCGGGCACCTCGTCGCCGAGCGGCTCGGGCTCGTGTACCGCGACACGGACGACGACATCGTGGCCGCCGAGGGGCGCGAGATCTCCGACATCTTCGTGGACGAGGGCGAGGAGCACTTCCGCGCGCTCGAACGCGAGGCGGTGCGCACCGCGCTCGCCGAGCACGAGGGCGTCCTCGCGCTCGGCGGGGGAGCGGTGCTCGACGCGGGCACGCGCGCCCTCCTGCGCGGGCACCCCGTCGTCTTCCTCACGATGGACATCGACGAGGCCGTGCGCCGCACCGGGCTCGCCACCGCGCGCCCGCTGCTCGCCGTCAACCCGCGCCGCACGTGGCGCGAGCTGATGGAGGCCCGCCGCCCCCTGTACACCGAGGTCGCCCGCGCCACCGTGGCCACCGACGACCGCACCCCCGAAGAGGTCGCGGCAGCGGTCCTCGACGCACTGGAGCTGAAGGAAGCGTGAGCGAGAACAGCACGCGGGAGGCCGCGGCGCCGACCCGTATCGCCATCGGCGGCACCGAGGGCAGCGCCCCGTACGAGGTCCTCGTCGGCCACCACCTGCTCGGCGAACTCCCCGCGCTCATCGGCGAGAAGGCCCAGCGCGTCGCCGTGATCCACCCCGAGGCGCTCGCCGAGACCGGCGAGGCGCTCCGCGCCGACCTCGCCGAGCAGGGCTACGAGGCGATCGCGATCCAGGTGCCGAACGCCGAGGAGGCGAAGACCGCCGAGGTCGCGGCCTACTGCTGGACGGCGCTCGGGCAGTCCGGGTTCACGCGCACCGACGCCGTCGTCGGCGTCGGCGGCGGCGCGACGACCGACCTCGCGGGCTTCGTCGCGGCGACGTGGCTGCGCGGGGTGCGCTGGATCGCGGTGCCGACGACGGTGCTCGGCATGGTCGACGCCGCGGTCGGCGGCAAGACCGGCATCAACACCGCGGAGGGCAAGAACCTCGTCGGTTCCTTCCACCCGCCCGCCGGGGTCCTGTGCGACCTCGCCGCGCTCGCCTCGCTGCCCGTGCACGACTTCGTGAGCGGGCTCGCGGAGGTCATCAAGGCGGGATTCATCGCCGATCCGGTCATCCTCGATCTCATCGAGTCCGACCCGGTCGCCGCGCGCACGCCGGAGGGCCCGCACACCGCCGAGCTGATCGTGCGCTCGATCCGCGTGAAGGCCGACGTCGTCTCGGGCGACCTCAAGGAGGCCGGGCGCCGCGAGATCCTCAACTACGGGCACACGCTGGGCCACGCGATCGAGAAGAACGAGCGCTACTCGTGGCGCCACGGCGCGGCCGTCGCGGTCGGCATGCACTTCGCCGCCGAACTCGGCCGCCTCGCGGGCCGCCTCGACGACGCCACCGCCGACCGCCACCGCGCGATCCTCGAAGCGGTGGGCCTCCCGCTGGGCTACCGCGGCGACCAGTGGCCGCGCCTGCTGGAGAACATGAAGCTCGACAAGAAGTCGCGCGGCAACCTTCTGCGCTTCATCGTCCTCGACGGCCTCGCCAAGCCGGTCGTCCTGGAGGGCCCCGACCCCGCGGTGCTCCTGGCGGCGTACGGGGAGATCGCGAAGGACTGACGCGGCAGGGAGCGGACACGGGCCGGAGGCCGTCCTACGGGGTGCGTACGGACGTCTTCCGGCCCGTCACGCGTTCTCGCGCGCGGCCGGGGAACGGTACCGTGCACCGGGCATCGCGTGCGGTTTTCCCGCGCGGACGCCCGCAAGCAGCCGGTACGAGACGGAGTTGGCACGGGATGCGGCATTCCGCGGGAGCGACCCCGCCTCACGATTCCTGGACCCCGCACGGGTCCGGCCCCGAGGGGCAGGGCCCCGGAACCCCGCGGCGCGGCGATCCCCACCACGGCGGTCCGCCGACGCTGCCGCTGCGGCCGACCCCGGCCACCGGTCCCGTGCCGGGGGTCGA
>NZ_JAAGLR010000507.1 GCF_010548245.1 Streptomyces sp. SID11385
ACGAGCCCGTCGAGCCGCGCGACGAGCCCCGCCGCGCGCGCGGGCGCGTCCGGCGGCAGCAGCACCGCGGTGCCGCCCGCCTTCCGTACGAGCGCGGGGTACTGCGCGGGCAGCAGCGCGGCGGGGAGCGTCCATTCGCCCCAGCGGGCCTCCGCCTCCCAGTACGTGCTGATCCCGATGACGGGCTCCGCGTCCCACGCCGCCTCGGACACCCCGGACCACCTTTCCCTCGCCCGTCGCGCTTCAAAGGTACGGTCCCATACCTTTGTGTCGCGCGGGTTTCCCGCGGCAGGGGCCGCGCTCAGGACAGGAAGCCCCGCAGCAGCGCCGCCGTGCCCGCGCAGTGCTCCCGCATCCGCTCGCGCGCCCCGTCCGCGTCGCCCGCGAGGACGGCCCGGGCGAGCGCGGAGTGCTGCGCCTGGGAGTGCTCCAGGCTCCGGACGAGGAGCGGGATGCGGTCGAGGAGGTCGTTGACGGCCGCGCGCACCGAGGCGTACGAGGCGGCGAGCGAGGCGGACCCGGTGTGCTCGGCGAGGCCGAGGTGGAGCAGCGTGTCCTCGCGCCGGTAGGCCGCGACGGGCGCGAGCGGGGCGTCGTCGAGCGCGGTCAGGCGCGCCGAGAGCCACGCCCGCAGCGCGGGCCCGTGCACGGGGTCGACGGCCCGCCGCGCGCACAGCTCGGCGGCCCCCGTCTCCAGGACCTCGCGGTGCGCGAGCACGTCCTCCAGGTCCACCCCGACGCGCCGGGCGGCGCGCGCCCCGGCCCGTACGAAAGTGCCCCCGTACCGCCCCCGCCGGGACTCGACCAGGCCCTCGGCGTGCAGTACGGAGACGACCTCCCGCAGCGTCGCCCGGCTCACCGCCAGCCGTTCCGCCAACTCCCGCTCGGGCGGCAGTCGTTCACCCGGTGCAACGAGGCCGAGGCGCAGCACCTGGAGCACCTGTTCCAGGGCCTCCTCGAAACCGTTCCCGCCCCGTACGGGGCGCAGGACCCGGCCGAGGCCGCCGTCCCGCTCGTCTTCCGTCCAGCCGGACACGGCCCCGCCCTCTTCCGTCCAAAGGTCCCGCGCCCTACCTTAAGGTTCCCGGCTCACCCAAGGAGACCTCCGTGGCGGACCGCACAGCCCCTGCCCGTACCGCTCCGCTCAGCGTCGAGGCGCTGACCGCGCAGGTGAGGACGGGCGAGGTGGACACGGTCGTGCTCGCCTTCCCCGACATGCAGGGCCGCCTCCAGGGCAAGCGCTTCGCCGCCCCGTTCTTCCTCGACGAGGTGCTGCCGCACGGCACCGAGGGCTGCGACTACCTCCTCGCCGTCGACGTCGAGATGAACACCGTGGACGGTTACGCGAGTTCGTCGTGGGAGCGCGGATACGGCGATTTCGCGCTCACCCCGGACCTCGCGACGCTGCGCCGCGTCCCCTGGCACCCCGGCACCGCGCTCCTCCTCGGCGACCTCGCCACGACCGACGGCTCCCCCGTCACCGTCGCCCCGCGCCAGATCCTGCGCCGTCAGCTCGACCGCCTCGCCGGGCGCGGGCTCACCGCGCGGGCCGGGACCGAGCTGGAGTTCCTCGTCTTCAACGACACGTACGAACAGGCCTGGGACCGGGGCTACCGCGGGCTGACCCCGGCGAACCAGTACAACATCGACTACTCGGTGCTCGGCACGGGCCGGATCGAGCCGCTGCTGCGCCGCATCCGCAACGAGATGGCGGGCGCCGGGCTCACCGTCGAGTCGGCGAAGGGCGAGTGCAATCCCGGTCAGCACGAGATCGTCTTCCGCTACGACGAAGCACTCACGACGTGCGACCAGCACGTGCTGTACAAGACCGGGGCCAAGGAGATCGCCGCCCAGGAGGGGCACGCGCTGACCTTCATGGCGAAGTTCAACGAGCGCGAGGGCAACTCCTGCCACATCCACCTCTCCCTCGCGGGCGCCGACGGCGCTTCAGCGATGCCCGGCGAGGGCCCACTCGGCATGTCGCCGCTCATGCGGCACTTCCTCGCGGGGCAGCTCGCGGCGCTGCGCGAGTTCACCCTTCTGTACGCGCCCACCATCAACGCCTACAAGCGCTTCCGCCCCGGCTCCTTCGCGCCCACCGCCGTCGCCTGGGGCCCCGACAACCGCACGTGCGCCTTCCGCGTCGTCGGCCACGGGCAGGGTCTGCGCTTCGAGAACCGGCTGCCCGGCGGCGACGTCAACCCGTACCTCGCCGTCGCGGCGATGATCGGCGCGGGGCTGTACGGCGTCGAGCGGGAACTGGAACTCCCCGAGCCCTGCGCGGGCAACGCCTACGAGGCCGACTATCCGCACGTCCCCACGACGCTCCACGAGGCCGCCGCGCTGTGGCGGGACAGCGCCCTCGCCCGCGAGGTCTTCGGCGAGGAGGTCGTCGCCCACTACGCCAACATGGCGCGCGTCGAACTCGACGCCTTCGACGCCGCCGTCACCGACTGGGAACTGCGCCGCTCCTTCGAACGGCTCTGAGCGGTACGCCGGTACGCCGGTACGCCGGTACGCCGGTACGGGCCCGGGCGACCCGCCCCTCCCAGGCCCGCGCCGCCTCGCCCCCGTACCGCCTGCCCCGTCCCCGTCCCCCCGCACCCCGCCGAGCCCGCGAGGACCCCGCCATGCCAGACGCCCCCACCCCTCTCCCCGTCCTCAACCCCGCCACCGAGGAACTCCTCGCCACCGTCCACGCCGCCACCCCCGAGGAGGTCGACCGCGCCGTCCACCGGGCGAGTGCCGCGCAGCGGCGCTGGGCCGCGCTCGCCCCCGCGGACCGCGCCCGCCTGCTGCGCCGCTTCGCCGCCGTCGTGGACGCGCACGTCGAGGAGCTGGCCCGCCTGGAGGTCGCCGAGGCCGGGCACACCCTCGGCAACGCGCGCTGGGAGGCGGGCAACGTGCGCGACCTCCTGGAGTACGCCGCCGGGGGAGTGGAACGGCTGACGGGACGGCAGATCCCCGTCGCGGGCGGCATCGACGTGACGTTCCTCGAACCCCTCGGCGTCGTCGCCGTCATCGCCCCCTGGAACTTCCCGCTGCCCATCGCGGGCTGGGGCAGCGCCCCCGCGCTCGCCGCCGGGAACGCCGTGATCCTCAAGCCCGCCGAGACCACCCCGCTCACCGCCCTGCGCCTCGCCGAACTCGCCCTGGAGGCCGGACTGCCCGACGACCTCTTCCAGGTCCTGCCCGGCACCGGGCCGGGCGCGGGCGAGGACCTCGTGCGGCACCCGGGCGTGCGCAAGGTCGTCTTCACCGGCTCGGCCCGGACCGGCAAACGCGTCATGGCGCTCTGCGCGGAGCAGGTCAAGCCCGTGACGCTCGAACTCGGCGGCAAGAGCCCCAACCTCGTCTTCGCCGACGCCGACCTCGAAGCCGCCGCCTCCGCCGCCCCCATGTCCTTCCTCGACAACGCCGGCCAGGACTGCTGCGCCCGCACCCGCGTCCTCGTCGAACGGCCCGTCTACGAGGACTTCCTCGCCCTCGTCGAACCGGCCCTGCGCGCCGTCGTCGTCGGCGACCCGGCCGACCCCACGACGCAGATGGGCCCGCTCATCTCGGCGCGGCAGCGCGAGCGCGTCGAGGCGTACGTCGGCCCCGACCTCGACGTCGTCCGCGGCGGCGCACCCACGGGACCGGGCTTCTGGTACCCGCCGACGCTCGTGCTCGGCGCGCGCCCGGAGGACCCCGTGGCGGTCGAGGAGGTCTTCGGGCCCGTCGCCGTCGTGCTGCCCTTCGACGGCGAGGAGGAGGGCGTACGGCTCGCGAACGCGACCCCGTACGGGCTCTCGGGCTCCGTGTGGACCCGCGACGGGGCCCGCGCGCTGCGCGTCGCGCGCGGCATCGCGGCCGGCAACCTCTCCGTCAACTCCCACAGCAGCGTCCGCTACCACACCCCCTTCGGCGGCTACGGCGAATCCGGCCTCGGGCGGGAACTGGGCCCCGACGCGCTCGCCGCCTTCACCGAGACCAAGAACGTCTTCATCAGCACGGAAGGCTGAGGACCACCATGAGCGAACAGCGGGACACGCCCCCCGGCGCGGACACGCCGCCCCCCGTCACGGACACCCCCGTCTGCCGCCGCCTCGTCGGCCGCACCGCCGTCGTCACGGGCGCGGGCAGCGGCATCGGCCTCGCGACCGCGCGCAGGCTCGCCTCCGAGGGCGCCCACGTCGTGTGCGCGGACCTCGACGAGGAGAGCGGCAAGGCGGTCGCCGAAGAGGTCGGCGGGCTCTTCCGCCGGACCGACGTCACCGTCCCCGAGGACGTCACCGCCCTCTTCAAGACGGCCTTCGACACGTACGGCAGCGTCGACGTCTCCTTCCACAACGCGGGCATCTCACCCCCCGAGGACGACTCCATCCTCACCACCGGACTCGACGCCTGGCGCCGCGTCCAGGAGGTCAACCTCACCTCCGTCTACCTGTGCTGCCAGGCCGTCCTGCCCTACATGCGCCAGCAGCGGCGCGGCTCCATCATCAACACCGCCTCCTTCGTCGCCCGCATGGGCGCCGCGACGAGCCAGATCTCCTACACCGCGTCCAAGGGCGGCGTCCTCGCCCTGTCGCGCGAACTCGGCGTGCAGTTCGCCCGCGAGGGCATCCGCGTCAACGCCCTGTGCCCCGGCCCCGTCAACACCCCGCTGCTGCGCGAACTGTTCGCCAAGGACCCCGAGCGCGCCGCGCGCCGCCTCGTGCACATCCCCGTCGGCCGCTTCGCCGAGGCCACCGAGATCGCCGCCGCCGTCGCCTTCCTCGCGAGCGACGACTCCTCCTTCGTCAACGCCGCCGACTTCCTCGTGGACGGCGGAATCTCCGGCGCGTACGTAACTCCCCTGTGAACCAGGGATGTACGGTGCATGACATCCGGGGCCGCCACCCTCCCGCGACCCGTGTCCCGGTCCGCGGGACGGCGGCGACCCCGCGCTCCGCCCTGCCGTCGGACAGATCGGACCCCCCATGCGCCGCACCACCCCCCTGCTCGCCTCGCTCGGCCTCGCCGCCGCCGCACTGCTCGCCACCTCCGTGCCCGCCGAGGCCCAATCCCCCGCCCCCCGCGCGGACTGCCCCCAGCTGAGCACCAAGCTCCCCTGGTACGGGCACAACAGGGCCGCCCTCCAGCGCGTCGTCGACGAGCGCGGCACGTGCTCCCACCCGGCCCTCGCCAGCGAGCACTACGGAGGACAGCGCCCCGTCGCCGCCTTCGACTGGGACAACACGATCTCCAAGAACGACATCACGGACGCGACGATCGCCTGGTCCCTGCGGCACGACAAGATCCTGCGCCCGCGCGACTGGAAGGACACGAGCGCCTGGCTCACCGACGAGGCCGCCGCCGCGCTCACCGAGGCCTGCGGCACCGACGTCCCCACCGGAGCCCCGCTGCCCACCTCGGAGCGGACCGCCTGCGCCGACGAGATCTTCGAGATCCGCAGCGCCGCCCGCACCATGAGCGGCGCCGAAGCCTTCGCGGGCACCTGGAACCACCGCCGCACCGTCCCCGAGTACGCCTGGGTCCCCCAGCTCTTCGCCGGGCACACCCCCGCCGAACTCACCGACTACACGCGCCGCGCCCGCGCCGAGGCCCTCGCCGCGCCCGTCGGCGCCACCCAGCGCGTCGGCACCCACACCATCGCGGGCTACGTGCGCTACTACGCGCAGCAGCGCGACCTCGTCCACACCCTCCAGCGCGCCGGCTTCGACGTCTACATCGTCTCGGCCGGCTCCGAACCGGTCACCGAGGTGTGGTCGGCGGGCATCGGCATCGACAAGAAGCACACCATCGCCATCCGCAGCCTCCTCGACCGGCGCGGCCGCATCACGACGGTCAACGAGGGCTGCGGCGGCGAACCCGCCTCCCGGGGCGCCGACATCCCCTACATCGACGGCAAGCGCTGCTGGATCAACCAGGAGATCTTCGGCGTGAAGGGCCCGCGCGCCTGGCAGCGGCAGGACTTCGCCCACCGCATCGCGATCGGCGGCGGCGACGCGGACACCGACGTCACCTTCGTCGGCGACGCGACCGGCGCGCACCTCGTGCTCAACCGCAACAAGAACGAGATCATGTGCCGCGCCTACGACAACGAGGACGGCCGCTGGCTCGTCAACCCGATGTTCATCGAGCCACTGCCCCGCAAGAAGGACGCCTACCCCTGCGCGACGACCGCGCGCACCGAGGAGGACGGCAGCCAGGGACCCGCGCGCCGCGACGACGGCTCCGTCATCCCGGACCAGCGGGACAGCGCTTTCGGCGGGGCCTGACGGGGAGCGGCCCCGCGCGGCGGGAGGCCCCGTGCCGCACGCGGGGGAGGGGCGCGTGGCCGGTCCGCGCGCTCCTGTCCGCCGGAACGGGCGCGGCGACCGGGTGAGTTCACCCGGCCGAACGGGCGAAACGTCCTAAAGTTGCCGCCATGGAGACGCCCCCCGCCCGGCCGGGCTGGTACCCCGACCCCCACGGCACCCACGGCGAACGCTGGTGGGACGGCGCCACATGGACCCCCGAGGTCCGCGCGCCCGGCTCCTCCTGGTACGTCTCCGGGGAGCGCGGCAGGCCCCCGGGCCGCGCGACGCTCCTCGCCCTCCTGCTCGGCGGCGTCGCCCTCCTCGCGGGGCTCGTCGTCGGCATCGCCGCGCTCAGCACCCGCGACGACCCCCTCGTCCGCGTCACCGACTCGGCGGACGGCGAGCGGGGGAGCACGGCGGGCGCCGAGGGAGGGAGCACGACGGGCGCCGACGGGGGGAGCGCGACGGGCGGTACGGGCGCGACGCTGCACGGCGT
>NZ_JAAGLR010000550.1 GCF_010548245.1 Streptomyces sp. SID11385
GTGGGCCGCGCGCGGCAGGGCCTCAGCCCCGCGCCGACCCGCGCCGTCCGCGCGCCGCGCGCTCGGCGGCGAAGACGTCCTCCAGGCGGTAGAGGTGCGACCTGCCCTGATGGCCCGCCGGGCTCAGGTGCCCGAGCTGGACCCATTTCCTGATCGTCGCGGGCACCACCCCGGCCTCACGGGCCGCGAGCGCGCCCGTGACGAGCGCCAGGCCGTACGCGGCGGGACGCCCCGCGACGCCGGTCACCGCGCACCGCCGTGCGCCGCGTCCCACTCCGCGCGTTCCCACAGGTGCCGGAAGGCCGGGTCGCTCGCGCAGTCGCACGCTGGATCGGCGCAGCGGCAGCCCGGGTTGACGCACAGGACGGCGTCCCGCTCGGGGAAGACGCGCAGCGAGACGGAGTCGCACCAGGGGCAGCGCCCGGGCAACCGCACCATCTCCTCGGTCTCGCCGAGCGCACGGGAGCAGCGCCGCGCCATGCGTCGCAGTTCGTCGCGCGCGTGCCGGGCGAGAGTGGGGTCCGCCGCGGTACGGCCGAGGAGCGCGGTGATCCGCGTCAGGCGTTCGGCGACCGGGGCGCGGCGCGGGCGACCGTGCCCGAGGCGTTCGAACAGTGCCTCTTCCAGCTCGGTCACGCCGTCGCCGATGTCGCGCAGCGCGTCGGAGACATGGAGGCGGATGGGAGCCGCTCCGTGCCCGGGCACCGCCAGGCCGTGCCGCTGCTCGTTGCGCAGCGCCTCGGCGCGCTCGACGGCGAGCAGCGCGGCGCGGGCGGCGCAACGA
>NZ_JAAGLR010000579.1 GCF_010548245.1 Streptomyces sp. SID11385
CGACGAGCGCGGCACCGGCGCGGGCGGCGGACGGTGCGGCGGCCGTGGAGCGGGCGAAGGTGGGGGACTGACGGGCGGCCGGGCGCGGCGGCGCGTTTGACGCGGTCGGACGCCTGACGCGGGCTGGGCTCGGCCGTACGCCTGACGCCGGGCGGGCGGCCCGGATTCGTACGGGAAGCTGCCGCCTCAGGCGCGGTCGCCCTTGGTGCGGGCCCACTCGCGCTGGGCGTGTTCCATGTCCGCCTGGAGGCCGAGCATCCGCCGTGTCGCGAGGGCGCCCGCGAGGAGACCGACGCCGGTGACGGCGACGGGGAAGGAGATGACGAGGGGGACGGTGGTGGACTGCCAGTCGCGCGTCACGGCGCAGCCCACGACGAGGGAGTCCCAGTCGTCCCGGTCCCGGGAGCCGTAGTGGCCCTCCTCGTCGCGGTGGAACGGCGCGGCACAGCGGACGCCGTGCTCGACCCCGCTGTCGTACGGGGTGAAGGTGTGCCAGGCCGACCAGATCCAGCACAGCCCGGCGGCGATCAGCAGGCCGATCCCCCAGGCGATGCGCCGTTCCGTGCCGCTCCGGAAGCGCTGCTCGACGCCCGAAGGATGCTCCACTTCGCCTGCCATCCGCCCGTTCCCCCGTACGCCTGTGCCATCAATTCCCTTACGGCGCAGGACTATAGGGGAGTCGGGCTCACTTCCACAGGGCCGCGCGGCGCAGCGACTGGGGGCAGTGCAGGTAGATCTCGTCGATCGCTATCTCGATGGCGAGGGCGGGGCGCAGTGCCTTGCCCGCGGCCGTCGCCGTCATCGCGTCGAAGTAGGGGGCCTCGCTCAGGACGCGGGCGCGGCCGTTGACGCGGAGGACCTCCTTGCCGCCGGGGATGAGGTAGAGGAGGCCGACGTGCGGGTTGCGCAGGATGTTGTGGAGGCTGTCGCCCCGGCGGTTGCCGGGGCGCTCGGGGAGGGCGATGGTGCCGGGGTCGACGACGTGTGTGAAGCCGGGGAGGTCGCCGCGCGGCGAGGCGTCGCAGTTGCCGGCCTCGTCCGAGGTGGACAGCACGCAGAAGGGGGCGCGGGCGAGGATGTCCAGGTCTTCGGGAGCGAGGCGGTCGTGGACCTTCTCGATCACGATGGGCCAGGGCTCGCCGAGCAGCGCGGACAGCTCTTCGGGGCTGCGGATCTCGGTGGCGGGGGTCTCGGGGGGTGCGGGGGCCGGGGGCGCCGTGGGGGCGGTGGGGCCTTCGGGGGCGGTGAGCGTGGACATTAGGCATACCTTACTTTCTTCCGTACGTATGCCCGATACCCGGCTCGGCGTCCGTCCTCCAGGACGCGTCCGTCCTCGGCGAGGCGTCCGTGCTCCGCGACGGCATGAGGGCATAAGTGCGTGGGCACATGAACGCATGAGCGCACGAGCGCATCAGCGCATCAGCGCATCAGCGCACGAGCGAACGGCGAAGGCGCGACGCACCGGCGAGGAGCTCTGCCCGTGGCACTGTTCGGGAACGCCCACACCATCGACCCGGCCAAGGCCGCGCACGACTACGCGCGGCTGCTCGGCCCCGGCGAGCAGGTGCACGCCGCGTACCTGCTGATCCGCGACACGATCCTGTTGACGGACCGGCGACTGCTGCTCATCGACAAGCAGGGCCTGACCGGCAAGAAGATCGAGTACCACTCGGTCCCGTACCGCAGCATCACGCACTTCGCGGTCGAGACGGCCGGGCACCTGGACCTGGACGCGGAGCTGAAGATCTGGCTCTCGGGCATGGACGCACCGCTCACGAAGACGTTCACGAAGGGCGTGGACATCTACGAGGTCCAGGCGATTCTGACGCAGTTCGTGACGCGCTGAGAGTTATCCACAGGGCGGTCATCACTCTTGCGAGTGAGACGAATGTGGGATTTCCCGGAGTTGTCCACAGATTGTGGCGGATAGTCGGGGGGCGGTGGGGAGTTGCGGGAGACTGGTATTGGGGTCGCCCCCCAGGGCGGGTGGGGGCTGTCCAGGGGTGAGCTGCGTGCGGGAGCGGGTGGACACGGGGTCTGCGGGTGGGGGCTGTCCGGGGGTGAGCTGCGTGCGGGGGCGGGTGAACCCTGGGGCCTGCGGGTGGGGGCTGTCCCGAGGTGAGCCGCGCGGAGCGGAGCGGGAGGGCACGGGGCCTGCGGGTCGGGCTGCCCCGAGATGAGCCGCGTGCACAGGAGCCGGAGGACACGCGACCTGCGGGTCGGGCTGCCCCCCGAAGTGAGTCGCGCACGCAGGGAGGCGGAAGGACACGCGACCTGCGGGCAGAGACCGCCCCGAACTGAGCCGCGTGCACACGGAGCCGACGGACACAGGCCGGCCGCAGCAGGAGCGCAGGGCGCCGAACGGCGGCAGACGGCAGGCGGCAGGCGGCAGACGGCAGACGGCAGACGGCAGACGGCAGACGGCAGACGGCAGACGGCAGACGGCAGACGGCAGCGCCGAACCCCGCCGCCCCCAACCAGTCACACCCACCTCCCTCCAGCCACGCCCCCGCCCCACCTCCTCCAGCCACGCCCCCGCCCCACCTCCTCCCCCCTCACCCAATCCGATACCGATCCCCATAAACCGCCCACTCCAACGGCGGTTCCAGCCCCAAGTTCCCCTCCCGCAGGAACACCCGCTGCGCCGTGTCGACGCGGCTCGTGTCGGAGTGGGCCTCCTCCTGCCTCATCGCCCACACCCTCGCGTCGAGGAAGGCGTCCAGCCACACCGTCTCGTCGCCGCCCTCGGCCGGCGGCTTCGCCCCGCGCAAGGCGCGGGCGCGGATGCCGCCGAAGTCCAATCCCCCGTCGCCGGGCCCGTGCATCACGAGCGCGTCGTAGTAGATGAACTGGCCGAGCGTGCCGACCTCGTCCGCCTTCCCCCGCGCCACGGCCGGGTCGAAGTACACGCGATCGCGCTCGTCGTTCTGCGCCCCCTGGAAGGCCGGGTCCTTGGCGGCCGTGCGCCACGCGTCCTGGAAGCGCGCGCCGAGGCCCGCGTGCGAGTCGGTGCCGTTCACCTTGCGCAGGGCGGGGAGGTACGGGGCGAGTACGTTGCCCGGCGCCCTCTTCGCGTACAGCTCCACCAGGGCCAGCATGTCGCCGGTCCCCGAGCAGAAGCCGACGATCCCGGCCGTGTAGCCGCGCCCGTCGCCGACGTCCTCGATGTAGCGGTACTGGTCCTTCCAGTCGAGCGAGGAGTTCTCGGCGCTGGAGACCAACTGCATCGCGATCTCCTTCTTCGCCGGGTCGTCGAGACTCGCCGCCGCCTTCGTACGTGTCCCCTCCGCCCGCGCGCCCGCGTCGCGCCCGGGGAAGGCAGAGGCGAGGGCGTACGACGCGGCCGCGACGGCCAGCGCGAGCGCCACGACGAGCGGTGCGAGCCGCCGCAGCCGACGGGCGCGGGCGGAGCGGGGGCTGCGGCAGCGCGGGACTGCGGGGCTCGGGGTGTGGGGGGTTTCGGGGTTCAACGCCCTTCCTCCATCGCGGAGTCGAGAGGTTCCTGGACGTGCTGCCGGTCGGAACCCCGGCCCACGGGGAAGCTTTCCTCACAGTCTCCGCGACATACGTACAGGCCCTCGGCTTCACCCGTTCGCACGACCTCGGAACGCCCTCGCAGCCGGCCACCCGCCACCCCCGAACACCCTCACCACCCCTCCCCCACCCTCCACACAGCACCACCCGGGCACTCACACGCCCGCCAACGCTGCCGGAACCTGGCAATGCGCCCCGCCACCGGACCCGTGCATCATCAACCCATCGCACCGGCCCCACGGGGGACGGCCCCCACGGGGGACTCGGGGGAGCACGGGGGCCGCCGGGGCCGGTACGAGAACCCCTCGGGGGATCACGGGGGACCCCAGGGGGACACGGGGACCGAAGGCACTGGGGGGAGCCTTCGGAAACCACGGGGGTCACGGGGGATATGGGGGGTACGGGGGATGCCGCCTGCGGTGCGCGGGCCGAGCGCGAAACCGCTCACACCCACGCACCGGGGCGGCCGTCCACAACCTGCCCCGCGCCCCGCGACCGACGCCCTGCCCGGCCACCGCCCCGCGCCCCGCGACCGACGCCCTGCCCGGCCACCGCCCCGCGCCCCGCC
>NZ_JAAGLR010000607.1 GCF_010548245.1 Streptomyces sp. SID11385
TGCGCCGCGCCCCGCGCCGCGTACAGGCAGCCGCGCGCGCCGAGCGTCACGACGACCTCGGGCACGCGGTCGAGCAGCACCCGCGCGGCCTCGGCCGGGTCGCGGCTCCCGGTCAGCGCGGCGGCCTCGTGCTCGTTGGGGACGAGGAGGTCGGTCGCGGCGAGGAGCCCCGGGGGCAGGGTCTGCGCGGGCGCGGGGGTGAGGACCGTGCGCACGCCGTGGCGTCGCCCGGCCTCGGCGCCCGCGAGGACCGTGCCGAGCGGGATCTCCAGTTGCAGCAGCAGCGTGTCGGCCCCGGCGATCAGGTGCTCGTCGCCGGGCACGAGCCCGGTGAGGCTCGCGTTGGCGCCCGGGACGACGACGATCGCGTTGCCCCCGGCGTCGTCCACGACGATGTGCGCGGTGCCGCTCGGGCCGGGGACGAGGCGGAGCAGTTCGGTGTCCACCCCGGCGTCGGCGAGTTCCTGCCGCAGCCGGGTGCCCAAGGCGTCCTCGCCGACGGCGCCGATCATCGCGACGGTCCCGCCCGCGCGCGCGGCGGCGACGGCCTGGTTGGCGCCCTTGCCGCCGGGATGGGTGCGGAAACTGTGCCCGGTGACGGTCTCCCCGCGCTCGGGGGCGCGGGCGACGTGGGCGACGAGATCCATGTTCGTGCTGCCGAGGACCACGATGTGGCTCATGGCGTGGGGCTCCTGGTGGCGGTCGGGGGCGGCGCCTCGCCGTCCGTGGCGGGCACGTCCCGTACGAGGACGCGCTCCCGGGCGGCGGAGCGAGGTGCGGTCTGGTCGTGCGCGGCCCCGGGGGCGAGGGCGAGTTCCGTCGTGAGCCGGGCGAGCGTGCCGTAGTCCGCGCCGGTCCCGCCGGGATCGTTCCAGCTCCCCTTGACCGCTGTCCTCAATCGGTTCCCCAGGGGAGCGGTCCACACCCCGGGGACCCCGTGGAGCACTCCTGCGACGGACCCGGCCGTCGCTCCGTTCGAATCCGTGTCCCAGCCGCCGGAGACGGTACGGGTCACGGCGGCGGTGAAGAAGTCCTCCTCCGCGCCCGCCTCCACCGCGAGCGCCGCGTGGGTGAGCGCGGCGGCGAGCAGCGCCGCGTTCGGCACGACGTGCACCCAGTGCGTGCCCCGGTGGGCGGCGTGCAGCGCGTCCACGACGGTCGCGAAGTCCTCGTGGGTACGGGCGAGGGCGACCGCCTCGCGGACCGCGCGGGCCAGGCGCGAGCGGGCGGGCACGACGCGCAGGCCCGTCGCGAGGCAGTGGTGCGCG
>NZ_JAAGLR010000635.1 GCF_010548245.1 Streptomyces sp. SID11385
CGTGGCGGCCGAGTCCAGGCCACCGCTCCCGGAGGCTGCGCGACGGCGGCTCGGGCAACTGCTCGGCGCGCGCGGGGACCAGCGCGGCAGCGCTCCCGACCTCACCGAGCTGCTGCCGCAGTGGCTGGAGCGGGCCAACGCGCACGGCTACGCGTCCCCGCCGGAACACCTCCCGGCACTCCTCGACGCGGCCAGGGGCCGCACCGACCTGCGCCCCGCCGTGCTCGCCTTCGCCGGAGTACGGGGGCGGTGGCTCGCCGAGCAGAACCGCGAGTGGTCCTTCGTACGCCGTACGGTCGTGGCGCCGCCCGCGCACGAGGTCGCGGCGAGCGCTCCCGGGGAGGACGAACGGCTGTGGGCCGAGGGGCTGTTCGCCGAGCGGGTCGCCCTGCTCGCCCGGGTGCGCGAGAGCGCGCCGGAGCGGGCGCTTTCGCTGCTCGGCCCGACGTGGGCCAAGGAGCGGGCCGAGGACCGGCTGCTCTTCCTCGACTGCCTGCGTCCCGGCCTCTCGCAGGCCGACGAGCCGTTCCTCGAAGCGGCGCTCGACGACCGCGGCCGGAACGTCCGCGCCCTCGCCGCCGAACTCCTCTCCTCTCTCACCGGTTCCGCGCTCGCCGCGCGCATGGCGGAGCGGGCCCGCGCCTGCGTGCGGCCCGCCGCTGGCGGTTCGCTCACGATCGACGCGCCGCACGCGTGCGATGCCGCGATGGAGCACGACGGCGTCGCCGCGAAACCGCCCGCGGGGCGCGGTGAGCGCGCCTGGTGGTTCGGGCAGGTCGTCGAGGCCGCACCGCTCTCGGTATGGCCGCTCCACCTCGGCGGCGCCTCTCCGGCGGAACTCGTCGCGCGGCCGGTCGCGGAGGGCTGGCGCGAGGAGTTGCACGCCGCCTGGTGCCGGGCCGCCGTGCGCCAGGGGGACGCGGAGTGGTCGCGGGCGCTGCTCGGTGCGCCGGTCGGCGGGGAGCAGGGCGCGACGGCGCTCGCCGAGCGGGCCAGGCTCCTCGCCGTGCTGCCCGCCGGGGAACGGGCGGCGTGGGTGGCCGGTTTCCTCGCCGCCAACGGTCTGTCGGAGGCGTTCCAGTTGCTCAGCGGCTGCGCGACCCCGTGGCCGGCCGAGCTGGGCCGGGCGGTCGTGGACGCGCTGAACATCGCACGCGACGCGGGGAGTTACCCGTGGAGCTTCAGCGGCGTCATGGGCCTGGCCGAACGCTGCCTCGACCCGGCGGAGGCCCCCCACCTGGAGAAACTGATCGGCTCCTTCGAGGAGAACGAGGACAGCAAACCGGCTGCGGGCCTCTACTGGACCGACGTCTTCCACCGCCTCCTCGCCACCCTGCGCCTGCGCGCGCTGATGCGCGCCGAACTGGACGGGGAGCCGCTGACGGAGACGGCCTAGCGTTGCGCCCATGACACCGACAACACCTGCGACGCCCGCACCGCCCACGCCGCCCACGGCGTCCGCGGCGTCCGCGGCGTCCGCGGCGTCCGCGGCGGAGAACCCCGATCCCGCCCTCGTCCGGGCCGCCGCCCAGCTTGCCGCGCGACTCGGCGCGGACGACAACCACTCGGTCGCGGCGGCGGCGCGCGATGCCGAAGGGCGCGTGGTCACGGGCGTGAACGTGTACCACTTCACCGGCGGTCCCTGTGCCGAACTCGTCGTGCTCGGCGCCGCCGTGGCGGAGGGCGCGGGGCCGCTCGTACGG
>NZ_JAAGLR010000668.1 GCF_010548245.1 Streptomyces sp. SID11385
GGTACGGGCCGGGAGGCCCCGGGCGCGGCTCAGGCGGGGATGCGGCGGCTCGGGCGGGCCTCGGGGCCGAGGCGGGTGACGGCGCCGTGGATGTACTTGGGCGGCATCTGCCAGCGCAGCTCGCCGGGGACGGCGCGCAGCAGGCGTGCGGTGGAGCGCAGGCGGCGGGTGACGACGGCGGGCGGCGGGGCCTGGCGTCCGTAGAGCTGGTGGGCCCAGGGCGGCAGGGAGCCGTAGGCGAGAGTGGAGACGCGGCGCCAGAGCAGGGCGCGGGCCGGCAGGAGCGGGAAGGGGACGGGCGGGCGGCGCAGGAAGTCGTCGACGACGCGGGCGTCGGCGCCGACGGCGAGTTCGTCCTTCACGCTGCGGAAGTAGCTGTCGAGTTCGCCGACGGTGGCGGGGACCTGCGCCGGGTCGAGGCCGACGAGGCGGGCCCCGGTGCGTTGTTCGGCGACGTAGCGGTCGGCGGCGGTGTCGTCGAGGCGGAAGCCGGAGCGGCGCAGGATGTGGAGGTAGGAGGAGACCTCGGCGCAGTGCACCCACAGCAGGAGCGCGGGTTCGTCGACGCCGTAGCGTTCGCCGGTGGCGGGGTCGGTGGCGCCGAGCCTGCGGTGGATGCCGCGTACGTGGGCGGCGGCACGTTCGGCGGTGGGGGTGTCGGCGTACGTGGTGGCGGCGACGTAGCGCGCGGTGCGGATCAGGCGCCCCCAGGCGTCCTGGCGGAAGTCGGAGTTCGCCATGACGCCGCGCAGGGTGCGCGGGTGGAGGGCCTGGAGCCACAGGGCGCGCACTCCCGCGATCCACATGGCGGGGTCGGCGTGGAGCTGCCAGGTGACGGTGCCGGGCCCGTAGAGGCCGGGGTCGGGGTGGGACGGCTGCTCGGCCACAGCGGGACCTCCGGGAGAGTGGTGCGTGCCTGGGGTGATTGTCTCCCGAAGCGGTGGTCCGGGCCGGTGGGGGGGCGGGCGGGGGTCGTTCAGCGGGCGGCGAGGGTGGCGAGGAACCGGGCGCAGGAGGCGGCGCAGGCGCGGCAGGCGGCGACGGCGTCCTCAGCGCCGGGCAGGCGCGCGCAGTGGGCCGCGCAGTCGAGGCACGTGGTGCGGCACCAGTCGAGGCGGAAGCGGAGCTCGTCGTCCTCGGGGTCGAGGAGGGGTTCGGCGCCGAGGAGCCGCGCGGTGCTGTCGCAGACCTCGACGCAGCGCAGGGCGCGCAGCACCGAGGGTTCGGCGGCGGGCGTGCCGCAGTGGCGGGCGGTGAGGGTGGCCGCGGTGCGGCAGGAGGCGGCGCAGGCGAAGCGGTCCTCCAGATAGCGCACGAGGCGGTCGCGGTCCCAGGGGTCCTCGGGGGTGGGCGGTGTGCGGGGCGCGGCGGACGCCTGTGCCATGGCGGTCTCCTCTCGGGCGGCCCCGGTCCCGGGGTGGGGCGTACGTTCGAGGGGCGGGTTGCCGCATAGGGCGTGGGCAAACGCGGGTACGGCTCCGGGGTGCGCGCGGCGGAGCGTCGGGCGGCGCGGTGGAGGATGGCGCGGCGTGAGACGGGGCGGGCCCGGAGGTGAGGTGTGGCGGCCCACCGCCCGGGAAAGGGTCGTGCCCATGACAGACACGTCCCCCGGCTCCACCGCCGCTCCCGGCTCCCCCGTGCCGCGCTCCCCCACCCGTCGCCCGGTGCGTCAGCTCGCGGCGGCCTCCGTCGGCAACGCCGTCGAGTGGTACGACTGGTACGCGTACACCTTCCTCGCCACCTACCTCGCCGACCAGGTCTTCCCCCAGGGCGCGGACAACTCGCTCGTCCCGCTGCTCTCCACGTTCGCGGTCTTCGCGGTGGGGTTCTTCATGCGCCCGGTGGGCGGGCTTCTCATGGGCGCGGTCGCCGACCGGCGGGGGCGGCGGGCCGCGCTGACGGTGACGATCCTGCTCATGGGCGGGTCGAGCCTGCTCGTGGCGCTGACCCCGACCTACGCGGCGGCCGGGCTGCTCGGCCCGCTCGTGCTGGTGCTCGCGCGGCTGCTGCAAGGTCTGTCGGTGGGCGGGGAGTTCGCCGCCTCGACGACCTTCCTCGTGGAGTCGGCCGGTCCCGGCAGGCGCGGGCTCTTCTCCAGTTTCCAGTACGTCTCGACGACGATCGGGCAGCTCATCGCCTCCGGGGTCGCCGCGCTGCTCGTGCGGGCGCTGAGCGAGGGGCGGATGGATTCCTGGGGGTGGCGGCTGCCGTTCGTGCTCGGCGCCGTGCTGAGCCTGGCGGGCTTCTGGATCAGGCGGGGCGCCGAGGAGACGCGGGAGACGGCGCGCACGGCCGGGCGCCCCCCGCTCTTCGAGGCGCTGCGCCGCCACCCGCGCGCCTCGCTGCTGATCGGCGGGATCACGGCGGGCGGCACCCTCGCGTACTACACGTGGACGTCGTACCTGCCGACGTACGCGGAGCTGAACGCGGGCGTGGCGAAGGGCGACGCGCTGCTCGCCTCGACGCTCGCGCTCGCTTTCTTCGCGCTGCTCCAGCCCCTGGCGGGGCTGCTCTCGGACCGTTTCGGGCGGCGTCCCCTCCTGCTCTTCTTCGGGCTCGGTTTCGCGCTCCTGTGCGTGCCGCTGCTGCGTCTGCTCACCGGCTCCTTCGTCTCGTTGCTGCTGGTGAGCTGCGCGGGGATGGTGCTCCTGACGGGCTTCACGTCGATCTCGGCGGCGGTGAACGCGGAGGTGTTCCCGGCGCGGGTGCGGGCGGCGGGGATCGGCTTCCCGTACTCGCTGACGGTCGCGCTCTTCGGCGGCACGGCGCCGTACGTCGGGACGCTCTTCAAGGAGTGGGGCAGGGCCGGGCTCTTCCCCTGGTACGTGGCCGTGCTGTGCCTGGTCTCCTCGGTGGTGTACCTGCGGCTCCCGGAGACGGCGCACCGGCCGCTGGAGCGCTGAGCGCGAAGGGGCGCGTCCCGTCCGCCTCGCGCGCGCGTACCCGCTCCGCCCCCTCCCGTACCGCCCGCGCCCGGCGGCGACCCGATCGGCGTCCGCGGACTTGCCGGGCGCCGGAGGGCGCGCGAGCGTCGCAAGCGAGGGCCCGGCGCGGCACGCGGGCGGTCTCCGGCGCGGAAACGGGAGTGGGCACCATGGGTACGCGGAGCAGGCAGGTGGCGATCGACCTGGGCAGTGCGCGGCTGCGGCTGCGCGACCAGCGGCAGGCGTGGTCGGCTCCGCACGTCGCGATCGTCGACGAGGAGGGTTCGCTGCGGGCCTGGGGCGATCAGGCGCTCGCGATGGCGGGGCGGCTGCCG
>NZ_JAAGLR010000704.1 GCF_010548245.1 Streptomyces sp. SID11385
GCGGCACTCGCCGTCTCCTCGGTGTCGGCCCGGCGGGCGCGGGCTTCTTCGAGAACGGCGGCCGCCTCCGCCGCCGCCGTACGGGCTTCCGCCGCCGCCGCGGCGAGTTCGCCGAGCCGTCCGGCGGGGCAGCCGGAGCGCCAGGAGCCGAGGCGGGCACCGAGTTCGCGGTCCTTGCCGAGGCGGGCGGCGAGGGTGCGGATCTCCTCCTCGCGGGCGGTGGCGCGAGCGCGCAGTTGCTGCCGCTCCTCGTCGGCGGCGTGCTCGTCGTGCATCGCCGGGTTCGGCGGGACGAGGAAGACGGACTCCTCCGTCTCCGCGTTCCGCGGGGCGGGGGCGAGGAGGGCGGAGGCGGTGCCGACGGCGACGGTGGAGCGGGGCAGCAGGGCGGCCTCGGCGAGGACTTCGCGGGCGCGGCGGTGGGTGCCGGGGTCGGTGATGACGACGCCGTCGACGAGTTCGGGGCGGGCCGCGAGGACACGGTTGTGCTCGGCGGGGTCGACGGACTGGGCGAGGTAGCGCCAGCCGGGCAGCGCGGGGATGCCGTGTTCGCCGAGGTATTCGACGGTGGCGAGGACGTCGGGGCCCGGGGGCAGGAGGCCGCCGTCGCCGAGGGCACCGAGGATGCGGGCGTCGTCCTGGGCCGCCGTGCGCAGGGCGAAGAGGCGGCGCTCGGCCTCGGTGACGGCATCGTCGAGGAGGGTGCGCAGGGTCTCGGCGCTCTGGTCGAGGGTCTCGGCGTCGAGACCGGCGACGGGAGCGGCGGGGGCGGAGTCCGCGCCGGAGCCGGCGCCCGCCTCCGTACCGCCGTCGGAGCCCGTACCCCCGCTCGCGCCCGCGCCGCCGCCGCTGCCGGGGCCGCGCTGTTGG
>NZ_JAAGLR010000731.1 GCF_010548245.1 Streptomyces sp. SID11385
TCGGCGGCGACGCGCTCGCGCTCGCGCGCGCGGGCATCGCGGTGCGGGCCGTGGACCGCGATCCGCTGACGGCGGCCGTCGCGCGGGCGAACGCGGAGGCGCTGGGTCTCGCGGAGCTGATCGACGTGGAGTGCGCGGACGTCACGGAGGTCGACACGGGCGACTGCGACACGGTCTTCGCCGACCCGGCGCGGCGCGGCGGCCGGGGCCGGATCTTCGACCCGGAGGCGTACTCGCCGCCGCTGAGCTGGGCGATCGGCGCGGCGCGGAGCGGGCGGCTCGGCGCTCTGAAGGTCGCGCCGGGCGTGCCGCACGAGGCGATCCCCGCCGACGCGGCGGGCGAGTGGGTCTCGGACGGCGGCGAGCTGAAGGAGGCGGTGCTGTGGTTCGGGACGGGGAGGGGGACGACGGCGACCCTGCTCCCCGGCCCGCACCGGCTGCGCGGCGCCGGGCTCCCGAACCCCCCGGCGGCGCCCGTCGCCCGCTACCTCTACGAGCCGGACGCGGCCGTGATCCGCGCCCACCTGGTCGCCGAGGTCGCCCGCGACCTGGACGCCACCCTGATCGACGACACGCTCGCCTACCTCACGTCGGACACCCTGACCCCGACCCCGTACGCGCGCCCCTACGAGATCACCGACGTCCTCCCCTTCGGCGTGAAGCGCCTGAAGTCCCTTCTGCGGGAGCGCGGCGTCGGCACGCTGACGGTCAAGAAGCGGGGCTCGGCGATGGAACCGGAAGAACTGCGCCGCCAGGTGAAACCGAAGGGCCCGAACGAGGCGGTGGTCTTCATGACACGGGCGCTGGGGGCGCCGGTGATGCTGGTGGGGCGGGGGGTGTGAGGGCGGCCAGGGTGGCGGTGTCCAGACGGAGCCCGAGCGGCGCGGGCAGCTCGGCGGGGACACCGAACGGGCGGGTGGTGACACTGCGGTAGCCGTCGCCGTGCGGCTCCGCGCAGACGGTGAGCGTGCGGCGCTCGCGCTCGACGAGGAGGTGCAGGGGGACGCGGGCGGCGGCGTACGCGCGGACGCGGGCCGGCGAGGGTACGGCGACGGCGTCGAGGGTCAGGAGCGCTCCCGCCGGGGCGCCCCACTCGCCCGCTCCCCTGAAGTGCCGCCGCGGGGCGAGCGTCCCGTCCGGGCGCAGGCGGCTGTCCCCCAGCCGCAGCCCCCGCCACGGGTACAGCCACAGGTCAGGGGCCAGGCCCAGGAACAGCTGCGTCACCTCGCGCAGCAACTCGCCGTGCACCCCGTCCGAAGGCGGTTTCACCCGCAGCTCCCCGTCCAGGAATTCGAGCCACACGGTTTCGGGGGCGCTGGCCGCCAGTTCCTCGAAGTCCTCGACGGGCATGTCGGCGCGGTGCGCGCACTTCCTCTCCGCGGGCGGGAACGTGCCCGTCACAGTGCGCCGACATCCGCGAGGCGTTCCGCCTCGTGCACGTCCCTCGGCGGCAGGCCATCGGCGACGTGGCCCGGGTCGTACTCCCAGCACCGGCGGTCGCTCAAGGCGTGCCCCCGCACTGCGGCCAACGCCTCGTCCAGGAGCTTCCCGATCCCGCTCGCGGCCTCACGCGCTTCCTCCGCCGTTCCCCGCTCCGCCGCGTCTTCGAGACGTCGCAGGATCAGAGGTGTGTCCGAGGCACCGGCGGTCATGGCTTCTCCCATGGGGAGCATCCTGGAGCCACGGTGCCGGCGTAACGAGCCGTTCGCCCTCTGTTTCAGCCCTTCGGGTGACCGTCCACTTCCACCGACGCGAACCGCCACCTGTGCACCGCCCGCGTCACCAACTCCTCAGGTGGTTCGTCCAGTTCGGGGTAATCGGCATCCGGCTCGCCCTCCCACCACGTCAGGACGAGGACGCGGTCCTGGGGGGCCGTGAAGGTCTCGCGGCGCAGGGGGGTGGCGGGGAGGGGCTGGGCGCGGGTCCAGGCGAGGAGGTCGGGGCCGCGGCCCTCGCGGGCGCGAGCCTCCCACATCAGCGTCGTGACGCTCACTTGTACAGGTTCTCCTTGGACACCTCGTGCACGTGGTCGTGTCCGTGGTGCCCGTGCCCGTGAGCGTGCCCGCCGTCCGTGTCCGAGTCGCCGCGGTCGTGGCCCGGCACGTGCGGTTCCGTCACGGGGAGCGAGGAGTCGGCCGACAGTTCCCAGTCGGAGGCGGCCCGGTCGCGGGCGACCATCTCGGCGCCCAGCGCGGCGACCATCGCGCCGTTGTCCGTGCACAGCTTGGGGCGCGGCACGCGCAGCCGGATGCCCGCCCGCTCGCACCGCTCCTGCGCGAGGGCGCGCAGCCGGGAGTTCGCGGCGACGCCGCCGCCGATCATCAGGTGGTCGACGCCCTCGTCCTTGCAGGCCCGGACCGCCTTGCGGGTGAGCACGTCGACGACCGCCTCCTGGAAGGACGCGGCGACGTCCCGTACCGGCACCTCCTCGCCCGCCCTGCGCTTGGCCTCGATCCAGCGGGCCACGGCCGTCTTCAGGCCGGAGAAGGAGAAGTCGTAGGCGGCGTCACGCGGCCCGGTGAGCCCGCGCGGGAACGCGATCGCCTCCGCGTCGCCCTCGCGCGCGTAGCGGTCGATGACGGGACCGCCGGGGAAGCCGAGGTTCAGGACGCGCGCGATCTTGTCGAACGCCTCGCCCGCCGCGTCGTCGATGGTCTGCCCGAGCGGCCGGACGTCGGAGGTGATGTCCGTCGAGAGGAGGAGCGAGGAGTGCCCGCCGCTGACGAGGAGCGCCATGGTCGGCTCGGGGAGCGGGCCGTGTTCGAGCTGGTCGACGCAGATGTGCGAGGCGAGGTGGTTGACGCCGTAGAGCGGCTTGCCGAGCGCGTACGCGTACGCCTTCGCCGCCGAGACGCCGACGAGGAGCGCGCCCGCGAGCCCGGGGCCCGCCGTCACCGAGATGCCGTCGAGGTCCTTCGCGCCGACCCCGGCCTCCTTCAGGGCGCGGCGGATGGTCGGGACCATCGCCTCCAGGTGGGCGCGCGAGGCGATCTCGGGGACGACGCCGCCGAAGCGCGCGTGTTCGCCGACGCTCGACGCGACCGCGTCGGCGAGCAGCGTCGTGCCGTGCACGATGCCGACTCCGGTCTCGTCGCAGGAGGTCTCGATACCGAGGACGAGGGGGGCGTCAGCCATGGCCGGGAGGTTCGCTTTCTGAGGTACGGGGGGTGGGGGCGACCGGGTTCGCGGGGTCGGTGAGGCGCATCACGAGGGCGTCGACGTTGCCGGGCTGGTAGTACCCGCGGCGGACGCCGATCGGCTGGAAGCCGTACCGCTCGTAGAGGCGCTGGGCGCGGAGGTTGTCGACGCGCACCTCCAGCATGACCTCGGCGCACTCGAAGGCGGTCGCGGCGCCGAGGAGGTCGGTGAGGAGCCGGGAGCCGAGGCCGTGGCCCCAGGCCGCCTCCGAGACGGCGATGGTCTGCACGTCGGCGAGATCGCCGGAGGCGGCGAGGCCCGCGTAGCCGAGCAGGGTGCCCTCGGCGTCCTCGGCGACGACGTAGTGGCGGGTCGCGCCGGGGCCGCGCGCGTGCGCGAGTTCGGACCAGAACATGCCGCGCGACCAGGCGTCGTCGGGGAAGAGGGTGCGTTCGAGTACGAGGACGGCGTCGATGTCCCACCAGCGCATCTCGCGCAGCCGGGGGACCCCGGTGGCGGTCGCGGGCTCGGCGGCGCTCACCGCGGCGTGACCACCTTGTAGTTCTTGGGCACCTGGGCGTCGGGGCGGCGCAGGTAGAGGGGGCGCGGGGCGCCGAGCTCCTCGCCGGCGGCGAGGCGGTGCGCGGCGAGCGCGGCGAGGGCTCCGGCGTCGGCGTGGACGGGGCTGCCGGGGCCCTCCGGCACGGCGCCGTCGAAGGCGTCGGGGTAGAGGTGCGCCCCGGCGCCGTACGCGGGGACGCCGCTGACCTGCGCGGCGATCTCACCGGGCCGGTCGACGGCGGGTTCGCCGAGGGGCGTCGTGGCGTCCGCGTACCGCCGCCAGTAGACCTCCTTGCGGCGCGCGTCCGTCGCGACGAGGAAGGGCCCGTCCTCGGGCGTACGCCGAGTGGCGGAGGCGAGTCCGTCGAGCGTGCACAGGCCGTGGACGGGGACGTCGAGGGCGAGGCCGAAGGTGTCGGCGGTCGCGAGGCCGACGCGGAGCCCGGTGTACGGGCCCGGTCCGGTGCCGACGACGACGGCGGTGACGTCGCGGAGCTTCACCCCGGCGACGGCGAGGACGCGGTCCACGGCCGGGAGGAGGAGTTCGCCGTGGCGCCGGGCGTCGACCCGGCTGTCGGAGGCGAGGACCCGTTCCCCGTCGTGCAGGGCGGCGGTGACGGCGGGCGTTGCGGTGTCGAGAGCGAGCAGAAGCACGCCGACAGCCTACGGCGGGCGGGAGATTTGCGGGGCTCCGCCCCACACCCCGCTCCTCAATCGCCGGAGAGGCTTGATGGCGCCCCGGCTGCTACCGTCACCGTTCGGGGCCCGGTGGACGGGCTGACGCACAGGAGGCGGCACAGTGGCAGGCAGGAGCTCCGGGATCGTGGCCGGGCTGACAGCGGCGGCCCTGGCCGGAATCGGTTTCCTCACCTTCCAGGCGAACGCCAGCGCCCCCGACCACCTCGCGAAGGCCCCCCACTCCCCCAGCGCCTCCCCCTCCCCCAGCGCCGGCGCGCACGGCTCCGGGGGCCACGGCAAGAAGGGCGACGGCGGCGAGGAGGCCGCGGCGGCGGTCCCCGCGGGCTCCGGCACGGGCAAGCGGGTCGTGTACGCGCTCGGCGCGAAGCGGGTGTGGCTCGTGGACGAGAGCGGCAAGGCGAGCAGGACCTTCGAGGTCACGCCGAGCACCGTCGACCCGGCGCCCGGCACCTACGCGGTGACGTCGCGTGCGGAAGGCGTCCTCGGCTCGGACGGGGTCCGCATCGTCAAGGTGGTGCGCTTCGCGGTCACCGGGGGCGTCGCGATCGGCTTCAGCGCGGCTGCGGACGGCTCGACGCCGCCACCGGACCCGGGCTCCCGCACGGGCGGCGTCCGCGAGTCCCTCAAGGACGCGGACGCGATGTGGGACTTCGCGAACCTGGGCTCTGCGGTGGTCGTCGTCAAGTAGGGCGGCCGGCGGGTCGAGCAGGGCGGTCGGCGGGTCAGGCAGGGCGGTCGGCGGGGAGGGCCCGTCGTCCACGTACGGCCGCGTGCGAGGTCACCCCTCGCGCTCTCCCGCGTGCTCCTCGCCGCGCGCCTCGCTCTCGCCGCCCCGCGCCGCGGGGGCCGGTGGGGTCGAGACGGCGGTCGCCGCGGCGCAGGACTCCAGCAGTGCCCGCATCGAGGGCAGGGCGGCGGGCTGGGTACGGGGGGCTTCCGCGCTGGGTGCGGTGGTCGGCATGGCTGCCTCCTGACGTCAGGCGTGGTTAGGTAGCCCTAACCAAGTCTTGGCCTCCATGTGACCACGGGGGCGGCGCGGGACGCAACATCATGCCGACACCGTGTCGGAAAACCCTCAGCCCTCGCGCAGGCTCAGGAGCGCGGCGCCCGCCGCCGGGTCGTCCTGCCAGCGGGCCCCGTACGCGGTGATCGTCACGAGCCGGGGATCGGCGTCGTCGGCGGCGGCCGCCGCCGGGTCGAGCGCGGTCGCCGTCCCGCCGGTGGCCCGGTCGATGCGGATGAGCAGGCGGTCCTCCGTCAATTCCTCGACCTTGCCCTCACCCCATTCGACGACCACGACGGAGTCGGTGAGCGAGACGTCGAGATCGAGGTCCTCCATCGCGTCGAGCCCGCCGCCGAGCCGGTAGGCGTCGACGTGGACGAGCGCGGGGCCGTCGCCGAGCGGCGGGTGGACGCGGGCGATGACGAAGGTCGGCGAGGTGACGGCGCCCCGTACCCCGAGCCCTTCCCCGAGCCCGCGCGTCAGCGTCGTCTTGCCCGCGCCGAGTTCGCCGCTGAGCAGCACGAGGTCGCCGGGCCGCAGCACGGCGGCGAGCCGCCGCCCGAGCGCGGTGGTCTCCTCGGGCCCGGCGACGGAGAAGGCGGGCAGAACGAGAGCGGTGTTCAGCGGTTCCATGAAGGGCACGGTAATAGGCGCCGGAGGGCCGGCCGGACGGTGCGGGCTCCGGCGGGGGCGGGGGCGGGGTGTCTCCGGGCCCCGGCCCGGGTCGGTCCCGTACGTCCACGGCCCGTCCCGGCTAGCCTCGCCCGCCCTTCCTCAGGGCCTCCGCCTTCACCGCTCCTCCACCGCCTCCAGCAGTCCCGCCAGCGCCGCGGCGACCTCGTCCGGGCGTTCCAGGAGGACCAGGTGGCCCGCGCCTTCGACGAGGGTGAGGGCCGCTTCGGGGAGGGCGGCCGCCAGGGTGCGGCTGTGGGCCGCCGGGGTGATGAGGTCGTCCGTGCCCGCGAGGACGAAGGCGGGCCGGCCGCTCAGGAGCGGGAGCGCCGCCGTCTTGTCGTGGGCGGCGAAGGCGGGCCAGAAGGCGGCGACGACCTCCATCGGGGTCGCCTCGATCATGCGGGTCGCGAAACGGGCGAGGGCAGGGTCGGTCTCGGCGCCCCTGCCGAAGGAGTAGCGCCGCACGAGCGTGCCGAAGACGTCCGTGACGGCGCGCCGCCCCCGTTCGGCGAGCGCGGGCGCGGAGCCGAGGGCGCGCAGCACCCCGGGCGCGAGCCGCCGCAGCGCCTCCGCGCCGG
>NZ_JAAGLR010000762.1 GCF_010548245.1 Streptomyces sp. SID11385
TCGCGCGGGCGGGGGCTGCCGGGGGCGCTCGTGGCCTGGCAGTTCAGCCGGCGTCCGCAGCGGGGGGCCGGGCCGGTGCTGCTGCTGGTCCTGGCGGTCGCGATGACGCTGCTGACGGTCGCGCAGAGCGCTTCGTGGAGCAGGGCGCAGGACGATCAGGCGGATTTCCGGTCGGGTGCCGGGGTGCGGGTGCTGGACCCGACGTCGGGGCTCGCGGGCGACGCGGGTACGTACGGGGCGCTGCCGGGCGTGCGGGCGGTGGCCCCGGGGCACCGGGCGTCCGTGGACCTGCCGCAGGGGGGCGCGGCGACGGTGCTCGCGCTCGACACGGCGCACACGCCGGACGACCTGCTGTTCCGTTCCGACCTCGCGCCCGGCGAGGGCGGGCTGCGGGCGTTGCGTGCGGCGGGGAACGAGGCGCGGGCGGGGCTCGCGCTGCCCGCGGGGACGCGGAAGCTCGCGCTGCGGGTGCGGTGGGAGGACTCCCGCACCGGCAAGGCGCCCAAGGAGTTCGCGCCGGCGCTCACCGTGACGGTCAGGGACGCGCAGGGGCAGCCGTACGTCCTGTCGGCGGGGCGGCTCGGTGAGGGGGGCGCGGTGCGCACCCAGACGGTGGACCTGGCGCCGGAGGGACGGGACGTGCCGCGCGGCCGGGTGTGGCTGAGCGGGCTGCGGGTGTCGGGCGAGCTGCCGCCGGGGCTCGACGCACGGGTGCGGCTGGTCGTCGAGCGGGTCGGCGCGCTGACCGGTACGGGCGGCGGGGCCGGGCGGGCGGTGGCGGTGCCCGGGGGCCTTCGGTGGCACGGCACGAGTACACCGGTGGTGGCGTTGACGCCCGGGCGCGCGGTGCCCTTGCGGCCCGAGGCGGCGGCGGACGAGCCGCTGTCCGTGACGGCGCACGTGACCTCGCCGGACGAGTCGTCGCGGGTGTCGTCCTCGGGCACGGGCGTGAATCTGGACGTGCGGGCGGGCACCGCGGAGGTCCCCGCGGCGGTGCCCGCGCTCGCCTCGGACGCCTTCCTGAAGGCGGCGCACGCGAAGCGGGGACAGACGCTGACGGTGCCCGTGGACGGTACGGAGGTGCGGGTCCGGGTCGTGGACACGGTCGCGCATGTGCCGACGACCGGGGAGGAGGCCGAGGCGGCGGCGGGCGCGGCCGGTCAGGACGCCGGCTCCGGTCCGGATTCCGGTGCGGGCCAGGAGGCGGCCGAGGAGGACGGCGCGAACGACGCGGACGTCGCCCTGCTCGTGGATCTGCCGACGGTGAACGCGGTGCTCGCGGGGGCGGGCGCGACGCCGCTCGCGCCGACCGAGTGGTGGCTGAGCACGGCGGAGGGGCGTTCCGCCGCGGTGGCGGCGCGGTTGCGGGAGCGTGCCGACAGTGATCCCGCGGATGTGCTCGTGCGGGACGAGGTGCGGCGGACGCTGCTCGGTGACCCCTTGGGGGCGGCGCCGCGTACGGCGCTGTTCGCCGCCGCGCTCGCGGCGGCGGCGATCGCGGCCGTGGGGTTCACGGCGGGGGCGATGGGGTCGTTGCGGGAGCGGCGCTCGGAGCACGCGGTGTTGCGCGCGCTCGGGTTCCCGGGCCGGAAGCTGGCCCGGCAGACGTTCTGGGAGCAGGTGCTGCTCGTGGGGGTCGGGCTGGGCGCGGGTCTCGCGCTGGGGGTCGTGCTGAGCCGGTGGCTGGTGCCGTTGACGGTGCTGACGGCGCGCGCGGCACGGCCGGTGCCGGGGGTGCTCGTGGAGATGCCGTGGGGGCGGGCGCTCCTGCTGCTCGTGGGGGTCGCGGCGCTGCCTCTGCTCGCGGTCGCGCTGTTGTCGACGCGCCGTACCCGGATCGCGGACGCGCTCCGCCGGCTGGAGGACTGACGTGACATCGGCTGTGGAGCGTGCCGGGCGGGCCCGCGGGGTGCCCGCGCCGTGGACGAGGACCCGGTTGCGCACGGCGCGGGGGGCCTCGGTGGCCTTCGCGGTGCTCGTGCTGCTGACGGCGTTCCTGGCGGCGTACTTCCCGCGCGCGGTGCGGGCCAACGAGGACCAGGCGGTGCGGCGCGCGGTGGCGGAGGCGTCGGCGGCGCGTGCGGTGGTGGACGTCGGGCTGATACGGCCGGACCTGGCGCCGGGCGAGCGGGCCAAGACGCTCGCCCCGGACCGGGTCGCGGCGAACTACCGGGCGTTGCTGAGGACGGTGCCCGAGCCGGTGCGGGTGGACACGGGGCAGTCCTCGTACGGGGTGCGGACGAGCAAGGACCTTCAGGCGACGGACAAGGACCTGCCGAGTCCGGACGCGGTGCTGCCGCGGTTCACCGCGGCGGCGCAGGCGGGGCTGGAGGAGCACGCGCGGCTGACGTCGGGGCGGTGGCCGCGCGCCGAGGCGGCGCGGTCGCGGGACGCGGGCCGGGTCGAGGTCGCAGTGACCGGGGCGACGGCGAAGGCGCTGGAGCTCGCGGTGGGGCGGACGGTGCACGTCGAGGGCGCCGAGGTGGCCTTCGTCGTCGTGGGGATCGTGGAGCCGCGCGATCCGCGGGGTGCGTGGTGGTCGGCGGAGGGCCAGTTGCGGACGCCGGCGATGACGGCGACGTCCGGGCGGCCGCCCCAGAAGTACTGGCGGGCGGGGTTGTTGCTGCCGCCCGCCTCGGGTGCCGCGCTGCTGGACACGCTCGGGCAGCCGGAGGCGTACTGGCGGCTCGCGCCGCGTACGGACGGGCTGACCGCGACGGTGCTGCCGCGGTACACGGCGGCGCTCGGTTCGCTGAAGGGCGGCCCCGATCTGCTGCGCGTGAAGAAGGCGGTGGAACCGCACGCGGTCGTCTCGACGGATCTGGACGAGGTGATCGAGGCGCATCGCGGGCTCTCGCGGGCGCTGTCGCCCGTGGTGGAGGTGGCGGCGGTGGGGGCAGGGGCGGTCGCCGCGGTGACGGTGGCGATGGCGGCGGGTCTGTCGGCGGGGCGGCGGCGCGAGGAGTTCGCGCTGTTGCGGGCGCGGGGGGCTTCGCTCGCCGGGCTCGGGGGGCGTTTGCTCGCGGAGTCGGCGGCGTCGGCCGTGCCGGCGGCGGGGCTCGG
>NZ_JAAGLR010000795.1 GCF_010548245.1 Streptomyces sp. SID11385
CCGCTCGCCGACCTGTGGCGCCAGGCGGGCGCGCTCCACGCGGGGCACGGGCCGGACGGCACGGCGGGGAGCGGGGGCGCGTACGGGGGAGGCGGGACGTACGGGGGTGGAGGTGCGTACGGGGGCGGCGCCGCGCAGGGCGGGGGCGGTGCGTACGGCGGGGGCGGTGCGTACGGGCAGGGGGGTGCCCCGGGCGCGTACCTCCCGCCTCCCGCGCCTCCGGGGCCGCGTGCCCCCTCGCCCTATGAGCGGATCGAGCGTGTCGCGGGCGCGGGGCGGACGACGGGGCAACCGGCGGGGCGGCCGGAGCGGGCGGACGACAGGGAGCGGGAGTCATGAGCGGGCGGGGTCGGGTCACTCTCGCGGCGACGGTGGCGACGGCGCTCTCCGCCGCGGCACTGCTGCCGCTCGTGGAGAGCGGGACGTGGTTCGCGCTGTGCCTCCTGCTGCTCGCGCTCATGACCGGGGCGGGGGCGCTCGCCCGGCAGGCGCAGTTGCCGCGCGCGTTCGTGGTCGCGATCCAGGCCCTCGTGGGGCTGCTCCTGCTGACCCTCGTCTTCGCGCGCCCGCAGGCGCTGGCCGGTTTCATCCCCGGGCCCGAGGCGATGCGGCACTTCGGGGAGCTGTTCGAGGCCGGGCAGCACGACGTGCGCGGGTACACGATCCCCGCGCCGCTCACGGACGGCATCACGTTCCTGCTGATCGGCGGGGTCCTCGTGGTGGGCCTGGTCGTCGACACGCTCGCGGTGACGTTCCGCGCGGCCTCGGCGGCGGGGTTGCCGCTGCTCGCGCTCTACTCGGTCGCCACCGGGATCGCCGAGGACGGCGCGGGCTGGTTCCTCTTCCTCCTCGCGGCGGGCGGCTACCTGCTCCTGCTGCTCGCCGAGAGCCGCGACCGGGTCGCGCGCTGGGGGCGGGTCTTCGGGGTGCGCGCCACCGAGGGGCGCGGGAAGCCGCCGAAGCTGTCCCCGGTCCGCAACGGCCGCAGGATCGGTGCCCTCGCGCTCGGCGTCGCGCTCGTCGTCCCGCTCGCGCTGCCCGCGCTCGACGGCGGGCTGCTCGACGACAAGGGCGGGGGCGGCCGGGGCGGCGGGGGCGGCACGATCTCGGCGGTCAACCCGCTCGTCTCGCTCCAGGACGCCCTCAACCAGCCCGACGACCGCGAGGTCCTGCGCTACCGCACCGACGCGGCGAACATCTCCGACCTGTACCTGCGGATCGTCTCGCTCGACAAGTTCGACGGCACCTCCTGGTCGCCGTCCGAGCGCCGCATCACCGAGGTCCCCGACCAGCTCCCGCAGCCCACCGGCCTCTCCCCCGACGTCGCCACGGGCACCGTCACGACGTCCGTGCAGGTCGCGGGCGACTACGGGCAGGACTGGCTGCCGCTCCCCTACCCGGCCAGCTCCGTGGACATCAACGGGCGCTGGCGGTACGAGCCGGTGGGGCGCACCCTCGTCGGCGAGCGCGGCCAGACCACGCGGAACGCCTCGTACCGCGTCGAGAGCCTCGACGTCCGTCCCACGGCCCGCCAGCTCGCCAACGCCCAGCCCGCCCCGGAGGACATCCGCCGCACGTACACCGCCGTGCCGGGCAACCTCCCCGACGTCGTCGAGGCGACCGCGCGCGAGGTCACGAAAGGCGCCGCCAACGACTACGAGCGCGCGGTGCGGCTCCAGGACTGGTTCGCCTACGACGGCGGCTTCACGTACAACACGCGGGTCGGGGCGGGCAGCGGCCCGCAGGCGATCGCCCGGTTCCTGAAGCAGAAGGAGGGCTTCTGCGTCCACTTCTCCTTCTCGATGGCGGCGATGGCCCGCACCCTCGGCATCCCGGCCCGGGTCGCGATCGGGCTCACGCCCGGCACGCAGACCGGGGACGAGGGCACGATGTCGGTGAGCCTGCGCGACGCGCACGCGTGGCCCGAGCTGTACTTCCAGGGCGTGGGCTGGACCCGCTTCGAGCCGACCCCGAGCCGGGGCACCACCCCGGAGTACACGCAGCCCGAGGCACCCGAAGGGGGCACGGCGAGCACGGCGCCCGAGCAGCCCGGGACGAGCGAGTCGGCCGCGCCCTCGACCTCGGCCTCGACGGACCCCTCCTGCCCGGCGGCCGACCGGCGGCTGGGCGAGTGCGGCGGCCCGAGCCCGCAGGCGGTCGTGGCGCACGGCGACGACG
>NZ_JAAGLR010000833.1 GCF_010548245.1 Streptomyces sp. SID11385
TTCATCGGGTTCATCGGGTTCATCGGGTTCATCGGGTTCATGATGACTGGCTCCTTCCTCTCCCGCTCGTCGCGCCCCCGGCTGCCCCGCCCGTCAACGTGCTTGCCGCGCAGGGCCGTTCAGGCGAGCGCGAGCGCCGCGCCGAGGGCGACGAAGCTGCCGCCGAAGACGCGGTTGACCCCCGTGAGCAGGGCGGGGCGGCTCAGGACGTGGCGGCGTACGCCCGCCGCCGCGAACGCGTACCCGGCGAGGGCGAGGAAGCTCAGCGCCATGAAGGCGAGGGCGAGGGGAAGCATGGCGGCGAAGGGGTCGTCGGTGCCGGCCGGGACGAACGCGGGGAGGAAGGCGAAGCAGAAGAGGGTGAGTTTGGGGTTGAGGAGGTTGAGGAGGATCGGCGAGACGAGCAGGCGGGCGCCGCGGGGCGGGGCGGCGGCCGCGTCGACGGAGAGCTTGGCGCGGGCCGTGCGCAGTGTGGTGATGCCGAGGTACACGAGGTAGGCGGCGCCCGCGTACTGGAGGACGGCGAAGGCGGTGGGGCTGCGGTGGAGCAGCGCCGCGAGGCCGGTGAGGGCGGCGGCGAGGTGGGGGATGGTGCCGAGGGTGGAGCCGAGGGCGGTGAGGAGCCCGGCGCGGCGGCCGTGGGCGAGTCCGGTGGAGAGGGTGAGCAGGACGCCGGTGCCGGGGGTGAGGACCACGGCGAGGCTCGTGAGCAGGAAGGACAGGGTCATGGGGACCTCCGTGGTGGGCAGGGCTCCAGCCTGGGCGAGCGCATGGTCCTGTGGACAGGGCCAAAGCGGGGGCCGCGATGTGGACCAATCGCGGCGGGACGGAGGGTGCGCTTCCTCTCGTCCCCGGGCAAAGGGGGGTACATGATGCGGTGAGGGCGCGGGGGCGCCCATGCGGACCGATTTCGGGGGGACTTGATGAGACGGCGGATCGCGGGCGCGGCGTTGGCGGCGGGCTTGCTGCTCGCGGGCGGGGTGGGGGCGGGGCAGGCGGTCGCCGCTCCCGCGTCCGGGTGCGTGCCGGGCACGGAGGTGCTCGGTGGCCTTGTACGGGGCTCGGCGGACCGGGTCCTCGGGCTCGGGGCGGGTGGTCGCGCGGTGGGGGTGTCGGACGGGCGCCCGGTGTACTGGACGGGCCGCGCTGTCCACGCCGTACCGCTGCCGGAGGGGTTCACCGGCGGTGAGGCGGCCGCGGTGAACGGGCACGGGCTCATGGTGGGCACACTGGAGCGCGCGGACGGCTCGACGGCCGCGTTCCGGTACGTGGCGGGGGCCCGCTCCGTGCGGCTGCTCCCGGGCGGGGCGCGGGCCACCGACGTCAACGCGCACGGCGTCGTGGTGGGCACCGGCACGCGTGACGGGCAGCCCGTGGCCTTGCGCTGGCGCGGTACGGGCCGGGCGGAAGTCCTCGCCGTCCCCGCGGGGTACACCGTGCTGCGCGTGACGGGCGTGAACGACGCGGGCCGGGTGACGGGAGCGGCTCAGGGCGGCGCGGGCGAGGACTGGTGGACCGCGGGGCTGCTGTGGCCGGGCGGCAAGGGCGCGGTGACGGTCCTGGAGCGGTACTGGCCCGGGGACACCTATACGTACTGGTGGCCCAGCGCCGTCGACAACGCGGGACGGGTCGTGGGCACGGAGGAGAACACGCGGCTGGACGGCAGGTCGCCGACCGTATGGCGGCCCCCGTACACGACCGAGGAATTCGCGGGGCTCCTCGGGGCGCGGACGAACGGGACGTTCGAGGACGTGGCGCCGAACGGCGGGCTCGTCGTGGGGACCGCGAGCGACAGCATGGTCCTCGGCCCGTTCCCGCCCGACACCGCTCCCCCGCCGCAGGCACAGGTCTGGGCGGGCACGGGCCCGCTCCTCGCCCTGCCGCGGCTGCGCGGTGCCGGGGCGAGCGCGGCCCACGCGGCGGCGGACGACGG
>NZ_JAAGLR010000861.1 GCF_010548245.1 Streptomyces sp. SID11385
CGCGTCGGCGCAGGCGTCGGCGACGACCACGACCCGCACCCGCACGGGCAGGGCCGGGTGCCGGGCGGCACGGCGCAGCGCGGCGAGGGCGTGCGGGAGCAACGCCTCCTCGTCGTGGGCGGGGACGACGACGGCGAGAGCGGCGAGGGCGTGCGCGGCACGCGGGGCGTACGGGGCGGGGGCTCCGTAGGGGGCGGGGGGTCCCGGCGGACCGCCTTCCGGGGGCCGGACGCTCACACGAGTCCTTCGTACGCGGCCGGGGACGGCGGCAGCCGTTCGCCCGGGGTCCGGCGGGTGAAGGTCTGGAGCACGAAGTCCTCCTCGCGGTGGTCGAGCCGGAGCGCGAGCTCTTCCTCGCGGGCGAGGCGGTCCGCCACCTCCGTCCCGGTCAGGCGGTGTTCGGGGACGGGGTGGTTCCAGTGGACGGTGACGAGGGTGCCGCCGGGCGCGAGGGAGGCCACCGTGCGGCGCAACAGGCGGTCGAGGGCGGGAGCGTCGAAGTAGTAGAGGAGTTCGGAGAGGACGACGAGGTCGAACTCCCCCTCCGGCCACTCCTCGGGCACGGTGAGCAGGGCGACCTCGACGTGGTCGAGTCCTCGCGTGGCCTCGCGCGCCTGTGCCACCGCGTCCGGCACGCGGTCGGTGGCGAGCAGCCGCTCGCAGCGGTCCGCGAGTCGCCGGGTCAACTCCCCCACGGAGCAGCCCGGTTCGAAGGCGCGACGGAAACGGGGGCGGGGCAGCGCCGCCAGCGTGAGGGCGTACTTGCGCTCCTCGTACCAGCGGCTGCGCAGACCCCAGGGGTCCGCCGCGCCCTCGTACATGGCGGCGAAGTAACCGGTGGGAGTGCTCATGCGAACCACACTTCGAAGTCGCGTACATGGTGGGCGAGTTCCGCCGGCGGAAGGATCGCGGCGTCCTCGGGCGCCGGGCCGAGCGGGGCGATCTGGCTGCGGAAGCAGGCCACGGCGTCGCGCTTGCGGCCGAGGACGTCGGCGGGCAGGTCCAGGCGCGTGGCGCGGTGCCAGGGCACGCGGGGGTCGCCCGGGCGGGCCCAGTGCCACATCCACACCGGGTAGGCGGCGGAGGGGGCTCCGGTCTCGCGTGCGGCGGCGCGCGCG
>NZ_JAAGLR010000891.1 GCF_010548245.1 Streptomyces sp. SID11385
TCGGCTGCCAGCGCGGGTCGTACACGGCGACGACGCGGAGCGCGGGCGCGTCGCGGAAGGCCACGTCCCGGCCCACGTACCGCCGGAGGTCCGTGCCGCCGACGCGCTCGGGGAGCACGACGTCCCGCGGCCCGAGCCGCGCGGGGAGGCTGCCCCCGGTGACGGGCGGGGCCTCGGCGGGCGTGAGGGTGTGGCTCGTGAGGAGGTACGAGGGACCGCGCAGGTCCGCCACGTAGTCGGGCACGATCTCGCGCACCCCCTCCAGCCGCCCGGCCTCCGCGAGCCGGGCGGGCGTGAGAGCGCCGTCCGCCCCGGCGGTCACGGTGATCTGCCGCAGCCCGTCCGCCACGAGGACATCGCGCCCGGTGGCGCTCCCCCCGGCGGCGGCGACTCCCGCGGCGGCGGTGAAGAGGGTGGCGAGGAGGGTGAGGACGGGGAGGCGCATGGGGACCTTCGCGGGCGTCGGGCGTCGGGCGTCGGGCGTCGGGCGTCGGGACGTCAGGCGGCTGGGTGCCAGGTGCCGGGGCGCCAAGTGCTGGGGCATCAGGTGCCGTGCGTCCGACCTCGGTCCGCACCGGCCGCGCACCGTGCGAAGCCGCGACGAAGCCCCGGCGCTCCGGGCCACCACGGCACCCGCAGAGCGGAGCGTAGGAGAGCGGCCGGTGCGCACGTACCGCTGATCGGGTGAGGTCGCGACCGGGGTACGGGCGCCGGGGCAGAGGTGCGGGGACGTACGGGTGCGAGGGCAGAGGTGCGGGGACGTACGGGTGCGGGGCGCCCCGAACCGGCCGCCCCGCACCCGTAGTGAGCCCATGCCCCCGCTCGCGGGCTACCGCTTCCCCGTCACCTTCCGACCCGCCCGGTCCTCGCCCCGGTCCCGCCAGGGGAGTTCGGCCGTGATGGTCGTCGGGCCGCCGCGCGGTGAGTCGATGACGAAGAGGCCGTCGACCGCGCCGAGGCGTTCGGCGAGGCCCGCCATGCCCGTACCGCCGTCGAGCGAGGCGCCCCCGTGCCCGTCGTCGTGCACCTGGAGCAGCAGCCGGTCGCCCGCGCGCCACACCTCGACGGCCGCCGTGCGGGCGCCGCTGTGCTTGCTGACGTTCTGGAGCAGCTCGGAGACGGTGAAGTACGCGATGCCCTCGATCGCCTCGGCGGGCCGCTGCCGCAGGTCCACCTCGACCCGTACCGGCACCGTGCACCGCGCCGCGACCGCCGAGAGCGCCGCGTCGAGCCCCCGGTCGGTGAGGACGGCGGGGTGGATGCCGCGCGCGAGGTCGCGCAGCTCCTGGAGCGCGAGCTTCACCTCGCCGTGCGCCTCCTCGACCATGAGCGCCGCCGCCTCGGGGTCCTCGATCACCTTCTCCTTCGCGAGCCCGAGCCCCATCGCGAGCGCCACGAGCCGCGCCTGCGCCCCGTCGTGCAGATCCCGCTCGATGCGCCGCAGGTCCGCCGCCGCCGTGTCGACCACGACGCCGCGCCCCGACTCCAGTTCGGCGATGCGGCGCTCCAGCTCGTCCGAGGGCGAGAGCAGACCCCGCACCATCGCCCGGTCCACGTTCGCCATGCCCCGCAGGAGATAACCGAGCACGGGCCACAGCGCGAAGAACGACACCAGCGACACCGTGAACGTCACGATGCCCCACGGCAGCCGGATCACGGAGTACAGCGCGGTGCGCCACCCCACCGGGTCCTTCACGCCGTCCCACAGCCGCCCCAGCACCCCGCCGCCGTCGCCGCGCGGGATCGGGCTCGGCTCCTCGACCCGCACCCCGAGCAGGCGCCGCGCCCGCCCCCGCTCCGCCCGCCCCAGCAGCCGCGCCCCGCGCAGCCCGAGGACGAGCACGGGCAGACCGACGACCGTCACGGCGAGCCCGACGCCGAGCGAGACGAACAGGACGCTGTAGACGAAGCCGAGCACAGTGGCCGGAAGATTGGCCAGCAGGTGCGCGAACTCCTTCCACGTCGCCCCCGGATACGCGAGGCCCACGCGGGGCGGAGCGCCGGGATCGCGCTGGTCCTGAGAGGTCACCGATGCGGTCATGGGCCCCAGCCTGCCCGCTCGGCGCGGCGGACGCCATGAGGTCGCCCGGACCGGGGGAGGGGGGAAATCCCCACCGTCCCCGCCGCCCGCGCCCTCCCGCCCCGGACCTCACTGCTTACCGTTTCTTTAGCAGGCCCTAGACTCCCGTGGGTGCCCGTGCGGGCACGGCCGGGGACCGTACGTGACACGCGCGCCCGGCCGGGGACCGTACGTGACACGCGCGCCCGGCCGAGACCGGGCGCGAGCGGGCCGGACGGCGAGCAGCGGCGGCGGAGCGGAACGGAACGGAGGAGGACGGACGTGGCGGAACCCTGGAGAGCGCCCGTACCCCCGCACCCCCCGGGCACCACCGACCCCCTCACCTCCCTCGCCGCCTCCGGCTACTTCCACGCCTACACCCTCGTCGGCGTCATCACGGCGGCCGGCGTCCTCTTCGTCGCCTTCGCCTTCGCGGCCGGGCGCCTGCTGCGGCCCGTCGTACCGACGCGCGAGAAGTTCCTGACGTACGAGTGCGGGGTCGACCCGGTCGGCGAGGGCTGGGCGCACACCCAGGTCCGCTACTACGTCTACGCGTTCCTCTACGTCATCTTCGCCGTGGACTCGATCTTCCTCTTCCCCTGGGCCACGGTCTTCGCCGCGCCCGGCTACGGGGCGACGACGCTCGTCGAGATGTTCGTCTTCCTCGGCTTCCTCGCCATCGGACTCCTCTACGCCTGGAAGAAGGGCGTCCTGGAATGGACGTGACCCCCGTGCACACCGCAGCGGGCGACCCCGTGCCCGCCACCCCCGCCACCGCCGCTCCGGCGCCCGTGGACCTCCCCGACCCCACCGCGCCGCCCGCCGGTACGACCGGCGTGCTCTCGCGGCTCGCCCCGCAGCCCATGAAGGTCGTCCTCAACTGGGGCCGCCGCTACAGCCTGTGGGTCTTCAACTTCGGGCTCGCCTGCTGCGCCATCGAGTTCATCGCCGCGTCGATGTCCCGCCACGACTTCATCCGCCTCGGCGTCATCCCCTTCGCGCCCGGCCCCCGGCAGGCCGACCTGATGGTCGTCTCGGGCACGGTGACGGACAAGATGGCCCCCGCCGTCAAGCGCCTCTACGAGCAGATGCCCGAGCCGAAGTACGTGATCTCCTTCGGCGCCTGCTCCAACTGCGGCGGCCCGTACTGGGATTCGTACTCCGTCACGAAGGGCGTCGACCAGATCATCCCCGTCGACGTGTACGTGCCGGGCTGCCCGCCGCGCCCCGAGGCGCTGCTCCAGGGCATCCTCAAGCTCCAGGAGAAGATCGCGCACGAGGCGCCCGCCGAGCGGTACCGGCGGCGCACCCCGGTGGCCGCGCTCCGCAGCGGGCTCGTCCAGCCGCCGGAGGGGGAGCGGTGACCGGCTGGCTTCCGGCACCCGCCGAGGAGGTCTTCGGTACGGGCGCGAGCGCCGAGGAGGCGTACGGGCTGCTGACCGTCGACGTCCCGGCGGACACGTGGACGGCGGCGCTCGACACCGCCCGCCGCGTCCTCGGCTGCACGTACTTCGACTGGCTCTCGGCCGTGGACGAACCCGGCACGGGCTTCCGCGTGTGCGCGCACGTCGTCGCGCTCACGCCCGTGCGGCGCCTGCTGCTCCGTACGACCGTGCCCCACGAGACGCCCGTGCTCGCCTCGGCCGTCGACGTCTACGCGGGCGCGGCCTGGCACGAGCGCGAGACGCACGAGATGTTCGGCCTGCGCTTCGAGGGCCACCCGAACCTGATCCCGCTCCTCCTCCCGGAGACCTTCGAGGGGCACCCGCTGCGCAAGGACTTCGTCCTCGCGGCCCGCGTCGCGAAGGCGTGGCCGGGCGCGAAGGAACCGGGCGAATCGGGCCACGGCACCCCGAAACGCCGCCAGATGCTGCCCCCCGGGGTCCCCGACCCCAACGAGTGGGGCCCGCTGAAGGGCCAGCTCCCGGAGGCCCCGGCCCGCCCGGCGCGCCGGGCGCGGACGGCGGGGGGAGCGGGGTCCGGTGCGGGTACGGGCGCCGCGGAAGGTGCCCCGGCCCGCCGCACCC
>NZ_JAAGLR010000926.1 GCF_010548245.1 Streptomyces sp. SID11385
TGCTTTCGCTCCCGTTTCTTCCGGTGGGGGTGGAGGGCGGAAGTGTGCGTTCAAGGCGCGTAGACGACGCTGCGTGAAGCTTGAACTTTTACCGCATCGTTGGTCGTGTCCCCGGGCGCGCCCCCACCGCGACCCACGCGCCCCCCGGCCGCCGCCACTCCGGCCCCGCGCCCCACTCGCCCCGCCCCCGGGCTCGCCCCACGCCGTCCTCGCGCGCCCCCCTCTCCCCCCACCGCGTCCCCCGGACAGCCCCGGGGCAAAGGGGCCGAGCGAGTGGCTCTTCACTCCCGTAGATCAGACAAACAGTGCATATGTACTTATGACATCGCAAGGTGAGGGGCGTGTTTCGCCATCGACCGCGCCCAGAGCACCGCGTCCCCCGGCCCCGCGCCCCGCAGACCGCCGCGAGCGGCGAGTGGTGGGGCGGACGGGGTGCGGGCGGCGGTACGGGGCTGTCGTGGCGCATGCGGTTCGGGGCCGCGACGACCGCCTTTCTCGCCCTCGTCTCGGGCGCCCTCGTCCTCGCCCCTGCGCCCGCGCTCGCCGGGCTGCGCTCCGGACCCTGCGTGCTGCCGCGCACGGGCGTGCACCACTCGGAGGGCCTCGACACGTGGAACGCCGCGTACCCCCGTCCGGCCGGGCGGCTCGACGCGGTGCTCGTGTACCTCTCCTTCCCCGGCGCCACGCCGCACGCGACGCCCCGCGAGCTGAGCCGCGACTACTTCCCCGCGACGACGGACTTCTACACGCGCGCCTCGTACGGGCGCATGCGGCTCGTACCGCACGTGCGGCCCGGCTGGGTGCGGATGCCGCGCCCGGCGAGCGCGTACGCGATAGAACGGGACTGGGGCGACGGGGGCCGCTCGGCGTACCTGCGCGACGCGCTCGCCGCCGCCGACCCCGGCACGGACTTCGCCAAGTACGACCTCGTGTACCTCGTCGCCGACCCGGACGCGCCCGGGGTGAACTCGGACGCGACGAAGGTCGTCAATCTCGGCACCCCGCTGCACGCCGACGGGACCGATCTGCGCCGCTTCGTGACCGTCTTCGAGCAGCACCCGCCGGACCACAACGTGCTCGCCCACGAGACGGGGCACGTCTTCGACCTGCCCGACCTCTACCGCCGCCCGGCGGACGGCAAGGGCGACTGGGACACGCACGTCGGGGACTGGGACCTCATGGGCAGCCAGTTCGCGCTGGCGCCGGAGTTCTTCGGCTGGCACAAGTGGAAGCTGGGCTGGCTCGACGGCGCGCAGGTCGCCTGCCTGCCCGCGGAAGGCGACAGCCGCGTGGACCTCGCCCCGCTCGCGGCCCCGCCGCCGCGGGGAATGCGCGGCGCGCCGCGGCTCGCCGTGGTCCGTACGGGCCCGTACCGGGCGCTCGCGATCGAGGTGCGCACGGCGCGCGGCAACGACGCGACGACGTGCGCCGAAGGGGTCCTCGTCTACGAGGTGCGCACCGACACGGCCTCGGCGCAGGGCCCGGTCAAGGTCTACGACACGCACCCGGGCACGGAGGGCTGCGCGAGCCGTTCCGTCCAGCCGGGCCTCGCCGACGCGCCCCTCGGCGTGGGCGAGACGTACACCGTCCCGGACCGCGGCCTGCGCATCACGGTCGAGGCGAAGAACCCGGACGCGGAGTGGACCGTCCGCGTCCGTCCCTCCTGACCCCTGGGCCCCCGTGGAAGGCCCCCGATCCCACGCCATGAGCACAACGAAAAGGCCCCCCGATCGCTCGGGGGGCCTTCTCCGTCTGTGCGCCGCCAGGGACTCGAACCCCGGACCCGCTGATTAAGAGTCAGCTGCTCTAACCAACTGAGCTAGCGGCGCCTGCTGACGTCGTAGACATTAGCACCCTGGTCGGCAGGGTGCGAAATCGATATCCGCACACCTGTCCGGGCCGCCCACAGCAGGACCTCCGGGCCGGGGAGCCAGGGGCGCGTGCCCTTCGGGGGCACCAGCCAGCGGTCCCGGCCCGCGCCCGGAAGCGCGCGTTCCAGGGGCGGCAGGCTCGCGAGGTCGCCGCGGCCGTGGCAGAGCAGGGGCGGGAGGGGATGGCGGGTGCCGCCGCCCCACTGCTCCCACCGCAGCAGCGCGGCGAGGCGGTCGGCCGTGCCCGGGCGCGCGAGCAGGAGAAGGCGGTCGCCGCGCTCGGCGAGCGGGCCGCACCCCGGGC
>NZ_JAAGLR010000957.1 GCF_010548245.1 Streptomyces sp. SID11385
GGTCGCGGCCGGGGCGGCGGGCTCGGTGGCGGGCTCCGCGAGGGCGGCGGCGGGCTCCGTTCCGGCTTCCGCGCCACCGGCATGTCCGGCACCGCCGAGGATCTTCTCCGCCGCCGCGCCCTTGGCCTGCTGCTTGGCGGCACGGCGCTTCATGAAGAGGAGCGAGAGGGCGCCGATGAGGAGGGCGGCGAGCAGCGCGAGCCAGGAGAAACGGCTGAGCCATTCCTCCGCGACCTTGCCCAGGGTGTAGATGACGGCGGTGGTGCCGCCCGCCCAGACGATGCCGCCCAGCATGTTGGCGATGAGGAACTTCCAGTACGGCATGTGCAGGACACCCGCGATGGGGCCGGCGAAGATGCGCAGGAGCGCGATGAAGCGGCCGAAGAAGACGGCCCACATGCCCCAGCGGTGGAAGGAGCTCTCGGCCGACTCCACGTTTTGCGCGTTGAAATGCTTGGGGAACTTCTGTTCCAGCTTGGCGATGAGCGGGCGTCCGCCCTTGCGCCCGATCGCGTACCCGATCGAGTCGCCGACGACGGCCCCCGCGACGGCGCAGGCCCCCAGGACGTACGGGTCGATGTGGCCGTGCTGCGAGGCGAGCACGGCGGCGGAGACGAGCACGACCTCGCCGGGCAGCGGAATCCCGAGGCTCTCGACGCCGATCACCGCCGCGACGACGACGTACACGGCGATGGCGGGGACGGACTCCAGCCACTCCTGGACGTGCACCGTGTTGCCTCCCAGACAGTTCTCACGCGGGTCGCGCGGATCACGCGGACACTTCACGCCACGCCCGACGCGCGCGCACGGCGGGCAGCCTACTGGATGAGACAAACGTGAGAAGACGCCTGGGTGTTCCCGCCGCGGGGCATGCGACGGGCGCCGCCTCCGTGTCACGACCCGGTCTCGCCCGCGCCGTCCCGTGGCGCGCGTCACGCGCGGCGGCCTAGGGTCTCGCTCATGTGGCCAGAAGAACAGCCGCCAGGGGGCGAGCACCATCCGCGGATACCGCCAGACGGTCCGTGGCAGCAGGAAGCGGGACCGAAGGCGCAGGGAGGCGGCGGCTACGGTCAGCCGCAACCAGGCTCCGGCGGCAGCTACGGTCAGCCGCAGCCCGGTCCCGGCGGCGGCTACGGTCAGCCGCAGCCCGGTCCCGGCGGCGGCTACGGCCAGCCCGCCCCCGGCCCGTACGGGCAGTCGGCCGGGTACGGCACCCCCGGTCCCTACCCGCAGCCGGGCCCCTACCAGCAGCCCGGCCCGTACCAGCAGCCCGCCTACGGCTACCCCCCGCAGCAGCCCTTCGGCACCGGTGGCCCGGGGGGTCCCGGTGACGGCGGGGGGAAGAAGGACGGCAGGCGCACGACGGTGATCGTCTCGGTCGTCTGCGCCGTCGCCGTCCTCGCGGCGGCCGGGGGCACGGCCGCGTACGTCGTCGACAAGAGGGACGAGAAGAAGACCGTGGCCGACGACGGCAAGAAGTCGCCGTCGCCGACGGTCTCCTCGCACGGGCCGAGCCCCACGGCGAGCCCGTCCTCGCGCAACGCGGGCCGCGAGGAGCCGACGATCCCCGGCTGGCAGGTGGTCGCGAACCCGAAGTTCGGCACGGTCTTCGAGGTCCCGGCCGACTGGGAGGTCGAGATGGCCGACGCCAGTCGCGGCTACGAGTGGGAGGACAAGGAGGAGACCTCGGGCTACGGCTCCGTCTCCGTCAACCGCCCCGCGTACTACAAGTCGGACTGGTGCAGCTACGTCGACAAGGAGGACGGGAAGCAAGACCTGTCCCTCGCCCTCGTCGGCACCCGGGGCGAGCAGGGCGCCAAGAGCACCGACGAGGCCGCCGAGACGCGCGTGCCGTGGTGGGTGTACGGCGGCTACACGTATCCCGACAAGAAGACCATGAAGCAGGAGAAGGCGAAGCCGTACACGACGAAGTCCGGGCTGACCGGGAGCGTGGCGCGAGCCTGGTCGGAGAACAACCCGAAGACGCACAAGTGCGCGAGCGACGGGAAGGCGATCGTCTTCGCCTTCAAGAACGGCGCGGGCGACTACGTGAGCTGGGACCTCAGCGGGCCCAAGGGCGTGGACGGGGAGGTGCCCGAGGAGCTGATCCAGCGCGTCCTGAGCACGGTGCGGCTGACGAAGACGGCACCCAAGAAGATGGACTGAGGACGGGGCGCTCCACGCCCGCCGGGTGCCGGGGAGAATTGCCAGGGGGTCCCACCTGCGGGGATAGTCTCCGGGTGAGCACCGCATCCCCGCATCCCCCGGCCCCGGGGGCGTCCCCTCCCGCAGGCCGGCGGCCCGAGTGGGCCGGACGCAACTACACGCTCCTGACGGCGGCGGCCGTCGTGAGCAACCTCGGGAGCCAGGGCGCGCTCATCGCGAGCGCGTTCGCCGTGCTCGACGCGGGCGGGGACAGCGGCGACGTCGGGCTCGTGGCCGCGGCGCGCACCCTGCCGCTCGTCGTCTTCCTGCTGGTGGGCGGCGCGCTCGCCGACCGGCTGCCCCGGCACCACGTGATGGTCGCGGCGAACGGCCTCAACTGCGTCTCGCAGGGGCTGTTCGCCGTCGTCGTGCTCACCGGGCACGCCGAACTCTGGTCGATGATGCTGCTCGCGGCGCTCGGCGGCACGGGGACCGCCTTCTTCTCGCCCGCCTCCGAAGGGATGCTCCTCGCCTCGGTGCACGGGCCGCAGGCCAGCCGCGCCTTCGCCTTCTACCGCGTCGCGATGCACGGCGCGGGCATCGGCGGTGCCGCGCTGGGCGGCGCGCTCGTCGCCGTCCTCGGGCCCGGCTGGGTCCTCGCGGTCGACGCGGCGGCCTTCGCGGCGGCGGGGGCACTGCGCGCGCTGCTCGACGTCGAGAAGATCCCGCGGCGCGAGGGCGACAAGGTCTCGCTCCTGCGGGATCTGCGCGAGGGCTGGCAGGAGGTGATCGGGCGCTCCTGGCTGTGGTCGATCGTGCTCCAGTTCGCCGTGGTCAACGCGGTCGTC
>NZ_JAAGLR010000987.1 GCF_010548245.1 Streptomyces sp. SID11385
CCTCCGTACGATCCGGATCGACGCCGTCGTCTCCTCGCCCCTGCGCCGCTGCCGCGAGACGGCGACGGCGCTCGGCCTGCCGTACACGCGCGAAGAGGACCTGCGCGAGACCGACTTCGGTACGTGGGAGGGCCTGACCTACACCGAGGCGCGCGCCCAGGACCCCGCCGCCTTCGCCGCCTGGCTCGCCGACCCCGGGGCCGCCCCGCCGGGCGGCGAGAGCTTCGCGGACGTCGCGGTACGCGTCGCGGCGGCCCGCGACCGGCTCCTCGGCGCCCACCGGGGCCGCACCGTGCTGCTCGTCTCGCACGTGACCCCGCTCAAGACGCTGCTGCGCCTCGCGCTCGGCGCCCCGCCCTCCGCCCTGTACCGCATGGACCTGGACCCGGCCTCGCTCTCCGCGCTCGCGGTGTGGGGCGACGGCAACACGAGCGTGCGGTACCTCAACAGCACGGCGCACCTCCCGCCCGGCTGAGTGCGGGGGAGGTGCGCCGTGTGGCTCGGCGCGGGTGCCGCGCGCCCGGCTCAGAGCAGCGTCGCCGCCTCGCGGGCCAGTGCCTCGACCCGTCCCCAGTCCTTCGCCCGCACCGCGTCGGCCGGGAGCATCCAGGAGCCGCCCACGCAGCCGACGTTGGGCAGCGCGAGGTAGTCGGGCGCGTTCTGCGGGCTCACGCCGCCGGTCGGGCAGAACCGCGCCTGCGGCAGCGGGCTCGCGAGCGACTTGAGGTACGGGGCGCCGCCCGCCGCCTGCGCGGGGAAGAACTTCATCTCGCGCACGCCCGCCTCAAGGAGCGCCACGACCTCCGACGTCGTCGAGACGCCCGGCAGAAAGGGCACCCCGGACGACTTCATCGCGGCGAGCAGCGCGGGCGTCCACCCCGGGCTGACGAGGAACCGCGCCCCCGCCCGTACCGCCGCGTCCACGTGCCCCGCCGAGATGACCGTCCCCGCGCCCACGACCGCCTCGGGCACCTCGGCCGCTATCGCCGCCATCGCGTCGAGCGCGACGGGCGTCCGCAGCGTCACCTCGATCGCGGGCAGCCCGCCGGCCACGAGGGCGCGCGCGAGCGGAACGGCGTCGGCGAGGTCGTCGATCACGACGACGGGCAGCACGGGAGCGAGATCGAGCACCGAGGCGGCGGCCTCGGCGGCGGACTGAGCGGGGACGGGGGAGTCTGTCATGCGCTCATCGTGCCTCGGGTGCGGCACCCTGCGCAAAGCACGTTGCGCAGGCTGCAACGGGCCGTCTAGTGGATCTCCCGCACCACGACATCGAGCGCCCACGGCCTGCCCTTGCCGCCGGCCCCCGCCGTCTCCACCACGTGCCCCAGGTCCCGCAGCGCGGTGACGAGTTCGGCGGGCGAGGCGGGCCGCACGTCGTGCGTGAGCAGGTCCCGTACGAGCCGCCCCTTCGACGCCTTGTTGAAGTGGCTCACGACCGAGCGCATCTCGACCCCGTCGACCACCCGCGCGTGCAGCACCCGCACCGTCGCGGTCCGCTCGGCGAGCGCGCCCTTCGGCTTCCACGCGGCGGCGTACGCGGCCGAGCGCAGGTCGAGCACGGGCCCCTCGCCCGCCGCCTCCGGCAGCACCTCGGCGAGGAAGGGCCGCCAGTACGCGCCGAGCGCCCCGAGCCCGGGCAGCTTCACGCCCATCGCGCAGCGGTAGGAGGGGATGCGGTCCGCCGTGCCGAGCGCGCCCCACAGGCCCGAGAAGACGAGCAGCGAGCGCGCGGCCCGCTCGCGCGCGGCGGCGTCGAGCGTCGCGAGGCCGAGCGCGTCGTAGAGGACGCCGGTGTAGACCTCCCCAGCGGGCCGCGTCCCGGCCTCGTACAGCGCCGCGTTCTTCGCGACCTCGCCGCGCAGCCCCTCGCTGAGCCCGAGCACCTCGCGCGCCTTCTCCGTATCGGCGGCGCACAACGTGACGAGTTCGTCGAGCACCCGCGCCCGTGCCTCCGTGAGCCCCGGCAGCGAGAGCCCGCCGAGCGCGAGCGGCGCCCCCTCGCCCCCGGCGGCCTTGCCCTCGGACGGCGGCAGCAGTACCAGCACGATGTCTCCTCACGTCCTGCGCGGTGAACCCCCTGGCCAGGGTAATCGCGCCGCACCCCGCCCCGCCCGGTACCATGACCGCACGGCAGACGAGCCGGGCGGACGGCCGCGTGGGCCCCTTCGGGGACCCCCGAGGAACGTCCGGGCTCCACAGGGCAGGGTGATGGCCAACAGCCACCCGGGGTGACCCGCGGGACAGTGCCACAGAAAACAGACCGCCGGAGGCTTCGGCCCCCGGTAAGGGTGAAACGGTGGTGTAAGAGACCACCAGTGCCCGAGGCGACTCGGGCAGCTAGGTAAACCCCACCCGGAGCAAGGTCAAAAGGGAACGCTTCGGCGCTCCTGCGCGGACGTTCGAGGGCTGCCCGCCCGAGTCCGCGGGTAGACCGCACGAGGCCGGTGGCAACACCGGCCCTAGATGGATGGCCGTCGCCTCGGCACGCCGCAAGGCCCCCGAGGAACAGAACCCGGCGTACAGCCCGACTCGTCTGCCGCCACCTCGCTGAGCGGAGAAGCCTCCGGGCCGGATCGAAATCCGACCCCGGGCCGGGGACTGGCTGGGGACTCTCGGGCGGCGGGTGCGACAGCGTCACCTCGGACGTCGGGAACCGCTTCGGCCGGCGCCGCGCGCGGGCTACGCCCGAGGGGGCACCGCTTCCCGGACCGCCCCGAGCGCGAGGTGCCACGGGTACGGGTGGCGTTCGCCCGGTGGGTTCGGTGCGAAGCCGTCCTCGCCGTAGAGCACCCGGACTCCCATCCCGCGCAGCTCCGCGACGCTTCGGTCGAGCGCTCGGTGGCGCGCGTAGGCGGCGTTGACGCACGGCATCGTGAGGAGAGGGATGCCCTTGCCGATCGCCTCGGCCGCGAAGCCCACGACGAACGACGACGTGAGGCCGAGCGCCCACGCGTTCAGGCTGTTGAACGTGGCGGGCGCGAAGAGCGCGACGTCCGCGCGCGGCCACACGTCCGGTGCCCCCGGGCGCTTGTACTCCGAGCGCACCGGATGCCCGGTCAGCCGCTCCAGCCCGGTCAGCTGTGGCTCCAGCCAGCGGGCTGCCGCCGGGGTCAGCCCGAGGCACACGTCGTACCCCGCGCCCTGCGCCTCCTCGATGAACGGCGCGATGTCGAGCACGGGCAGAGCGGCCGCACCGAGCAGGTAGAGGGTCGTCATCGGTTCATCCCATCGAGCAAGTACGCGAACGTGCGAGCGCCCCCAACCCATCGCGGAACAGGGGCGGTCGCAGCTTCGCGCGGGCGCCGCGCGGTACCGTTTTCACGTGTCGGGCCGGGAACGCGAGGTACCACTATGCCCCCCTCCGGCGACAGCGCCACATCGCGGAACAGCGCAAGCTCGCGCGCCTCACACAGAAACAGCCGGCCGCGCGCATCCCGTACTCGTACAGCCTGCTCAACCAAGTCGAGTGCGGGGCCCGCGCCGTGAGCCGAGGGCGAGCCGGGCCGGTCGGTCGAGCGTGCGCCGGCGCCGTTCGCCGGTCTCGCGGCCCGCTGCGGCGGTGGGCCCACTCGTCCCTCAGCGCATCGCCGCCGGTGCCACCAGCCGTCCCCGGTACACCAGCGACGCCGCCTTCTTCAGGGCGCGCAGCCGTACGCTCACGCTGTAGCCCGTGATGCCGGGGATGTCGGCGAGGGGGCCGCTGAGGAGCTCGTAGAAATCGGCCGCGTCCGTGCACATCGCGATGGCCATGAGGTTCTGCTCGCCGCTCGTCGCGGCGGCGAAGGCGACGCGGGGCAGCGCGGCCACCGCGGTGCCCGTCGCGTCGAGCAGGGCGGGCGTCGTCCGCAGCCACAGGGTCGCGCCGAACGGGTAGCCGAAGCTCTCCGGGACGAGGTCCACGTCGTAGAAGAGCGTCCCCGACCGCTCCAGCGTCTCGATGCGGCGGGCGATGCGGCCCGGGGTCCAGCCGGTGCGCTCGGCGAGCGTGGCCTGGCTCGCCCGCCCGTCCTCGGCGAGCACCGCCAGCAAGGGGGTGTCGTCGGGGCGCAGTTCGACCGGCGGGCCCTGCGGCACCGGGCGCGGGTAGCGCTCCTGGAGCAGGGCCACCGCCTCCGCGGGGAGGGAGGGGCCGAGGTGGCGCCAGTCCGCGCCCGGCGGTGAGTACGCGCGCAGGACCATGAGTGTGTCGAGGCCGAGGACGCCGGGCGATCTGGCGAGGCGGCGCAGCACGTCGGGCATGCGCCCGTCCTGCGCGGTCTCCAGGGAGCAGACGATCTCCGAGCCGCCGTAGGTGATGTAGGCGAAGGAGACCTCGGGCAACCGGGTCACCGCCTCGGCGAGAACGTCGAGCCGGTCGGGGTGCAGCCCGATCCGTACGACGCTCGCGGAGAGTCCGTGCACCGCCGGGTTCACGAGGCCCACGACCCGTACCGCGCCTGCCCTGTGCATCGCCCGGAAGCGGCGCGCCACCGTCTGCTCGGACACCCCCACCACCTCTCCGACCAGCCGGAACGGTGCCCGCGGAGCCACGTGCAGGGCGTGGAGGATATGGCTGTCGAGGGGATCGAGCATGGGGAAAGTATCGCACCACCCGGTGATCTCTGGATGTTTTCGGCGCTTGCCCGGGCTTGGCTTGGGGGAATTCGCAGTTCCGACGGAGACTTCCGGAGGATTCGAGGACGGATGTACGGCGCGCTCCCGGACCACACCGAACCACCGGCCCAGGCCACCGCGGCCGAAGCCACCCCCCCGGCCACTCGGCCGGGCCCACCCCGGCCCCGGAGCGCCGTCCGGCCCCGAGTGCGTACGCACCGCGTACGCGACGGGGGACCCCATCCCGTCCAGCCGGCCGGCGAAGACGCCGTCCGGCCCGCTCGTACGCCCGGACCAACGGCCGCCATCGGCCGCTCGCCCGGACCGTACGGCCGGACCTGCCGTCCCGCCCGCGACTCCGCCCGTCCCACGCGCCGGAATCCCCCGGCGCACCGAAGGAGTTCACGTGTCCCAGCCACCCGCAGCAGCCGCGCCCCATCGCGGGGTGACAGTGCTCATGGCCTGCCTCGGGGTCTTCGTCGCCTACCTGCCGGTGACGAGCGTCTCGGTGAGCCTGACCTCGATCCAGTCGGCACTCTCCACCACGACCTCGCAGCTCTCGTGGGTCTCGGACGCCTTCGTGCTGCCGATGGCCGCCTTCATCCTCACCGCGGGCGTCGTCGGCGACGTCCACGGCCGCAAGAAGGTCTACCTGGCGGGGCTCCTGTTCTCCGCCGTGGGAGCGGCGATATCGCTCACCGCGGACTCGGTCGGCCAGCTCTGGGCCGGGCAGGCGGTCTCCGGGCTCGGCGCGGCGGCCCTGCTGCCCACCACGCTCGCGCTCATCAGCCACGCCGTGCCCGACCACCGCGAACGCGGCAAGTTCATCGGCTTCTGGGCGATGTGCCTCATGGGCGCGCTCGCGATCGGCGGCATCATCTCCGGCGTGATCCTCGCGCACACCTCCTGGCGCTGGATCTTCCTCGTGACGATCCCCATCGCGCTCATCGCCTTCGCGGTCTCGGCGAAGCTCCTGCCCGAATCGCGCGCCCCGCGCGCGAGCCGCCTGGACTGGCCGGGCCAGATCACCGCGATGCTCGCCATCACCGGTCTCGTCTTCGGCGTCATCCAGGGCGGCGCGGGCTCCTTCACGGACGTCGAGGTCCTCGTCGCCCTCGCGGTCGCGGTCGTCAGCGGCGTCGTCTTCGTCGCCGTCGAGCGCCGCGCCGAGCACCCCATGCTCGACCTCAAGCTCTTCCGCAGCCCCGGCTTCACCGCCACGACGCTCGTCGCGATGGTCATGTTCCTCGGCATGATCGGCTTCTTCTTCGTGCTGAGCCTCTACTTCGGGCTGGTCCAGCACCTCGACACGCTCGGCATCGCCTGGCGCATGCTCCTCGTCACCGGGGCCGCGCTCGTCGTCAGCGGCGTCGCGGGCCGCTTCATGCACAAGTTCCCGCCGCGCTACATGATCACGCTGGGTCTGCTCCTCGTGACCGCCGCACTGCTCACGCTGCTCGGCGCCGAGGCGGACAGCTCCTTCGGCGAACTGTCCTGGCAGCTCATCCTGCTCGGCCTCGGCATGGGCCTCGTGACGACGCCGATGACCGCGACCGCCGTCAGCTCGGTGCCGCACCCGCTCGCGGGCATGGCGGCGGCGGGCAACAACGCCTTCCGGCAGATCGGCGGCGCCCTCGGCCCGGCCGTGCTCGGGGCACTGCTCACCAGCCGCAGCGCCTCCGCGCTGCCGGACAAGCTCGCCGCCAACGGTGTGCACGGCTCCCTCACGGAGAAGCTCTCGCACGCCGTCGACGAGGGCGGCCTCGGCGCGGTCGGCTCGGTGCCGCTCGGCGCCCGCGCCGGCCAGGTCTACGGGGCGGTCGGCGAGGCGTTCCTCGAAGGGCTGCGGCTGTGCCTGACGGTCTCCGCGGCGCTCACCTTCATCGCCGCCGTGCTCGCCTTCGTCCTCCTGCGCCCGCGCGCGAACCGTGAGGGCACGGTGGTGCGCGAGTCCGCCGCCCCGGCCGCCGCGGGCCGCGAGGCGGCCGCCGGCGAGGGCGCGCACGCCTGACGACGACGGACCGGGGCCGCCCGGCCGCGAGGGGAACACCTTCGCGACCGGGCGGCCTCGTGCGTACGGGAACCCGCGCTCGCCCCGTACTCTCTCCCAGGACATGAGTGCCCACGACATGAGCGACTTCGCCGACGAGGCCCGCAGCCGGGCCGCCCGCCTGCTGCGCATGGCCGCCCCCGAGGACGACAGGGACGGCCTCATCGCCTACGCCGCCGACACCCCCGACCCGCCCCTCATGGGCCCCGACGGCATCCGCACCACGGGCTGCCCGCGCTGCCGCCGCACGATGTGGCTCCAGCGGGACGTGTGGGTGTGCGCGGGGTGCGGAGAGGTGCGGGAGCGCGAGGAGATCTAGGCGGGACGGGGCTTCGCCCTCGTGAGGGGTACGGGGCTTCGCCCTCTGCCACCCGTACCGGATCGCGCGGCCCCCGCCGGGCGTGCCCCGGCCCCGCCCTACCGCTCCTCGCTCAGATCCTCCACGCCCATCGCCGCCGCCCGCGCCCGGCGTTCGGCGAGGACCGTGCCGCGCGCCTCGGCCATGTCCGTGAGGACCGCGCGGCGGGCGCGCTGGGCGAGCCGGTCCACGTAGACCATGCCGTTCAGGTGGTCGGTCTCGTGCTGGAGGCAGCGCGCGAAGTAGCCGGAGCCCTCGATCGTCACAGGGCGCCCCTGCCGGTCGACGCCGTGCACCACCGTGCGGTCCGCGCGGGCCAGTTCGTGCTGCGCGCCGGGCACCGAGAGGCAGCCCTCGACGTCGTCGATCAGGGTGCGGCCCGAGGCGGCCTCGTCGATCACGGGGTTGAGGACGTGGCCGACGTGCCGGGCGCCCTCGTCGTCGAAGCAGTCGTAGACGAAGAGCCGCAGGTCCACGCCGACCTGGTTGGCGGCGAGCCCCGCGCCCTCGGAGAGGTACATCGTCAGGAACATGTCGTCGATCAGCCGCGCCAGCCCGGGGGTGCCGAACTCCGTCGCCTCGGCGCAGCGGCGCGCCAGGACCTCCTCGCCGACCTCCGTCACCCGCAGCATCCGGCCGCGCGCCGCCTCGGGGGCGAGCGGCGGGTACTCGCCCTCGTACCGCTCGCCCAGCACGTACACCGGGACCCCGGCCGGGATGCGCGCGCGGACGGAGTCCGGCGGCGGGGCGAGGCTCCGCGCGGGGGCGGCGGCGGGTTCGGTCATGGGGCGGCCTCTCTCGGGAACGCGACGGCCGGTGCGGCGCGCGCGGCCAGAACCCTACCCGCGCCCCGCGCGCCCCACCCCCGCCCGTCAGGCGTGCGGTACGTGCCGTACCCGCTGCCGCAGCTCCTTCTCCACGTCGTAGCGGTTCAGGCCCTGCTGACGGGCCCAGTCGGTGACCGCCATGTGCACCTCGGCGGCGGCGTTGAACCACACGCGCCGCTGCGCGTTCTGCTCCTCGCCCTCCAGGTGCTCGATCCTGCGGCCCTCTTCGTCGGCCGCCTGCTGAAGGGTGATCAGGTCTTCGGGTAGCTCCACGGGCCGCACGGTAGCCGCGGGGGCGGCGGGGACGGGGCGGACACGGCTCTGCGGTCAGTCGTACGGAGCACAGGCTGCGCGGGGGTGCCGTCGCGGGGCTCCGCCCCGGGCCCCGCTCCTCAAACGCCGGAGGGGCTGGAGGGTTAAGCGCCGGAGGGTGGGGAGGGGCAGGGGCTGGGTTCGGTGGCTGTCTCGGGTGGCGTTCCCGTCACCACCGTCGCCCACCCCTCCTCCTCGTGCGCCGTCTCCGCGCGCAGTCCCGCCGTCGTGAAGATCGCCGCTACCTCCGGGGCCTGGCGGGTGCTGCTTTCGACCAGGAGGCGGCCGGTGGGGGCGAGCCAGGTGGGGGCCCCGGCGGCGACGCGGCGGACGAGGTCGAGGCCGTCGGTGCCGCCGTCGAGGGCGACGAGGGGTTCGTGGGCGCGGGCCTCGGCGGGGAGGAGGCGGACCTCCTCGCTCGGGACGTACGGGACGTTCGCCGTCAGGACGTCGACCCGGCCGCGCAGCGCGGCGGGCAGCGGGGCGTAGAGGTCGCCCTCGTAGACGCACGCGTCCACCGGGGCCAGGTTGCGGCGCGCCCAGCGCAGCGCGCCCGGGTCGACGTCGGCCGCGTACAGCGTCGCGCGCGGGCCGAGCGCCGTCCGCAGCGCG
>NZ_JAAGLR010001016.1 GCF_010548245.1 Streptomyces sp. SID11385
CGGCGGCGCGGGGCGCGGCCGAGACCCTCGTGCGCTCCGACGAGTTCGACCCCTCCTCCGTACGGACCCGGCCGACCGACCTGCTCCGGCGCAGGCACCGGGTGCGGCTCGGGCTGCTCGTGGGGACCGCCGCCGTCGTCACGGGCACGGTCCTCGGGCTCGTCGGCTCGGGCGCCACGCCCCTGACCGGCCCGGCGCCCGTGCCGCACGGCAGCGGGGCGCTCGATCCGGAGCGGGTCGTGGCCCGGGCGCGTACCGCCTGGGACGACACCTCGCGCGTCGACTTCACCGCGTGGCCCGCGCGCGGCGCCCTTACGAAGGACACCGACCTGCTCGCCAAGGCCCTCAACGCCTGGGCGCGCG
>NZ_JAAGLR010001035.1 GCF_010548245.1 Streptomyces sp. SID11385
CCCGGAGCCCGTCCCGGGCCCCCGTACCGCGGCCCCCGCGCCCCCACCCCCGCCGCCGGTCCGCACCGCGCCCTTCGCCCGGCTCTCCCGCGCCGGGCACGCGCTCGCGCTCACCTTCGACGACGGGCCCGACCCGCGCTGGACCCCCGAGATCCTCGCCGTGCTGGCGGCCCACGAGGTCCGCGCGACCTTCTTCGTGTGCGGCAAGGAGGCCGCGAAACACCCGGCGCTGCTGCGCCGCATCACCGAGGCGGGCCACTTGGTCGGCAACCACACCTGGGACCACCGCCGGCTGGCGGGGCTCGGGCACGCGGCCGTCGAGGAGGAGATCGCCCGTACCAGCGAGACCGTCCGCCGCGCCACGGGCCGCGCGCCCGCCTGGTTCCGCGCCCCCTACGGCGCGTGGGACGGCCCCGTGTACGCGCTCGGCGCCCGGCACGGCATGGAACCGCTCGCCTGGAACGTCGACACGGAGGACTGGTCCCGCCCCGGAGCCGCCGCGATCACCCGCCGCGTCCTCGCCGGGGCGCGCCCCGGGGCCGTCGTCCTGTGCCACGACGGCGGCGGGGACCGCGCCCAGACGGTCGCCGCGCTGCGCCGCTTCCTGCCCCGGCTCGCGGCGGACGGCTGGGACCTGGTCCAGCCGGACCGACGGCTGACGTAGGGCGCTTGCCCGGTAGCGGGCGCGGCTCCCGCCGCCGCCTCGCTGCCAGGCGCCGCGCCCTCGCTGCCGCGCTTCGCTACTTCGACTCCAGGCGTCCCAGCGGGTGTGCTCCGCCGGCCAGTTCGGCGCGGGCCCGCGACCACGCCGTGCCGTCCGTGCCGAGGACGTCGTGCAGGTAGGCCGTGGTGACGTCCTGGACGAGGGCGAGGCGGGCCGGGTTCTCGTCGGTGGTCTCGGCGGACCCGTACCCGGGTATCCCGCCGAGGGAGTGCTCCCCGCCGTGGACCGTCAGCAGGCTCTTCGGCCCCGGGCTCAGCGTGTACGGGTCCTGCGTCCACTCCGCTCCGCGCACCGAGAGCGGGAGGTCGTCCGCGTCCCCGGCGACGACGAGGGCGGGGCGGCGCAGCGCGGAGAAGTCCTGGCCGCGCAGCCACGGCAGGTGCGTGGTGGCGAACGGCGTGAGGTCCGCGCCGCCGCTGCCCGCCGTGGCGATCAGCACGCCCGCCGAGACGCGCGCGTCCGACAGGTCCTGCGCCGTACCGGTCTCCGGGTCGGTCACCCGCAGGCCGAGCAGTACGCCCGCCGTCTGGCCCCCGAAGGAGTGCCCGGCCGCCGCGATCCGGCCGGTGTCGACGCGCTCCGCGAGCCCCGGCACGTGCGCCACGAGCGCGCCGAGGTCGTCCAGGACGCGCTTCATGTCCTCGACGCGGTGCCGCCAGAAGCGGGGCCTGCGCGGATCGTCCGCCGCGAGGCCCAGCGCCTTGGAGTCCAGATGGGTCGGCTGGATCACGACGAATCCGCGCGCGGCCCAGTGGTCGGCGAGTGGCCCGTACCCCTCCAGCGAGGAGCCGAAGCCGTGCGCGAACAGCACGACGGGCAGCCGCTCGCCGGTCGCGGGCGCCGCGACGCGGAGGCGCAGCTCGGTGCCGCGGCCCGGGGCGGGGAGCGTGAGGGGCTTGACGGAAACGACGGGGGAGGGGCTTGCGTGGGGCATGGGTGGTGCTTCTTTCCGGTGATCGTCCGACGCGCTCTACTTGAGCGTTCAAGTGCTACCGTAGGGAGCCGGTACTTGAATGGTCAAGTGCGGAAGTCCAGGCCCCGAATCCGGACCGCGAAGGGAAACGTCATGGCCCACAGGCCCGTGCTCAGCGCCGAGGAGGAGGACGCGTGGACGCAGTTGCACCTCGTCGCGCAGCTCCTGCCCGCCGTCATGGACCAGCGGCTGCGGCGGGACGCGGGGCTCGGGCACTACGACTACGCGGTGCTCCTCACGCTGTACCGGGCGCCCGAGCGCACCGCCGCGATGACCGGGCTCGTCGAGATCACCTCGGGCTCGTTCTCCCGCCTGTCGCACACCGTCACACGGCTGGAGGGGCGCGGCCTCGTCACGCGGGAACGGCGCGGCTCGCACCGGTACGTCTCGCTCACGGACGAGGGGCGCAAGGTCTTCCTGACGGCCGCCGCCGGGCACATGGACGAGATCAGGGACCAGGTCCTCGATCACCTGTCGCCCGAAGGCGTCCGCGCGCTCGGCGAACTCCTGCGCCCGATCGCCACGCGGCTGCGGGCGAACGCGCCGCGCGGCTGAACGCCCGGCTCAGCGCGCCGAGCCCACCATCCGCGCGAACACGACGACGTTGCCGTCGTACCCCGTGCCCCTGTGGTAGGCCCCGCCGCACGTGATGACCCGCAGCTCGGGACCCGCCGTCGCCCCGTAGACGCGCTCGCCCGGGAAGTCGTCCTGGGCGAAGACCTCGACCCCGTACACCTCGAAGAGCACCGTCCGCCCGTCCGCCCGCTCCACCGCGATGTGCCGGCCCTTGCGCAGCGCCCCGAGGCCGTAGAAGACGGCCGGGCCCTCCTCGTTGTCGACGTGCCCGACGAGGACGGCGGGGCCGCGTTCCCCGGGGGAGACGCTGCCCGTGAACCAGCCCACGAGATTGCGCTCGGCGGGTGGCGGCGCCTGCACCCAGCCCTGCGCGTCGAGCCCGACGGGCCGTACGGGCGCGTCGACCCGGATGTCCGCCACGCGCACCCGCCGGGGCCGCGAGAAGCCGAGCCCCCGCGCCTTGCCCGTGGCCGGCGAGGCGCTCCCGGGCGCG
>NZ_JAAGLR010001070.1 GCF_010548245.1 Streptomyces sp. SID11385
GCCTCAGCCCGGCGCGACCCCCGGCCCGTACGCGGCGCAGCCCCAGGCCGGTGCTGCCCCCATCCCGTACCCGGCGCAGCCCCAGCCGGGCGCTTCGCCGGGCCCGTATACCGCGCAGCCCCACCCCGGCGCGGCACCGTACCCGTACCCGTACCCGTACCCGTACCCGCCGCAGCCCCAGGCTTCCGCGCCGCCGGCCGGGGTCGGGGGCGGGGCGGCGTACGGGTATCCGGGACAGGCGCAGCCCGCGCCGTACGGGTATCCCGCGCCGCAGCAGGGAGCGGCCGCGCCTGGCGCGAATCCGTCGGCGTACGCCGGTCCGACGGAGGGGGCGCGCGCCGTGCCGGACGAGGCCGACGACGGCGGCGGGAACGAGGCGCAGTGGCCGCCCCAGCCTCCCTCCGCCACCTGAACAACCCCCGTACCGCAGGGGTTTCAGCGGACTAGACCAATGAGGGCCCGTACCGGTCAAATGGTGCGGGCCCTCGGCCGTTGTCGCAGGCCACACAGCGTTCACGCATCGTTGACATGTTTAGACCAGCGCTGGTAGACACTCACATCACCCCAACGGCTCACAGTGATGCGCCAGTTAACGAAGCGCGAGCGATGACACGAGGTCAGCGGCCCATGAGCAGAGCAGATCAGTACGGCAGAGCACTACCAGCGGGGCCAACGCCCGGAGGCGGCGCGCGTGGCCGGTTCCGGCTCGTCGCGGCGGCCGGGGTAGCGGCGCTCTCGCTCACCGCGGGACTCGCCACGCCGCTGAGTCCCACGACGGCGACGGCCGCCGCGGCCGACAAGGAGACGACGCTGACCGTCGCGCTCGCGCAGAGCGTGGACTCGCTGAGCCCCTTCCTCGCGACGCGTCTGGTCAGCACCAGCGTCTCCCGGCTGATGTACGACTTCCTGACCAATTACGACGCCAAGGACAACCACGTCATACCCGGGCTGGCCACCAAGTGGTCAGCTTCAAAGGACAAATTGACCTGGACGTACGAGATCCGGTCGAACTCGAAGTGGTCCGATGGCGAGCAGGCGACGGCCGAGGACGCCGCCTGGACCTTCAACAAGATGATGACGGACGAGGGCGCGGCCACCGCGAACGGCAGTTTCGTCACCAACTTCAAGAAGGTGACGGCGCCGAGCAAGGACAAGCTCGTCATCGAGCTGAAGAAACCGCAGGCGACCATGACGGCGCTGGACGTTCCGATCGTGCCCAAGCACGTGTGGGAAAAGGTCAACGACCTGTCGAAGTTCAACAACGACCAGAAGTTCCCGATCGTCGGGAACGGGCCGTTCATCCTCACGGGCTACAAGGTCGACAGCTACGTCAAGCTCAAGGCCAACAAGGACTTCTGGCGGGGCAGCCCGAAGTTCGACAACATCGTCTTCCGGTACTACAAGGACCAGGACGCCGCCGTCGCCGCGCTCCGCAAGGGCGAGGTCTCGTTCGTCGCCGGCAGCCCCGCACTGACCCCCGCGCAGGCGCAGTCGCTCAAGGGCGCCCCGGACATCAAGGTCAACGACGGTCCAGGGCGTCGTTTCTACGCCATCGCCACGAACCCGGGCGCGCGGACGAAGGACGGCAAGAAGTTCGGCACGGGCGACCCCTCGCTGCTCAACGAGAAGGTCAGGCACGCGCTGTTCATGGCCGTCGACCGCAAGACCATCGTCGACCGGGTCTTCCAGGGCCAGGCGGTCGAGGGCGCGGGGTACATCCCGCCGCGCTTCGGCGACTACGCCTGGCAGCCCTCGGCCGACCAGGAACTGAAGTACGACCCCAAGGGCGCGGCAAAGCTGCTCGACGAGGCGGGCTACAAGAAGAACGGCGACGGCAAGCGCGTCGGCAAGGACGGCAAGCCCCTGTCGTACCGCATGCTGTGCCACGCCACGGACCCCAACGACCGCGCCGTCAGCAAGTACTTGCAGGAGTGGTGGGGCGACCTCGGCGTCGGTCTCAAGGTCGACTGCCTCGACAACGTGACCGATCCCTGGGTCGCCGGTGACTACGACCTCGCCTTCGACGGCTGGTCCGTCAACCCCGACCCGGACTTCGTCCTCTCGATCCACACGTGCGCGGCGCTGCCCACGAAGCCCAAGGCCGTCGCGGCGACCGACAACTTCATCTGCGACAAGAAGTACGACGATCTGTACGACAAGCAGCTCGCCGAGTACGACCCCGCCAAGCGCGCGGACCTCGTCAAGCAGATGGAGTCGCGGCTCTACGACACGGGCTACATGAACGTGATGGCGTACCCGAACGCCGTCGAGGCGTACCGCACCGACCAGATCAAGTCCATCGAGACCATGCCCACGGCCGCGGGCAACATCTACGGCCAGGACGGCTACTGGAGCTGGTGGTCGGCCGTCCCGGCCGGCGGTGCCTCCTCCGGTGCGACCGACAACGCCTCCTCGGACTCGGGCTCCGGTTCCAACACCGGGCTCTGGATCGGCATCGGTGTCGTGGTCGTCCTCCTCGTCGGCGGCGGCGTGTTCTTCGGGATGCGGCGGCGCGCGACGGCCTGGGACCGCGAGTAGCGGATGACGTCGCGGGGCGGCGTCGGGGCGGCGTCGCGGCGGCGCCCCGTCGCCCCGGAGGCGTCACGACGTCGCGGCATCCCGATCGGCGCCCCGTGCCCGGGGCGGCGTCGCCACGTCGCGGG
>NZ_JAAGLR010001101.1 GCF_010548245.1 Streptomyces sp. SID11385
GTGCCCAGAGCGCGCCGTCGTCCCGCCGCGCCGAGCCGGGGCAGCGCCGCGGGCTCGGCGAGCAACTCGCGCACGGCGCGCACGAGCCGCGGGTCGCCGCCCGGCCCCTCGTGCGTGGCGGTCGCGGGCACGTGCGCCCCGGTCACGCCGTCGTGCACGGTGTCGAGCTGACCGCCGACGGCCGTCGCGACGACGGGCGTCCCACAGGCCATCGCCTCGATCGGGACGATGCCGAAGGGCTCGTACACCGGGAGCGACAGCACGAGGTCGGCGCGCGAGAGCAGCGCGGGCATGTCGGCGTGGGGCACACTCCCGAGGAGTGTGACCCGGTCGGTGACGCCGCACTCGGCGGCGATCTCGCGCAGCCGTACGGCCTCCGGCTCCGCGCCGAGCCGGTCGGCGGGCGGGCCTCCCGCGATGAGCAGCCGCACCCCGGGCAGTTCGCGCAGGGCCCGGATCGCCCGGTCGAAGCCCTTGCGCGGCACGAGCCGGCCCACGGCGAGCAGCGTCGGAGGGTGCCCCCGCCGCGCGGTGTCGGCGGCGCGCGGCGCGAAGTGCTCGGTGTCCACACCGCACGGCACGACCGCGATCCGGTCCGCCGGCAGCCCCATCGCGCGCAGTTCGCGCACCTCGTCGGCGCACGTCGCGAGGAGCCGGTGGGCGAGCCGCCCCACCGTCGCCTCGATCGCGACGCGCGGCGCCGGGCTCGTGTCGGCGGCGCCCTGGTGCCGTCGCTTGACGGTGCCCAGCGCGTGGAAGGTGTGCACGACGGGCACCCCGAGGGTGCGGGTCGCCGCGACGGCGGCGAGCCCCGACATCCAGAAGTGGGTGTGCACGAGGTCGGGCGGCCTGCGCCCGAAGTCGTGGTGCAGCCGCGCCGCGAACGCCGGTATGTGCGGCAGCAGCTCGTCCTTCGGCACGGAGGCGGCCGGGCCCGCGTCCACGTGCGCGACCCGGACCCCCGCCCCGGTCATGACGACGGGCGGCAGCCCCGGGTCGTCGCGGCGCGTGTAGACGGTGACCTCGTGACCGTCGCGGGCCAGTTGCTCGGCGAGGCGCGCCACGTACACGTTCTGGCCGCCCGCGTCGGCCCCGCCGAGTGCCGCGAGCGGGCTGGCGTGCTCGGACACCATGGCGAGCCGCCGGGGGACGGGAGTCAGTGGCCTCATCGCACGACCTCCTTCATGAACTGGTCCCAATCGGTCAAAAAACGCCGCACCCCGTAGCGGTCGCGCACGGCGGCCCGGGCGGCGGCGCCGGTCTCCCGCGCGTGCTCCGGGTCGGCGAGCAGCCGCCGTACGGCCGCGCGCAGGACGTCGGGCCGGTTCGAGACGGTGCCCGCCCCGGGCGGTACCGCCTCGCGCGCCTCGGTCGTGTCGAGTGCCACGACGGGCATCCCGAGGAACATCGCCTCCAGGAGCGAGAGGCCGAGCGAGGTCCACCGCACCGGGTGCAGGTAGAGGCGGCGCAGCGCCATCGCCGCGTGCAGCCCCGCCTGCGGCAGCTCCCGCACCCGCAGTCGTTCGCCGGGGACGCCGAGATGGGCGGGAAGCCGGCTCGTGTCCATGCCGAAGACGTCGAGGGGGACCTCGGCGGCGAAGACGGGCAGCAGGTCGGTCCCCGTGGTCCGGCCGCGCCGCACGGGCTCGTTGACGACGACGGCCGCCCGCTCGATCCCGCCCGTCCACTGCGGTCCCGGGTCCACGATGCCGTGCTCGACGACGGTCGTCGGCGCGCGCCCGCAGTCCCACATGAGGCGGTTGAAGTGCGTGACGTGCACGACCGGGATGTCCTCGCGCGCGGCGAGCGGGTGCCGGGTGCGTTCGGCGGGGCCGTCCGGGGCGTTGTGCTCGACGTAGACCGCGGGGACGTCCTTGCCGGGGCGGCGGCCCGTCCACTGCTCGGCGAGCGCGAGCTCGTGCGGGCGCTGCAACACGATCAGGTCGACGGGGAGCTCGCGCAGTTCCCAGGGCGACACCTCGCGCGCGGCGGCGGGCCAGTCCCAGGTGCGGGCGCGGCCGAGGCCGTCCGCGTCGCGCTCCGGCGTGACGGGGAGCAGGTAGGTGTGCGAGCCCTGGAGGAAGGCGGTGAGCCAGGAGCCGTGCACGTGCCAGACGAGGATGTTCACACGGCCTCCTTGAGGAGCTTGCCGACGGCGGCCACCACGTCGTGCGCGGTGACGCTCTCCAGACAGGGATGGCCGGGTACGGGGCAGGTGCGGGCCCGCGTGCCGGCGCACCGCTCGTGCTGATCGCCGAGGAGCACCGACGGCACCCCGTACGGTGCCCAGCGCCCGGCCGGGACGACCGGCGCGTACAGCGAGACGACCGGCGTGCCGACCGCCGCCGCGAGGTGCGCGGGCCCGGTGTTGCCGCACACCACCGCGTCCGCGTGCGCGAGGAC
>NZ_JAAGLR010001137.1 GCF_010548245.1 Streptomyces sp. SID11385
CCTCGCGACGCCGACGCCGCGCCCGGCGGAGCCGTCGGCGGGTCCGTGCCCCGCGCGCCCGGGGGTGCTTCGCTTGACGCGGGCACCCGCAGTAGGTTGCATACGGTCTGTGATCACGCACCGGTTTCCACTCGCACGCATCACCGAAGCCTCCTCCTGCCGGGACCGCACCGGAGCGCTGCCGTGGAACCGGTGATCGTGGTGGGCGCCGGCCCCGTCGGTCTCGCGCTCGCGCTGGCCCTGACCCGGCACGACGTCCCCTGCGTCGTCCTCGACGAAGGCTCGTGGAAGGACGAGGAGCGACTCGCGCGGACGGCGGTGCTGCGCG
>NZ_JAAGLR010001159.1 GCF_010548245.1 Streptomyces sp. SID11385
CCCCTCGGCGTGGCCCGGATTCTCGTCGCCGACCTGGCGGAGGCCGGTCTCGTCGCGATCCACCAGCCCGGCGGCGACGAGAACGCCGGCGGCCAGCCAGACGTGACACTGCTCGAAAGGGTGCTCAGTGGACTTCGCAAGCTCTAACGCCGAGGCGGCACGGTCGACGACCAGCGCGAAGATCGTGGTCGCCGGCGGCTTCGGCGTGGGCAAGACGACCTTCGTCGGCGCCGTCTCGGAGATCAACCCGCTGCGCACCGAAGCCGTCATGACCAGCGCGAGCGCCGGCATCGACGACCTCACCCACACCGGCGACAAGACCACCACCACCGTCGCCATGGACTTCGGCCGCATCACCCTCGACCAGGACCTCATCCTCTACCTGTTCGGCACCCCCGGACAGGACCGCTTCTGGTTCATGTGGGACGACCTCGTCCGCGGCGCCATCGGTGCCATCGTCCTCGTCGACACCCGCCGCCTCGCCGACTGCTTCCCCGCCGTCGACTACTTCGAAAACTCGGGCCTCCCCTTCGTCATCGCCCTCAACGGCTTCGAAGGACACCAGCCCTACACCCCCGACGAAGTACGCGAAGCACTCCAGATCGGCCCCGACACCCCCATCATCACCACCGACGCCCGCCACCGCGCCGACGCCAAATCCGCCCTCATCACCCTCGTCGAACACGCCCTCATGGCCCGCCTGAAGTGAGGGCGCGAGGGCCCGGTGTGGACCCGGTGCGGCTCGGGTGAAGGCCGCGGGACGGGGCAGGCGGGCCGCGCGGCGCGCCCGCTCCGCCTCGCTGTGTCCTTCGACACGGTGTCGACAGGCTTCATAACGTTTCGACAGAGAATTGACCGCGCGCCACCACGCGCAGCGCCCGCACGGTGCCGCTGCGCGCACACGAGTCCCGGCTTTTGCCGGGGCTCGTTCTTTTATGCCCCTTTTATTAGCGTGCCGCGGCGTCCCTCGTGTCCGGAAGACCACTTCCGCAGAACGTTTGGCGGCGCACGGCGGAGCGTGCTGAAATCGCTGAACTGCCCAGTAGCAGAGTGGTGAGCTGCCCACTGTTGAGGGCCTGAGAACGTCAGCGGCACGCGAGAAGTGCCGGCGCCGAGAGGTTGTTGGTCGAGTGAGGCGAAGCACGAAGGGCTCAGGCCCGGCGGAGCGGGCCCGGGGGAACTTCACCCCGCCCGCCGGCGCCGAGGCGCCCGCCGGAGTGCGGGAGAACGGGAGCCCCACCTCCCCCTCCGCCCGCGGCAGCCGGCTGTCCCCCCGCAACTGGCGGGTGCCGACCCGGCTGAACGCGATCCTGCTCATACCCGTCATCGTCGGCCTCGTCATGGGCGGCTTCCAGGTGAAGGGGTCGATCGACACCTGGCAGGAGGCCGAGGACGCGAAGAACGTCGCCCGGCTCGTCCAGGCCGCCGCGACCTACGGCAACCGGCTCACCGAGGAACGCGACCTCAGCGCCCAGCCCCTGCTGGAGGGCAAGCGCGAGGACGCGGCCGTCCTCAAGGCCCGCGCGGCGACCGACACGGCGGCCAAGAGCTTCGACGTCGCGGCCAGGGACCTCCCCCACACCGCCGCCCTCGACCGGCGCATGGCCGACTTCCGCTCGGTGGAGCCGAAGCTCGGCCCGCTGCGCCAGGCCGCGTACACGAAGAAGCTCACCGGGGTGCAGACCGAGGAGGGCTACCTCCAGATCCAGCACCCGCTCATGGAGTTCGCCAACGAGCTGGGTCTCGGCACCGGCAACGTCACCACCTACGGCCGCTCGGTCTACGCGATCGCGCTCGCGAAGTCGGCGCTCTCGCTGACCCGTTCCATCGGCATGCACCTGTGGGTCGCGCCGGGTCCCGGCACGGCCGACGCGACGAAGCAGCGCGTCGCGCTCTCCTCGTACGCCTACCTGGAGGGCATCGCCGAGAAGGAGTACACCTCCAGCGCGCGGCCCGAGGACGTCAAGCGGCTCGACGCGGAGATGAAGAAGGCCGCCCTCCAGGTCAAGCGGAACGCCGCCAAGGCCGCCATCGCCTCGGCGAAGGACGGCGGCAGCGGCGTCACGCCGCCCTCGACCGAGGCGATGCTCGCGCAGCTCGGCTCGGCCGCGGCCACGCAGAAGTCGCTCGGCGACCGCGGCATCACGCCCGAGACGTGGTGGGCCTCGACCTCGCCGCGCGTGACCGCCTACCGCACCGTCGAGTCCGAGCTGACCGAGCACGCGGTGACCGAGGCGATGCAGATCGCCGACGACGCCAAGCGCGACACGCTCCTCGTCTCGGCGGCCGTCGTCGCCGCCCTGCTGCTCGCGTTCCTCATCGCGGGGATGATGGCGCGGCAGATGAGCAAGTCCATGCGGCGCCTGCGCACGGAAGCCTTCGGCATAGCGCAGAAGCGGCTGCCCTCCCTCGTCGACCAGCTCTCGCGCACCGATCCGGGCCGGGTGGACACGCGCGTCACGCCGCTGCCGATCACCTCGACCGACGAGATCGGCGAGGTCGCCCGCGCCTTCGACCAGGTGCACCGCGAGGCGGTCAGGCTCGCCTCCGAGCAGGCCCTGCTGCGCGGCAACATCAACGCCATATTCACCAACCTCTCGCGGCGCAACCAGTCCCTCATCGAGGGGCAGCTCACCCTCATCACGGACCTGGAGAACCACGAGGCCGAGCCCGAGCAGTTGGAGAACCTCTTCAAGCTCGACCACCTCGCGACCCGGATGCGCCGCAACGGCGAGAACCTCCTCGTCCTCGCGGGCGAGGAGCCGGGCCGCCGCTGGGACCAGCCGGTGCCGCTCGTCGACGTGCTGCGCGCCGCCTCCTCCGAGGTCGAGCAGTACGAGCGCGTCGAGCTGTCGGGGGTGCCCGAGGCCGAGATCCACGGCCGCGCCGTGACCGACCTCGTGCACCTGCTCTCCGAACTCCTGGAGAACGCCACGACGTTCTCCTCCCCGCAGACGAAGGTACGGGTCACGGCGACGCGGATGCCCGACGGCCGCGTCATGATCGAGATCCACGACAAGGGCATCGGCCTCACGGCGGAGGACTTCGCCGACATCAACCACCGGCTCGCCAATCCGCCGGTCGTGGACGCGGCGATCTCGCAGCGCATGGGGCTCTTCGTGGTCGGTCGGCTCTCCGACCGGCACGGCATCCGGGTCCAGTTGCGGCCCTCGGGCGAGCAGGCGGGCACGACCTCGCTCGTCATGCTCCCCGAGTCGATCACGCACGGCGGCGGCGGGCAGGCCGGTCAGGAGAACGAGTTCACCGTCTCCTCGATGATCCCCTCCCAGCCGCACGCCGAACAGGGCGCGGGCCACGCGCCGCTGCGCACCGCCGCCGAACTCGGCTTCGACGACACCCGGTACGGGGCCCGGCAGAACGCCCTGCCCGCCGGGGAGAACCCGGCCGGGCTCGACCCGGTGGGCCGCTCCCTGTTCCGCGAGGAGCGCCGCGCGGCCCTGGAGGCCCAGACCCACGCGCAGGAGCCCGCTCCGCAGCAGCGCCCGGAGGAGAACGGCGGCGTCCCCGCGCCGTACGGCGCCTACCAGGAGCAGGCCCCGCAAGCGCCCCAGCCCGCCTACGGCGAAGGCGAAGGCGGGGGCTACGGGCAGGGCTACCCGGCTCCGTACGAGAACGGCCGGGCCGGCTACCGCGACGACGGCGGCCCCTCCCCCTACCCGGACGCGAGCGCCTACGCTCCGCAGCCGTCGTACCCCGGCTTCGAGCAGGGGGCGTACCCCGGCGCCGCGGCCGGGACGCCGGGCGCCGAGGGCGGCTACCCGGCGCGGGAGCAGGGCGAGTACGCCCCGCAGTCCCCCTATGCGCCCTATCCGGAGCCCCCGCACGCCACGTACGCGCCGGAAGCCGCCGGAGCCGGGTCCTACCCGGCCGCCCCTCACCAGGAGGAGTGGCCGCAGGCGCCCGGAGCGGGCGGCGCCCCCGGGGGTGAAACGGAATCCCTCGCGCGCGCTCCCCAGCGGGACGCCGACCGCGTAGGCTTCGGCCCGCACGGTGCCGCCGCCGAGCAGGAGGGCGGGGTGACCGACGCGGGTCTGCCGCGCCGGGCTCCCGCCGCGGGGGCCGGTGAGGTGACGGACCGTCAGGGATGGGACAATGGCCCGAGCGGCACCCCGCCCCAGGACGGCTCGCCCGCGGGCGAGCAGCCGCAGGCGGAGCAGGCTCCCGGTTCCTCGGCCCACGCGGCCAACGAGGACCGTGCCCAGCGCGCGAGCGGCCTGCGCCGCCCGCAGGCGGGCGGGGTCACCTCCTCCGGTCTGCCGCGCCGGGTGCCCAGGGCCAATCTGGTCGAGGGCGCGGCGGAACAGAGCCCGCAGGGCGGCCCCCAGGTCTCCCGCGCTCCCGAGGACGTCCGCGGCCGGCTCAGCCGGCTCCGCAACGGCGTCGCCAGGGGCCGCACCGCGGGAGGCGACACGAATGGCACGAACGGTCGGGGTTCCGGCCCCGACAGCACCTACGACCAGGAGCGTTAGCGTGAGCCCGATGAGCCAGGCGGCACAGAACCTGAACTGGTTGATCACCAATTTCGTGGACAACACCCCCGGGGTGTCGCACACGGTGGTCGTCTCCGCCGACGGTCTTCTCCTCGCGATGTCCGAGGGTTTCCCGCGCGACCGCGCCGACCAGCTCGCGGCCGTGGCCTCGGGCCTCACCTCGCTGACCGCGGGCGCGTCCCGGATCTTCGAGGGCGGCACCGTGAACCAGACGGTGGTCGAGATGGAGCGGGGATTCCTCTTCATCATGTCCATCTCGGACGGTTCCTCGCTCGCGGTCCTCGCCCACCCGGAGGCCGACATCGGCCTCGTGGGTTACGAGATGGCCCTGCTCGTGGACCGTGCCGGCTCCGTCCTGACCCCGGACCTGCGCGCGGAACTTCAGGGCGGTCTGCTCAACTGACGCTTTTCTCAACCATCAGACAAGCGGTGCGTTTTCGCGTCCCGGGGCCGTAAGGTTTCGGGACGCGGCTCCACACTGACGGCGCCCGGACAGCAGGAGGAGGAAGAACGTGACGACACCCCCCGGTGGTTCGCCTGCCGACTGGTCCCACGGCCAGGGCGGGTACCAGGGTGACGGACCGGGTCCGCACTCCTTCCCAGGGCAGCAGCAGGGCGAACAGCGGCGCGACGAGTGGCAGCAGGCCGAGTGGCAGTACGGGCAGCGGCAGGAGCCGGCCCCCGAACAGCCGTACGGGCAGCGCCCGTCGTACGGGGACCAGCGACCGTACGGCGAGCAGCGGTCGTACGGGGAACAGCCGTCGTACGGGGACCAGCAGGACCCCTTCGACGCGTACCCGTACCCGCATCCCGGCCAGCAGCCGCAGCAGCCCCGGCCCGCGCCGCCGCGGCAGCCGGCGCAGCCGCGCCAACAGCGACAGCCCGTACGGCCCGCCGGGCCGCGTGCCCCCC
>NZ_JAAGLR010001195.1 GCF_010548245.1 Streptomyces sp. SID11385
CCGTTCCGGGGCACGGGGGAGCGGCGCGAACCCGTGCTCGGGCGGGCCTTCGCGCGCGCCGACGCCCCGCCCCCGGCCGCGTCCGGTCCCGTACCCGCCGTGGACGAGAGCGCGCCGCGCAGTGGCTGGGACCTCGTGTGGGTCGGGCGGATCGAGCCCGCCAAGGACCTGCACACGCTCCTGCGCGCCTTCACGACGGTGCACGAGGCGGAGCCGCGCGCCACGCTGCGGCTCGTCGGCACCGCCGAGGACGACGCGGCCCGCGCCTACCTCGACTCCTGCCGCGCCCTCACCGCCGCTCTCTTCCCCGCCGACCCCGCCGGGCGCCCCTGCCCGGTCCGCTTCGACCTGGACGCGGGAGAGGAGGGGCACGGGGCGGGGGCCGGGACCGGAGCCGCGACGCCTGAGCCCGCGTTGGGCTCCGCGTCCGGCTTCGAGTCCGCGCCCGGCTCCGGGTCCGCGTCCGGCTCCGCCTCCGGTCTCGATCTCGCCGAGGTCTACGCGGGTGCCGACGCCGTCGTCCTCTCCAGCACCGCCGAAGGCTTCCCCATCAGCCTCGTCGAGGCCATGTTCTGCGCCCGCGCCACCGTCTCCACCGACGTCGGCGCCGTGCTCGAAGTCGTCGGGGGCACCGGCGTCGTCGTCCCGCCGCGCGATCCCGCCGCGCTCGCCGCCGCCTGCCTCGGGCTGCTCCGCGACCCCGAGCACCGCG
>NZ_JAAGLR010000563.1 GCF_010548245.1 Streptomyces sp. SID11385
GGAGGAGGGCGCGGCCTGAACGGGCCGCGCCCGGGACGGGAAGAGGTTCGATCAGCCGGGACGGTGACGGCCGCGCGGGCGGAGTTCCACGCCGGCCTCCAGAAGGAGGCGGCGGGCGAGCCCGAAGCTGACGCCGAGCTGCTGGGCGACGGTGCGGAGCCCGAGACCGTCGCGTACGTAGAGGTCGGTGGCGCGCTTGTGTGCGGCGGCGCGCTCGGCGCCGACGAACCGAAAGTTCACAGGGGCCTCCAGGAGACGGTGCCCTCTTCGACGTGGCCGGTGGCGCGGCTGGTGCCGGTGGGCAAGCCTTCGTTGTAGTCGGCGTGGTAGTTGGTCCAGAAGGTGACGCGGGCGCGCGCGGCGCCCGGACTGTCGTACGGGCCTTCGCAGCCCTGGCGCGTGGTGCCGTCGCGGTCGGTGATGGTGACGACCGCGCGGTACACCTTCGCGTCGGCGCTCATGGCGATGCTGCGGGCCATCAGCGCACGAACTCGGCGCGGCGGCGGTCCTCGACGGCGCGCTGGTGAGCGCGGAACTCGTTCTCGTCCGGGTGCGCGGCGAAAGCGTCGTGGACGACGGAGGCGGCGCCCTGCGGGCCGCTGCCGACCTCGTCGAGCGTGCCGTCCATGCGGCGGCGCCGGTACATCGCGCGGCGCGCCTCCTGGAGCGCGGCTTCGTCGGCGGCGTCGGGCGCGACCTCGCAGCCGGTGACGCGAACCTTCACCTGCGGAGCTTTGTCCTCGGTGTCGGCATGCCCGGTGTAGGTGACGGAGGTCAGCTCGACGATCGCGACGACCGTGGAGCCGGGGGACTCGAAGAGCTGGCGGCGCTGGGCGCGGGTCAGGCTCGCCTCGATGAGCCCGGCGGAGGCGTCGAGCTTGACCTCGGGGGAGTCGGCGGCGGTGAGGGTAGGCATGGTGTGGGGGCCCTTTCCGGGGTGGAGTGGTGGGGCCGCTGCTGCACAACAGCGGCCCCCGGGTGGCTACTTGAATTCGATCGGGCCCGCGTTCATGCGGATACGGCCGTCGCTGAGGAGGACGGGCCGGGACTCGGCGTGCGCCGCGCCGTACTTCTCGACCTGGCGGATCTCGACGGCGGGGCCGGTGAAGTCGATCAAGGCGATCGCAGCCCAGTAGGAGAATGCGCTGCGCTTGTAGAGGGGGACGTGGACGGTCTGGGCCTCGTGGTCGGTGAGGGTGACGCGCGCCCCGTACGACCGGAAGGACCCGATGCCGTTGCTGACGGCGCTGTACGCGCAGACCAGGGCGTAGCCCTGCTGGTCGAGGTGGCCGATAGTGACGGACTCGCGGCCTGGGGTGCGGCTGTCTCCGTGGTGCCGGACGTACGGCGGGGCGTCGAGGGAGCCGAGCTGCCGGTAGTAGACCGCGGTCGCCTCGCTCGGCGGCGTGCCGAAGGGGACGACGGCGTCGCGGGGGATGGCCAGGACGTACAGCTCCAGGTCGGCGCCGCGAGCGCGGCGGTCCCCGTTCCCGCCGTCCCAGTCCAGGTGCACGTCGACGGTGCGCCCGGCGTCCTTGCGGAGGCTGATGCCCGTGGAGCCGCCCTTGGAGAGGGTGACCGTCCCCGAGGGCGTGGGGTCGGCGGCCGGCTGCTGCGGGGATGCGCCGAAGAGGCGGGAGAGGAAAGAGGAAAGAGGCACGACGGGGGTTCCTTCAGGTCGTGGGGGTGAGGCCGAGCATCGCGAGGAGCTGCCTGGCGTCCTGCGGGCTGTGGGCGCGGTCAGCGACGTGGAGCGCGGCGGCGCGCCGCACGTTCTCGGGGGTGTCACGCGCGTACGTGTAGACGGAGAGCGGGCCCCGGCGCCCCTCGCGTGGGCGCGGGGCGGGGACGGGGGCGCTCACGCGGCCTGCGCGGGGACGATCCCGCTGGTGTCCCGGGGAGGGAGGGTGGGCCAGTGCACCAGCGAGAGGGCGCGCGCGTGCCAGCCTTCGACGGGAGCGGGCGGCGTGACGTAGTGGTGCTCGGCCATGGCCCACAGCGCGACGGCCGACGACATCACGTACCGCGCGGGGCCCTCAGGCTCCATCCGGTACCGCTCGCGTACGGCGGAGCGGATCTCGCCGCGCGCGGCGTGAGAACGGCCGGCCGCGTACCGGGCGACGGCGGCGGCGGGCACCACCGCGCACGGGATGCCACGCCTCCACAGCTCCTGCTGGATCATGATGCGCAGCCCCGCGACTTCCTCGTCCCAGTGGCCCGTGCGGGTGTCCGGCCCTTCCAGGGCGACCAGGTCCGCGCGGCGCACGTAGCTCATGGTCTGCGCGAGGAGGTAGGAGAGACGGTGCTGGCCCGTGACCTTCTTCGCCTGGGCGTACGCCGTCCACCCCTCCCCGGCGTAGCCGGTGGCGGACAGGCGCGGGCAGACGCCGATGATCAGCGGCCTGGGGGCGGTCATGGTCATGCTGCGATTCCCTTCACGTCGAGGTCAGGCCACTGCTCGCCGGGAGCGAGGCCGCGGATGATGAGGGCGAGCTGTGCGCCCTTCACGGGCGTGCCGAGACGCATGTCGGGGCCGACGAGGCGGGTGTGGTCGTCGTCGTCCAGGAGCCCGGCGTCCACCAGGCCGTCGATGACTGCCTTGAAGCTGGGGTACCAGTTCGCGGGGTCGGCGCGGCGGCGGGTCGCGGGCCGCAGGATGCCGAGGACGTGAGCGCGCTCGAAGAGCGGTCCGGGCCTGGCGGCGGCGAGGGCGTCGAGGAGCGACGGGCACTCCTGCACGGCCTCCGTTGCCGCCTCGCGCAGGCGCTTCGTCAGCCGGCGCTTGTCGTGGTGGTGCGTGCGCTGGTTGGAGTTGAGGAGGGGGAGCCCGGCGGGCAGGGTGATCACGTACCGGGTTGGGTGTACGGCGCGGTCGAGCGCAGCGGCGATCTCGTCGGCCGTGGGCAGGCCGGCGGGGGCCGCCGCCCCGGGCTCGGAGCCCAAGGCGGCGGACGCGGCGTGGAAGAGGGGAGTGCTCACGCGTCGGTCTCTTCCTCGTCGGGCCACGCGATCCGGGGCCGGACCGCTACGGCGCGGCCGTCCTTGATGACCACCCGCCACAGGTCGCCTGCCTCTTCGCCCTCGCAGCTCAGGTAGCCGGTGAAGGTGTGGCCGGGGTGTGCGTCGATGGCCGCCTGGACGTCCTTGACGAGCGTGTAGGCGCGGTACTCGTCGATGGGGCGGAGGGCCAGGCCGTGCGCGGTGCGGCGCAGGATGGGCCCTTCCTCGCTCTGCACGGTCTTCTCGCGGACAAGGAGTACGAGGTCATGCCGATGCGGCTCGCCCGGCGCGTACTCGCTCGCGCGGATCTCCCGCCACCTCAGCGGCGGCGTGATGTGCAGCTCGCCCGTCACGCGGGTGATGTATCCCATATCAACTGTCCTTCCAGGTCAAAAAATTGATGTGGCTCTGAGGGGGCGTGGCCGCGTGTAGCTCCGCCACCAGGTCCTTCATCTGCTCGTGCCGCGTACGGGCCTCCGCCTCCAGCGCGGCGACGTCGCCGTCGCGCTCCGCGAGCCGCGCGCGCAGCCCGGCGTTCTCCTCGATGAGCCGGTCGCGCTCCGCGACCGCCCACCGGTAGAGGTCCGCGAGCGACGGCCCGGGGACGAGGTCTTCGCTCGGGGTGACGCCGGTGATCCAGCGCCACCACGAACGCTCCGGCGCGCTCCCCGCCATCACGCGCCCCCGCCGTCGCGCGGAGCGGGGATCAGCGGCCACTCCGGGCGGACACCAGCCGCCTTGACGGTCTCCCCGCGCTCACGGAAGTGGGCCGCGAGCGACACCGCCTGCGACTCGGCCCACTCGATCTGCGCGTCATGCAGCTCGTCCAGGGACATCGCGGCCAGGCGCGGCAGGGAGTGCCCGAGCCGCCACACGATCCGCGCGGCGGCCACGGCATCGGCCATCGCGTCATGCGCGCCGTCGAGCGGCACGCGGTAGTGCTCTGCGAGCGCGGTCAGCGTCCGCTTCCCGCGCCGGTAGCGGTCGACCTGCCTGTCCAGGACGAGCGGGTCCAGGACGGGCCGCACGGTGCCGCCGAGGCGGTCGGCGAGCGTGGGCCGCTCGTGGCGGCGGCACTCGCGGTCGAGGAGGGTGAGGTCGTAGCGCGCGTTCATCGCGACGACCGGGGCCCCGACGAGGAGACAGGAGTGGAGCAGGGCCGTGATCTCCTCCACGACCTCCACGGCCGGCCTGCCCTCGGCGCGGGCACGGTCGGTGGTGATGCCGTGCACGGCGGCGGCCTCGTCGGGGATCTCGACGCCGGGGTCCGCGAGCCACGAACGGGTCTCGGGGAGGGCGCCGCCCCCGACCTGGGCGACGCACGCGGTGACGATGCGAGCAGTCTCGACATCGACGCCGGTGGTCTCCAGGTCGAAGGCGGCAAGCCGCCCGGTGTGCCAGGCCGTCACCGGCCCTGCTTCCGGACGTGGGTGAGGAAGGCCCGCAGCTCGGCGACCGTGGCCGCGCCCGGGGCGCGGCCGTGCTCCGAGACGAACCGCTGCTCCACCTTGGTGGTGGTCCAGCCCAGCGGCCCGGCGGCGGCGATGATCTGGAACCACACGCCGTCGCGCTCGTCGTCGTCCTCGACGATCTCCGCCTCGGTGATCTCCTCGGCGGGCGCCTCGTCCTCGAACTCGGGGGCGGGCTCTTCACCCGGCGGCGAGGGCTCCTCCCCGGCGGTGTCCTGCGCCTCGGTCGCGGCGAGCGCGGAGCCCCGCGCGCTGAGCAGCTTCTCCAGGTCGGGGTCCATGTGCCCGGCGCGGACCGCCTGGCGCCACAGCTCGCCCACCTCGGCGCTGGTGGTGGCGACGGAGGCGAGCGCGGCGTAGTCCGGGCGCCCGCTGGCGATTGCAACGCGCTCCGGCCCGGCCGGGACCGCTCCGGCGCCGAGCGTGACCTGCCCGGTCATCAGCGCGATCGGGGTCACGGTGACGTCCAGCGTGGGCACCATGAACCGCGCGGGCCCCTCCTCGCGCATCACCATGCGCTCTTCCATGCCGAGCCAGCCGTCCACGTACCCGCCGGTCTTGGACAGCAGCTCGGCGGCGGGCGGGAGGGTGATCCCGGCGTAGAACCCCTTGCTGACGAGGAGCCACTGCCCGAGCGCCGGTACGTCGCGCAACATCACGTTCACACGGGTCGTGATCTTGCACTCGCGGTCTTCGGGGTCGCACAGGCACTTGCGGTCGCGCTTGTGCTCCGTCACGCCGTCGCACCTTCGCTGGCACTTCGACCCGGACCACAGCTCGTACCACTGCGACACGGCGTCGCGCGGCGGGATGAGCACGGGCAGCCGGTCGGCCTTCGAGTACACCTCGTACTCGCTCGGCCCGCCGTTCGCGGGCGTCCACGGCTGGACCTCACCGCCGTACAGGTCGGCGACATCGGCCAGGATCTCCCGCGAGGGGGAGGTGAAGCGGAAGCGGTTCAGCTTCGCGGGGCGCGTGAGCGGCTTCCCGTCGCGGCGAGTGCGGCCCGTCTGGACGACGTGGCCGATACGGATCTCGCCGAGCTGCCGGACACGCTGCTGAAGGTCAAGGATCGGCATCAGACTGCCACCTCTTCGTGAGTGGGGACGGTGTCGCGTACGGGCGGTGCGGGCAGGGTGAGGGCGTCGCCGATGACGTGCTTGGACAGGCCGGACGCCCAGTCAGCGGCCTGCTGCATCACGCGGAAAGCCGCGTACACCTCGTCACCGATGGCAACCGGGATGAGCCGGTAGCCCTCGGGGCGCAGGTGAAGTGCGACCCCGTACGGGGCGACGCGCGGCATCGGGACGGTCGCCCCGTCGCGCAGCCACGCGATCGTGGCGCGGCGGTACGCGCCCATCTGGAGCGACGCCTCCGGGTAGACGCCCTTGATGCCCAGCTCGCCACCGGTCTTCGTGTCCCCGGCGAGGACCGCGTCGGGCGCGATCTCAACGCCGTAGCGGGCGGAGAGGGCGGCGGCGATCTTCGGGGAGCGCAGGAGGTAGTCGAGCGTGCCCGCCCACCCGTCCTCCGGGTTGCCGACGACCATCTCGGACGCCTCGAACTGCACGTCCCACTCGTCGACAAACTGCAAGAAGTTCGTCAGGAACGGCGCCAGGTCGTCGTCTTCCAGCAGCTCTTCGGGTACGGGCGCGCCGAGCACGTGCGCCTCCACGAGCTTGTGCACGGCCGACCCGGCGTCCGCGCGCTCGTCCTTCTTCCGGACGTGGGCGCGGCGCAGCCAGTCGTACGCCTCCGCGCGCGTCTCCTCGCGCAGAGAGCTGGAGACGAGGTACGGAAGCCGGTCGAGCGCCAGCTCGGCGGTCAGGTTGGCGGCCCAGAAGGTGAGGGCGTCGCCCTTCGCGCAGCCCTTCTCCAGGATCGTGGTGACGCGCCGGTACTTCTCGCCGGTCACCGGGTCGCGGTACCAGCCCTGGGACGGCTTCGGGATACGGTCCGCGCCCGTGGGCGCGGGGGCGGCGGCCTTGCGGCGCCGCCCGGCGGCCGGGGCCGTGGCCCCGGCGCGCTGGGTGGTGGTGGTCATCAGGCGTCGGCCTCCGGGTCGTACGCGGCCTCGGCGGTCAGGGTGGTGACGACGTAGCCGGTCGGGCGCTCGCCTACGGCGAACGCGGCCGCGAGCTCGGCGGTGCCGTCTTCCTCGTCCTCGATCCAGGCGAAAGTGAGGCCGGGCACGTTGGCGTCGAAGGCGTCCTCGCAGTGGGCGCGGGCGGCCTCGGCGGTCGTGTAGAGGCCCATGACGATCGCCTCGTGCGCGGCGCGGTACACGGTGAACGGGCCGGTGCGGGCCTCGGCGGCGAAGGCGTCGAGGAGGGCAGACGCTCGCTCGGAGGTATCCGGCGAGTGCTGCTGTCCGACCATGATGGCGCTGTACAGCGCGGCTCGGGCCGTGGTCACAGCGCACCGTCCTTCTGCGGCTTGACGCCCGCTGCGTCGTACCAGGCGGTGAACTCCTGGCTGCTCATGCCGGGCTCGCTCCCTTCGACGGCGGCCTGCATGGCGGTCGCGGCGGCCTGGGCGAGGGTGGCGTGCACCTGCGCGGCGGCGATGTTCTCGGGCCGGATGTAGGCGACGCCGTCCGGTCCCTCGTGGCGCGCGTCGGCGAGGAGTCGTTCGGCCTCGCGGTAGTGCTCGGGTCCGGTCATCGTGAACTCTCCGTACGGGTGTAGTGCCTGCGGTTGGGGGCCTCGTGGAGCGTGAGATGCCCGGCCCGGGAAAGGGCGGCGAAGTCGGCGCGGATGGTGGCGCGCAGAAGGCCGGGGAGCCCAAGACGGCTGTACTCGCGGGCGGCGCGGCGCGGCGTCCACTCGCCGCCCTTGTTGCGGATCGTGGTGAGGAGCAGCGCGCGGCGCTCGGCCGTGGACGGCTCTTCACCGAGACCGGGCGGGGTGCAGAGCATCCCGGCGCGGTCGAGCGCGACCGCGATCCCGAAGGGAGTGCGCCCGGTCTTCATCGCTTCGTGGATCACGGCGGCTGCCGCGTCCTTGGCGAAGCTGGTACTCATCGGTCGTCCCCCTTCCGGGCGGCAGGCAGTGCGGTGATGAGGGCGCGACGGATGCGGGCGCCGGCCGGGTGCCGCAGACGCGCGCAGTGCGAGCACGTACGCGGGTCGTGCTGGGGGGCGTCGCTCATGCCGCCACCCCGCTCTCCGCCTGTGCGGCCGGGATGGGACGGGGCGTCAGTACTTCGATCTGAGCGAGACGGTCGATCAGGCCGTGCACGGCCTTGCCGGACAGCGGCAGGGAGCCGTCGTCCGCGACCTCCGCGATCAGGTGGTCGAGTCGGTCGTCCAGCTCGTGCTGGGCGTGCGAGTCCTTGCCTTCGCGCGTCGCCTGGGCGTCGAGCGCGGCCAGGTCGGTCAGCTCTTCGACGAAGCCCTCGGGGTCCTCGGCGGCCACCTGCGCGAGGCCGCGCAGCACGACGTTGAGGTAGTGGCTGACGTCGAGCTTGGCGCCGACCGGGGTCTGACGCACGTAGATGCGGAACGGCCCGGTGACGGCGGCGGTGTTCGTGGGGGTCTTCATCAGGCGGCCCTCCCCGTGGCGAGGCTGTCGCTCTGGCCGGTGAAGCGGACGACGACGGGGCCGACGCGGCCGACCCCGGTGACGAGCGGCCCGTCTTCGGTGTCCTCGCTCACGGACAGGGTCTGGTACCACCAGTCCCATGCCTCGTCGCTCAGGGGGTGCGCGATGACGGCGAGTTCGGTCGGGCTGACGATCTCGGTCGAGACGAGTCCGCGCGCCTGCCACGGCCCGCGCAGCAGTGCGTCGACCCGTGCGGCAGGGGAAGCCGCGGTCGCGATCCGCACCTCTTCGACGATGTCGTGCACGGCCTGCGCGCAGACCGGCACGGACACCCGCACGGGGATCTCGGCGCCGTCGGTGCGCGGGACGCTGGTGGTGAGCGTCCACAGCTCGACGCCCGCGTCGCTCGCGGTCGTGGCGATGAGGCCGCCCCGCTCGTGGAGCCAGGGGAGCAGGTCCTCGGCGGTGGCGACGGTCACGTAGACGCTGTCGTGCGTCACGGTGACTCCGGCGGTGGGCAGGTCGAAGGTCTCCTTCGCATGCTCGAATGCGCTCTCGATCTGCCGCCGGGCGGCGTACCGGCCGGCGAAGTCGTGGCTAATCTGGGTCACGACGCTTCCTCTTCTTCCATGTCAGTGGGGTGGGTGGCGTCAAGGGGCTGTCGCGGACCGGCCAGGGTCCAGGCAGCCCCGTTTCATGTCAGGCGGCGTCCGGAAGGTCGACGGGCGCGGGCCGCTTGCGGCGGATCGGGCGGGCCGGGGCCTGGAGCGGTGTCGGCGCGAGGATGCGGCGGAGCGCGATGATCACTTCCTCGGGCGGGGCCGGGGCGGCGTCGACGCGCGCGGCGATCTCCTCCACCACGGCATCCCCGAGAAGCGCGCGGCGACGCTCGGCCGGGGTCACGCGGCGATCCGCGCGACCGAGGTGGACACGGATTCCTCGGACACGGACCGGCCCAGCGGCTCCCAGAGGACCAATTCGTCGACGCCGAGTCGCCGTGCGATCGCGACCGCGACGGTGCGCGATGCGGTGGAGCGCTCGCCGGTCCGCAGGAAACCGATCGCGGCCGGGTGGACGCCCGCTTCGCGCGCCAGCTCGCGGACGCTGATCTCGCGTCCGGTGCCGGTACGGGACATCAGGCGCCGCAGCAACTCCGGGTCTACCAGGCGCATTCGGGTGGGGGGTGTGAGAGAGGGCACAGGTCACCTCTTTCTGCTCGTGAGGCCAGGATCACGAGAGAAAAATACACGTACGTAGACGTGACGTCTACGTACATAGAGATTTCGTGCGCTCTGTGTCGCTGTCCGTTCGCTGCGTGCTCACGCTGGCTGTCGAATCGGGCAGACACGGCCGATATCGACCTTCGTAGACACTGGGGCGGCAGTGCAGGCAGACTCGGCGGCTGACCAGCCCAGACGGGGGCAAGCCTCGTATGTCTCGTAGACACCACGAGACCCACACGTCACAGAGGAACCACATGGCCCAGGAGCTAGCAGATCTCGTCCGAAAGCAGCGCAAGGCGCTGAAGCTGTCCATGGAGGACGTGGCCGAGCGGGCGCTCGATCCCGAGTCTGGCACCACCGTGTCGGTCGGCTGGATCGGCAAGCTGGAGCGCGGCGAGCCAACGCGGGCGCCCAGCAAGGAGGTACTGAAGGCGCTTCAGTCCGTCCTCGGCGTACCCCTCCGCGATCTGCAAGAGGCCGCCTCGGCCCAGTACTTCGGGTATCGCGTGGAGTGGAGTACGGACTCCTCGGTGCGGGTGCTCGCCGCGAAAATCGGAGAGCTAGGGCTGACGCGGCAGGACAGGCAGGAGCTTGCAGAGATCGCCGAGATGTTCGCGCGGCGGCGAGCTCGACATCAGGACTGAAGCGTAATCATCACACTATTCCTCATCTTGAGCTGATCATTCCGCATTCATGACTCGCTGTGGCATTGTCGGGATCAACCACCTAAACGGCGCACGCGGGGGCACGGCGCCCGGGTGCGAGCGCCGAAAGAGGGGGAACCCACCGACATGCCAGAGCCCGTGCCGCCCACCGTGCACATGCAGATCGTCCCGAGCCTGCCAGGAGGCCGAGCGGCCGTGGCCGTCGAGCAAGACGGCCACTTCACCTGGCTCGTTGCCGAGGGGCACATCACCGCCCAAGCGGTGGAGGAGATGACAGCACAGCTACAGGGCCTGCTATCGCTTGGGAACTGGGTGCAGGCTTGGAGCGGAGCGGCGGACCCTGCTCGGCCCGTCGACGCCTCGCCGTCCCGGATCGCGGCGAGTGCTGGGGCGGGGCGTGAAGCCGGGCTCGCCGATGAACGTCAGCCGGATTCGCCCGGGCTCGATGCCGCGGACCCCACGACGTGACGCCTTGTGGAGGTGGACGTTCACCACGGTCCGGATGACTTCGCGCTTCTGGTCCAGCTTCAGCCACTCCCAGACCGTCTCTGGGTCGGGGGCCTCCAAGAGCTCCTTGATGGCGGTGGGGGCCTCCTCCTGACTTCCAGCGATCACGTCTCGCTCAGCGGCGATCAGCGGGAGGAGGGTCTGCTCGACGCCTGACAGTGAGACGGCCGACAGCAGTGGCTCCCCTTCCTTGGTGAACTGCTGGGACAGCTCCCGTGCCTGCGTGAGTTGCAGCTCGTAGGCCGCCAGCCGTTTCTGTGCGGCAGCGCAGCCTTCTGCAACAGCTGTCCTGTCAGGAGTAAGCGCCTTCGCGGCAGCTGGCTTGCGCAGCCAACTGAACAGCGCCTCCTCGACGTAGGCGTCGAGCCATGCCTCGGGCAGGGCGGTGTCGCGCAGCCCTGCGCACTCGTAGTACGGCACTGATCGATCGCGCTGCGGGGCCTTCTTGGCCTTCAGCAGCGCTCCGCACTCGCCGCAGCGCCCGATGCGGGAGAGGAGATGCTTCACCCTCGAATCGCGCTGCATTCGACGGGATGGGTCGCGGAGCTTGGCGACCACGCGGTGGTAAAGCTCCTCGGGCACCACGGCCTCCCACGCGGCCTTGCCGATCAGCTGCCCCTTGGAGTGCCGGATACCGATGTGGGACGGATTGATCATGACCACCCGCACTCGCGAAGCGTCCCACGCGATCCCAGACCGGTGACGAGCCGACTCACCCTGGTCTTCAAGCCAGATCGCCACCCGGTACAGAGAGACGCCGCTGTCCACCATCTCGAACATCCGAATGAGCAGAGGTCCTTGAGTAGGGTCTGGCTCCTGCCCGATCAGCTCGCCGGTGTCAGGGTCGTACCGTCGACGGTGGCCGAACGGCACTGCGCCCCGAGGGGCGCCCTGTTCCAGAGACCGGCGGGCCGTCCGGAGGTTTCGGGCCCGAATGGACTCGCCTTCATCTTCGGCTGCGACAGCGTCCTGCGCTGTGATGCGGCGGTCGTCCTTGTTGGCCATGTCGAACACCATGCCGCCGTAGCAGAGAAGCACACCGGATGCTTCGAGGGCATCGCGGAGACGCACGTACTCCGCCAGGTCCCGGTACATCCGCGAGGCGTCCGGCGCCACCAAGACGGTGGCCTGCGCAGTGGGGAGGGCCTCCAGCAAAGCTTCGAAGTCGTCACGCTCTTTGCGTCGGAAACGAGTGGCCGAGGCGCCGGCGTCCTTGAATACGCGGTCAACCGTCCAACAGAGCTTCGCGCACGTGTCGCGCCCATCGGAGACCTGGTCCTCGGTGCTGCGAGATCGGCCGAGCGGGTCACGCGACTGACGGGCGTAGAGATATGCAATCACCTGTCCTTTTGTCTCAAGGTGCAGGTATGAAGCAGGAATTGGCATGATGTGAGGCTAGCGCGGCGTTCCCGCCCTATGGTGAGTGATCGGTCGACCACTTCGTCCGCTGGGCCGAAGACCTCACGGACCAGCGCATGAAGGCGGAGTTCTACCCGCGCGTCGACAAGACCCGCCTCTTCGCCGACGGTTACATCGCGGAGAAGTCCGGCCACAGCCGCGGCTCCACCCTCGACCTCAGCTTCGTCCGCCTCCCCGCACAGCCCACCCGCCCCTACGTTCCCGGCGAAACCCTCACCTCCTGCTACGGCCCCAAGGCCGAGCGCTTCCCCGACATGGCCGTCGACACCGGCACCGGCTTCGACTGCTTCGACACCCTCGCCCACACCGACGACCCGCGGATCACCGGCGTCCAGCGCGCCCACCGCGAACTCCTCACCACCACCCTGGAACACGAGGGCTTCACCAACCTCCCCGAGGAGTGGTGGCACTTCACCCACCAGCCCGAGCAGTACCCCGACACCTACTTCGACTTCCCCGTCTCCCGCAGCTCCCTGACCTCCAGCCCCTGACCGCTCCTCACCTCCCGGCGCTCTCCTGGACCCTTCCCCTGTCACCCTCACCCCAGGGATCGGATAAAGTCCGCGCGTGTCCCGGACCCACTCCCACCCCGACGGCTCCGCCGATGCCCCGGCCCCCGCCGGTCCGCAGCCCTACTCGCACTGTTCGAGCTGCGGAGCCCCCTACGCCGAGGCCCGCTCCTGGCCCCGCACCTGTCCCGCCTGCGGAGCCACCGCCTACGGCAACCCGCTGCCGGTCGCGGTCGCCCTCCAGCCCGTCTACGACCGCGCCGGCACCGGACTCGTCGTCATCACACGCGCCATCGCACCCGCCAAGGGCACGGTGGCACTCCCCGGCGGCTTCGTCGACCACGCCGAGGACTGGCGCCACGCCGTCGTGCGCGAACTCCGCGAGGAGACCGGCATCGACGCGGAAGCGCGGGACGTCCGCCTCGCCGATGCCCTCAGCTCCCCCGACGGCCACCTCCTCCTCTTCGGCGTCCTGCCGACCCGCCCCGCCGCCGAACTCCCCAGCTCCGTCCCCACCGACGAGACCGACGGCCGCCACATCCTGCGCGAACCGGCCCGCCTCGGCTTTCCCCTCCACACCCTCGCCGTCAAAGCCTGGTTCGAGGGCCGCTACCAGTAACGCCCCGCGCGCACACCGGCCCTCTCACGCTATGCGCGCACACCGGCCCCCTCACGCCCCGCGCACACCGGCCCTTGGGCCACGCTTCCGCTCACACCGGCCCCATCCCGCCGCGCGCTCACAACGGCCCCACCGCCTCCGCAGCTCCCCTTCCCCTCACCCGCACAGGCCGCCCCGCACCTTTCACTCCGCCCGGCCCCGCGCCGGGCCCTCCGCTCCGCTCCACGACCACCTCCCCGTCGGTCCCCAGCCTGCTCGTGTACCGCTCCACGAGGGGAGGCGACCAGCCCTCACCCTCGTCTGGGATGTACAGCCCCGCCCCCGGCCCGCTCTCCGGCAGCGGCGCCCACACCTCCAGGACTGTCCCGCCCGCCTCCCGCACCGGGACCACCGCTCCCGCACGGACCAGCACCGGAACCCGGTCGAGCGGCGCCGCCAGCTCGACAGTGCTCTCGCCCTCGTACACCTCCTCCGTCACCGTGTCGTACCACTGCCCCTTCGGCAGCCGCACCCGCCTGCTCCGCGCCCCCGGCTCGCACACCGGCGCCACCAACAGCGCCTCGCCCACCAGAAAGGCGTCACCCACCCCGCGCAGCGCCCGGTCCTCCGGCGTGAACCACCACACCGGGCGCACCCATGGACCACCCCACAAGCCCGCATGCCTCGCCAGCGTCGTCCAATAGGGCCCCCACCGCTCGCGCCCGCCCGGCCCCGGCCCTTCCGCACCCTCTCCTTCAGTCCCGCCGCCCCACGGCAGCCACAGCGTCAACTGCTCCCAGCGCACCACCCACTCCGCCCCCTCTGCCAACGCCCGCTCGTCCCGCGCCCGCCCTTTCGGGCCCTGCCCCCCGGACGCCCGCACCTTCGATCCCCGCACTTTCGAACCCCGCCTCGCGGATGCCCGCGCCGCGAACGCCCCCACCTCCCCTCCACCCGAATCCCGCACACCGCCACCCACCTCCGGCACCCCCGGCCCGCAGAACGGCACCCCGCACAGTCCCAGCCCGAGCACCCGTTCCACCGTGCGCGGCAACTCCGCCCAGTCGCCCACCTCGGGGCCCGGCAAACACACCCCGCCGTACCGCTGCTGCCCCGCCCACACGCCCGCCGCCAACTGCAAGGGCCGCTCACCCGGAAAGGCCCCGCGCAATGAGTTGAACACAGCCCGGGCCCTGCACAGTTCCAGAACGCCACCCATTCCTTCGAACGAGTGAACGAAGCCGTTCCGTCCCTGACCGGCGAGACCCACGTACCGCTCACCCTCCCGCGCCCGCACCTCCGACTCCGTCCACACCGGCACCCCGGAACCCGCATCCCGGTCCGCACTCCCGCCGAACCACCGCGCCCACCCCGCGTCCCCGCCGAGCCATCGCCCCCGCCCCGCGGCCGGCTGATTCTCCGGCGCGCCGGGCCCGCCCCCGCCCCGTACCCGCACGATCTCCCGCCCACCGCCGCCGAGCGCCTCCCCGGGCGGCGGCACCGGAGCCCCCGTCAACGACGCCCAGCCGTAGGCGAGCCGCTGCGGCGAGCCGACCACCACCCAGGACCGCACCGGGCCACCGCTCATCCGCAGTTCCGCGACCCCCGCCCGGTCGTGCCCCGAACCCGCGCCCTCCCAGCCGGGCCGCAGCAGCCATTCCCCCTCCTCCTCCGCGTCGTGGAAGACGAGATGACACCCCGCGTCCGCCTGCACCACCTGCACCGGCATCCGCAGCCCGGGCCGCACCCCGCCCACCGTGTACGCGCCCTCCGCCAGGACCGCCCCGTTTCGCCCCGCGCCCAGGAACACGGCGTCGGCCGCCACCTCGGCCCGAGAGACCCAGCGCCCCCCGCCCCGCACCGCCCCCGCCGTCTCCCACCACCGTGGCGGCGACTGCCTGCGCAGCACCACACCACCAGGCGTGCGCACCTCCACGGTGCCGTCCCGCGCCACCGCCAGCCCGAGCCGCTCCGAGACGAGCCGCACCCCGCCCTCCGTGTCCGGCTCCAGCACGACCCGCTCGTCCGGCGCCACAGCCTCCGCACCCGACAAGGCGTACGACGGCATCGGCGCGGCACCGTCCCAGCCCAGGAAGAGCGCCCCACGCACCGTCACCCGCACGTACAACTCCGAACGCGCGAACCGCACCAGACCGCCACCCGGAGCGGGCTCCAGCGCCGTCAGCGCTCCCGGCACCCGCGCCCGCACCGGCG
>NZ_JAAGLR010000018.1 GCF_010548245.1 Streptomyces sp. SID11385
GACGCGCTCGCGCTGCGGCTCGCCGCGACGGACTCGCGCGCGTGCGCGCTGACGGTCCTCGGGACGGGCCCCGGGCTGCTGCTGCCCGCCGGGCCCGCCACGACGCCCGCGCTCGCGACCGGCGACTCGCTCGCCTATCTCGTCGTGCGCCCCGACGAGGACGGCGGGGAGGGGATCTGGCAGGCGGGCGCGGCCTGGACGGGCCCCGAGGGTTCCCGGCTCGCCGCCGCGCTGGAGAAGGCGCTCGGCGAGGGGGCCTGCGACGCGGAGGTGAGCTGGTCGGCGCACGTGACGGGAGCGGGCAGGCTCGTGGTGAGCGCGGAGGACCTGCGCGGCTATCTCGCGGAGCACGCGGCGCCGGCGGGCTGTGCCGATCTCCTGATCAGGGACGCGCACGGCCGGGTGCTGCTCGTCGAGCCCACGTACAAGGACGGCTGGGACCTGCCGGGCGGGATGCTGGAGGACGAGGAGCCCGCGCACGCGGCGGTGCGCGAAGTGCGCGAGGAACTGGGCATCGAGGTGTTCGCCGGGCGACTGCTCGTCGAGGACACCGTGCCGCGCGGGCGCTGGGGCCGCTCGATCGTCGCGCGGATCTACGCGGGGCACCCGCCGCACGAGGTGCGGATCGAGGCGCTGCGGCTCGACCCGGGCGAGATCGCGGCGGCCGAGTTCGTGAGCGAGGAGGAGGCGCTGCGGCGGGTCCCCGAGGAACTGGCGAAGCGGCTCGCCGCCGCCTTCGTCGCCGAGCACGACGGCGAACTCGCCGAACTCCACGACGGCGTGCCGCGCACGACGCCCGCCGAGCGGCTCGCCGCGCAGGCGCGCGGGGCCCGCCTCGCCCTCGCGGAGCGCCTGACCGAGCGCGGGCTGCTGAGCGGCGAGCGGCTGCGCGAGGTCTTCGTCGCGACGCCCGTGGAGCTCCTGCTCCCGCAGGTCTACGCGCCCCGCCCCGGGCCGCGCGGGCACGACGGGATGCTCCAGTTGATCGACTGCCGGGTGCCGCGCGAGCTGGGCGAGTGGCTGGGCCTCGTCCACGGCGAGGCGCCGCTCGTCGTGCGGTACGGGGACGAGCGGCCCTGCGAGCGCCCGGCGGGGCGTGTCGTACCGGCCCACGGGCCGCTGGGCCTCGCCGCCTCCCCGTACCTCGGGCTCGTCCTGCTCCAGCACCTCGCCGCCGAGGCGGGGTCGGCGGTCCTGGAGTACGGGGCGGGGACGACGACCGCGCTCCTGTGCGCGCTCAGCGGGCGGGTCCACGCCGTGGAACCCGATCCGCTGCTCGCCGTGGGGGCGCACGACGGGCTCACGGCGCTGGGGCTGCGCGCCGGGGTGACGTCCTGCGCGCCTCCCGATCTCCGCTGGGACCGCGTCCTCGTCTCCCGGCTCGCCACGGGGCTGCCCGCCGGGGCCCCGGGACGGCTCTCGCCCGGCGGTGTCCTCGTCGCCGCGCTCCTCGCGCCCGGCACGGCGCGGCCCGC
>NZ_JAAGLR010000055.1 GCF_010548245.1 Streptomyces sp. SID11385
GGGCGAGCGGCGGCTGTGGCGGGGCCGCGTACCGCTGGACACGCTGCGGCGGATCGGCGGCGCGCACGGCGGCTCCGCGCACGACGCCCACCTCGCCGCGCTGGCCGGTGCCCTGTCCGTCTGGTCGGACCGGACGGGCACACCGCTGCCGCGCGTCTCGGCGCTCGTGCCCCTGGACGCCCGGCGCGGGGACGAGGAACAGACCTGGGGCAACCGCTGCTTCGCCCTGCCGCTCCACCTCCCCGTACGCGCCCCGGCGCCGAAGGACGGGCAACACCCGCAGCGGGACGCGGCGTTGTGGCGTCTGCGGCGGGTGACGCGGGCGACCGCGCGCCTGCGGAGCGAACCGTGGCGGCAGGCCGTCCAGGACGTGGTGCGCTTCATGCCCGACCGGCCGACCGAGTGGTACATGCGCGGAGTGTTCTCCTCGCGCGTCACCGACGTCCTCGCCACCTCGATGCCCGTGGCGGACGAGGGCGCCCTCGGCAGCACGACGGTCACGGGCACCGCCATCCTGCCCCTGCTCCTGCCCGGACACCTCTTCGGCGTCGGCCTCTCGTTCTTCGGCACCTGGGCGGACGTGTCCTTCGTGACCGACCGCGCCCTTCCCCAGGCGGAGAGCCTGCCACGACTGTGGGAACAGGCCGTGGCGGAACTCGACGCGGCCGTGACCCCGGCCGACGCGGAACCCGACACGGCCGTGCCTCCCGAGGGCGCGGAACTCGACGCGGCCGTGACCCCCGCGGACGCGGAATGAGGTGGGCGGCTCCGGGCGGGCGCGGGCGCGACGGCCTGCTGGAGGCCGGCCGCCTGCCGGACGGCGGCTCCCCGCCGGAAGCCCGCGGCCTGCTGGAGGTCGGCGGCCTGCACCACTCCTACCGGCGGCGCGACGTGCTGCGCGGCATCGACTTCGTGCTGCGCCCCGGTGTGCTCGCCGGGATCGTGGGCGAGAACGGCGCGGGGAAGTCGACCCTGCTCAAGGCACTCTCCGGGGAACTGCGGCCCGACCGCGGCACGATGAGGCACCGGGGCAGCTTCGGCTACTGCCCGCAGACGGTCGTCCTCGACGACGCCTTCACGGTCCGTCAGCACCTCGACCTCTTCCGCGGCGCCTTCCGGCTCCCGGACCTGCGCCGGGCCCACGAGGTGCTGGAGACGCTGGCCTTCACCGAGTACCTCGACGAGCGCGCCGGCCGGCTCAGCGGCGGCTCCCGGCAGAAGCTGAACCTGACGCTGGCGCTCATGCACGACCCGGACGTGCTCCTCCTCGACGAGCCGTACCAGGGCTTCGACTGGGAGACCTACCTGCGCTTCTGGGAACTCGCGGGCGCGCTGCGCGACGCCGGGCGCTCCGTCCTCGTGGTCTCGCACCTGGCCTACGACGCGGGACGGCTCGACGCGCTGTGGCGCCTGCGCGACGGCCGTCTCACCCCCCAGGACCCCCGCCCCGGAGAGGCGACATGAACGGACACCTCTCGCTGTTCGCCACCGCCACCCGGTACGCGCTCACCGGCCACGCCCGCAACCGCTTCGCCATGCTGCTCGTGGCGCTCTACATCCCCACCTGGATCACCCTCGCCTACGTCACCATCCCCGACCGCCCGGCGCCCTTCCGGCTCCGCGCCACCGGACAGGTCCTCTCGCCCGCGGGCAACCACCTCACCCAGATCACCGGCGCCCTCAACGCCGTCACGCTGATCGCCGGGTTCATGATGTTCGCCGCGACGTTCACGGGCGGCGCCTTCGACCGGCGCCTGGCCATGGCCGGTTACCCCCGCTTCCACCTCGTGCTCGCCAAGCTCTCCGCGCTGACCCTGATCTGCGCCGCGATCTCCGGCTACGCGACGGCCGTCACCGGAGTGGCCTGGTCCCCCCGGCAGCCCCTCCTCCTGACCGCCGCGCTGTTCTGGGCCGCCCTGACGTACGGCGCGCTCGGCGTGGTCTTCGGCTCGGTCCTGCGGCACGAGGTGGAGGGGATGTTCGCCATCCTGATGATCAGCATCCTCGACGTCGCACTCCAGAACCCCCTGTCCAGCTCGGGGTCCGACAGCACGTTCGTCCGCTTCCTGCCGTCGTACGGGGCGGTGCAGGCCGGCATGGCCGCGGCCTTCTCCACGGACTCCTCGCGCCAAGGGCTGGGGATTCAGATCCTGTGGTGCGCGGCGGCCGTCTCCTGCGCCTTCCTCGTCTTCCGCCGCCGCACCCGCGACGCGCTCCCCACCCGCCGCGGACCCCGCCGCCCCGCACCCGACGGCGCCCCGGGCACCCCCGCGC
>NZ_JAAGLR010000086.1 GCF_010548245.1 Streptomyces sp. SID11385
GGCCGGGGCCTCGCGCGACGGGCTCGCGGTGCGGGCCGAGGTGCACGACGAGACGGGCGCGGGCCCGGCCGTGCTGCCGGAGCGGGTGGCATCGGCGCTGCTGCGGACGGCGCAGGGCGCGCTCGCGAACGTACGGGAGCATGCCCGCGCCCGTACCGCGACGCTCACGCTCACCTTGCTCGACGACCTCGCGTTCCTGGACATCGCCGACGACGGCAGGGGCTTCGTCCCCGACCTGGGGGCGCACCCTCGCGGGCCGCGCGGCCACGGCCTCCCCGCGACGCGTGCGCGTCTGGAGCAGTTGGGCGGGACGCTTTCGGTCGAGTCGGCGCCGGGCGAGGGGACGGTCCTGACGGCGCGGGTCCCGTTGCACGGGCCGCAGGGGGACGGGGACGCGGAGCGCACGTTCTCCCGGCCGGCGACAGAGCCCGCGACGGAACAGACGACCTCCACCCAGCCCCCACCCGAAGGACCCCCCTCATGACGGACGCCGCGACCGACGCGCCGACGCACGACACCCCCGTGCGTCTCCTCCTCTGCGACGACCACGCCGTCGTGCGGGCCGGGCTGCGCGCGCTGCTCGCGAGCGCGGCCGGGATCGAGGTGAGCGGGGAGGCGGGGAGCGGTGAGGAGGCGGTGGCGCTGGCGGCGAAGCTCCGGCCCGACCTCGTCCTGATGGACCTCCAGCTCGGGCCGGGCATGGACGGGGTCGAGGCGACCCGGCGTCTGCTCGCGCTGCCCGCTCCGCCGCGCGTCCTCGTCCTCACGACGTACGACACGGACGCGGACGTGGCGCGCGCGGTGAACGCGGGCGCGACGGGCTACCTCCTCAAGGCGGAGCGCCCGGAGGAACTCTTCGCGGCGGTCCACGCGGCGGCGCGGGGCCGTACCGCGCTCTCGCCGCCGGTCGCCCACCGCGTCCTCGCCCACCTGCGCGCGCCTCGCCCCGCGCTGACCCCCCGCGAGCGCGACATCCTCGCCCAGCTCTCCCAGGGCCTCGGCAACCGCGACATCGCCCGCGCCCTCCACATCAGCGAGGCCACGGTGAAGACCCACCTGGGCCGCGTCTACCAGAAACTGGGCGTGGACACACGGGCCGGAGCGGTGGCGGTGGCGAAGGAGCAACGGCTCCTGGAATGAAGGGGCTTCGGCTGCCGAGCGGGCCGATCCTGCCTCACAGCTCCCCGGAATCGACGGTGAATCCCACGGGGTCGGGGAGCGGTACGGGGTCGCCGATCTTGTAGGTCGTCTTCTGGCGGTAGTCGTCGCCGGAGGGACGGGTGCAGACGAGGATGTGGTCCGCCTCGCGATCGACGACCAGGTAGACGGGGATACCGGCCCGCGCACAGCCACGGATCTTGCGCACTCGGTCGTTGGCGGCCGTGGAGGAGGACGTCACCTCGGCGGCGAGCAGGACGGGCGCGGGGTCGTGCCATTCCTGGCGGTCCGCGAAGCTTCCGCGCGGGGCGAGGACCAGATCGGGAATGACGCGCCCGCTGCCCGGGGCACCGGGGACGCGGAGCCCGATCCCGGTGTACCGGGCGAGGTCGCGGCGGTGGTCCCGGGCCTGACCGCTCAGCTCCGACACCATCTCCTCGTGCTCGCCGTTCGCCGGTGGTGTCACGTGGATTTCCCCTTCGACCAGCTCCACGCGCCAGCCCTTGGGGGCGGCGGCGCTGAATACCTCGAAGGCGGCGTCCACCGAGGGGGCCGGCAGGCTGGAGTCGGCCAGCTCGGCCAGGAGGGACGCACGACGCGCCCACTGGTCCGGCTCGGCCGACGTGGACGCGTACTCGGGTACCGGCTCTGCCACGGCGAACCTCCTTTGCTTTCGGCGACAGTCTTCAGCGTATGCGGAGAACGCATACGCGAAGCCGAAGCCCTTCACCCGGACCGGGCACGGCCC
>NZ_JAAGLR010000122.1 GCF_010548245.1 Streptomyces sp. SID11385
GTCAGCCCCGGGCCGGCCGGCGGTCCGCGTTGCGGGCGGGCGCGACGGTGCCGGACTCGCGGCCACCGCCCCGGTTCCCGGCGCGGTCCTCGTGGCCGCCGCGGTCCGCGTTCCCGTCCTCGTCCGGCGTCTCCGTGTCGGGGCGGATGTCGATGCGCCAGCCGGTGAGGCGGGCGGCGAGGCGGGCGTTCTGGCCCTCCTTGCCGATCGCCAGCGAGAGCTGGTAGTCGGGCACCGTGACGCGCGCGGAACGCGTCGCGAGGTCGACGACCTCGACGTGGCTGACGCGCGCCGGGGAGAGCGCGTGGGCGACGAGGTCGGCCGGGTTGTCCGACCAGTCGACGATGTCGATCTTCTCGCCGTTCAGCTCGGCCATGACGTTGCGCACCCGGCCGCCCATGGGGCCGATGCACGCGCCCTTGGCGTTGAGCCCGGAGCGGTTCGAGCGGACCGCGATCTTGGTCCGGTGCCCGGCCTCGCGCGCGATGGCGGCGATCTCGACGGACCCGTCGGCGATCTCGGGGACCTCCAGGGCGAAGAGCTTCTTCACGAGGTTCGGGTGGGTGCGCGACAGGGTGACCGAGGGACCGCGCATGCCCTTCGCGACGCGTACGACGTACGAACGCAGCCGCAGCCCGTGCGTGTACTCCTCGCCGGGGACCTGCTCCTGCACCGGCAGGATGGCCTCCAGCTTGCCGATGTCCACGAGGACGTTCTTCGGGTCGCGGCCCTGCTGGACGACGCCGGTCACGATGTCGCCCTCGCGCCCGGCGTACTCGCCGAGCGTCGCGTCGTCCTGCGCGTCGCGCAGCCGCTGGAGGATGACCTGCTTGGCCGTCGTCGCGGCGATGCGGCCGAAGTCGGAAGGCGTGTCGTCGAACTCGCGCGGCCGGGCATCCTCGCCGAGATCGGCGAGATCCGCCTCCTCCTCCTTCACCCACACCGTCACGTGGCCGGTCTCGCGGTCGAGGTGGACGCGCGCGCGGCGGTGGCTGTGCTCCGTGCGGTGGTACGCGATGAGGAGCGCCGACTCGATCGCCTCGACCAAACGGTCGAAGGAGATCTCCTTCTCCCGGACCAGACCCCGCAGGGCACTCATGTCGATATCCACGGCTACGCCTCCTTCGGCTTCGGTGCCTGCTCGGCCTCGGCCTGCTCGGCGTGCTGAGGAGCGGCCTCGGCCGTCCTCTCCTTGCGGTTGAACTCGATCTCCACGCGCGCCTTGGAGATCTCGGGGAATTCCAGCCTGCGGCTGGTCGGCTTGCGGCCCTTGACGCCGGGGACCTCCAGGTCGAGACCCGCGTCGTCCGCCTTCAGCAGCCGGGCCACGAGCTCGCCGCCCTCGGCGAGCTGGAAGCGCACGAGGCGGCCGGTGGCGCGCACGTAGTGGCGGTGGGCGGTGAGGGGACGGTCGGCACCGGGCGAGGTGACCTCCAGGACGTACTCGTTCTCGCCCATGGCGTCGGTGTCGTCCAGCACGGTGGAGATCTCGCGGCTCAGCTCGGCGCACGTGTCCAGCGAGACCCCGGAGTCCCCGTCCACGACGATCTGCAGCACTCTGCGCCGGCCGGCCGGAGTCACGGTGATCTCTTCGAGATCGAGGTCCCTGGCGGTGACGAGGGACTCCAGGAGTTCCCGCAGCCTCTCGCTCTGGGTGGTGCTCATCCGGGTGACTCCTCGGCCGCGTGTGCTGTTGTGATGCGTCATGTCTCAGGTCAAAGGGTATCCGCTCGCGACGCGGAGTGGCGCCACTCGACCGGGTGTATCCCGGTACGGCATCGGGGCGACGTCGTGCGGCACGTCGCGTACGGCGGCATCGCCGCGTCATGACGCGGCGTCGGCGCGACGTCGGCGCCCCGTGCCGCCTTCCGGTGGACGAACGGTGCGTACGAGCGGCCCGTCCCTCTGTACGAGGCGCGGACGCGGGTACGGTGATCACCGCAGTGCCAGCACACTCCTGAGCGGGCGGTACGTCGCCCACGACGCGACGCCGCGTCGTGGGCGTGACGCGACACACACGTCGCGTGGCGCGGGGCCGAGGCGTGGCTCGCGGCGCAGACGTCGCGGCGTCGCGGGGCGTACGTCGCAGCGCGGGGCGGGGCGACCGTGCGGTGCGACGTGTACGTCGCGGCGCGGACGCGTCGCGCCGGGCCGTACGTCGCGTCGGGTCCTACGTGCGCGTTCCGGAGGTGTGACGGCACTCGCACCGCACCGCCGCTCTCGCTCCGTCCGTCGTCGCCCGCCCGTCGTCGCCCGTCCGCCGTCCTCGCCGCCTTCGTACGTCACCGCCCCGGACCGCATCGCGCGCCGCGTCCCCACGCGACGTGGCGTCGTCGGCGCGGGTGGCGACGCGACGTGCGCGCGACGTCGGCACCGAATCCGCCGAGGAAGTACGCCGTGCCGCCACTGCCCGCCCCGGGTCCGCTGTCCCTCCCCCGCCCTTCGCGCCGTCTGCTGCTCGCCTCGGGTACGGCGCTCGCGGGCGCGGCCCTGCTGACCGGCTGCTCGGACGACTCCGACGCCGCCGCGTCGCGACGTCGCGCCAAGGCTGAGGCCACCGCCGCGCAGAGGCTGAGCCGCGCGGCGGCGCGCGACAGTGCCGAGCTGACGGCGCGTTACGACGCGACGCTCGCGGCACACCCCGGACTCGACGCGAC
>NZ_JAAGLR010000157.1 GCF_010548245.1 Streptomyces sp. SID11385
GCCCCCCAGGGCGGGTGGGGGCTGTCCGCTGCCGGCCCATCGCAGCCCGCATAACCACCCACAGCCCGACCCTCACCACACCCAAGGCTGCCCGCCCACAGCCCATAACGGCGCGCGTACCCGCCCTCAGTCGCACCCAGCACGAGCAAGGACCGCCCGCCGACCCCGCCACACAAACCCGGCCCCACGCAAGCCCCCGCCCGCCACGCAAACCCCCGCCCACCACGCAAACCCCCACCCCGCTGCCCAACCCCCCAGCCCGGCTCACGCCCGCACCCCCACCCCGCCCCCACCCCCGTGGAAAACCTCACCCCCTCCTGCGGAGAACCACGTTCCAGCCGTTCGTTCCTCCTTCGTACCGTGCTGGGACCCCTCCCACAGGAGCCCCCATGATCGCCCTGCCCGCCGCGACCGTCGCCCTCCCCGCATCCGCCGCGTCCGCCGCCTCCGCATCCGCATCCGCCGCCTCCCCCGCCCCAGCCCTCGCCACTGCCACCACCCCCACCGCCACCCCAGGCGGCCTCACCGGCTGGGCGACCGACCTCGTCGAGCAGTTCGGTGGCCCCGGCGCGGGGGCCGCCATCGCGTTGGAGAACCTGTTCCCGCCGTTGCCCAGCGAGGTGGTTCTGCCTCTCACGGGCTTCGCGGCCGGGCGCGGGGTTCTCACCCTCGCCTCCGCCCTCTTCTGGACCACGCTCGGGTCCGTCGTCGGCGCCCTCGCGCTCTACGGGATCGGCGCCGGGCTCGGCCGCGATCGCCTCTTCGCCCTGTGGGCACGCGTTCCGCTCGTCCGCGTCTCGGACCTGGAGCGCACCGAGGCGTGGTTCGGGCGGCACGGCACGAAAGCCGTCCTCCTCGGCCGCATGATCCCCGTCTTCCGCAGTCTCGTCTCCGTCCCGGCGGGGCTCACCCGGATGCCGCTTGCGGCCTTCACCGTGCTGACGGCAATCGGCAGCCTCACCTGGAACTCCGTTCTGGTGTACGCGGGTTTCCTCCTCGGTGACCGCTGGGAGCTGGTGGAGCGGTACGCGGGCCTTGCGAGCAGACTCGTCGTGGTGGGCGTCGCCGCTGCGCTCGCGGTGTGGCTCGTCGTCCTCGTACGGAACCGCAAGCGGCCCGAAACCCCGGGCCGCCATCGGCGCCCCTGAGCTAGGGTCCCTGACCGTGGCACTCTCCGCGCCCGCACTTCGCCTCCCCCGCGCTGCGGCCGGCACGCTGCTCGGCTGCCTGCTGGCGCTCCCCTTCGCCGCGTATCTGCTGGTCAGAGGCCCTGTTCTGCCGGTACGCGGCCCCGGTGGGCTCGCGGGGTGCCTCGCTCGCGCCGACCGCGTCCGCCGCGAACGGTTCTTCGGCGACGCCTTCCCGCCCGGCTACGAGGTTCCACCCGCCAAGCTCGTCCGCCACCTCGCCCACCGCGCGACGACCGGGGCACTCACCGCCGTCGTGCTCGCGCTGCTCGGTTTCGGGGCGGTGCTCGCCGTGCTCCTCCTGCGCGGGCTCGTGCGGGGTTCCGTGGGACCGGGCGCGTTGCTCGCCCAAGTGGTCCTCGGTGGCGCGCTGTTGTTTCTCGCCGTGCAGGGCGTACGGGCGCTCGCGAGGGACGACGCACGGGCCGCGTACGCGTGTTTCGCACCGGGCGACGACGAGGAACTCCGCCGCCGCCTCACCGAGATCACCGCCTCGCGCGCCGCCGTCATCCGCGCCGTGGACTCCGAACGCAGGCGGATCGAGCGCGATGTGCATGACGGGGTGCAGCAACGTCTCGTCGCACTCTCGCTGTTGCTCGGGCGGGCCGCGCGCCCCGGTGATCCCGCACGGGCCGAGGCGCTGCTCGCCCAAGCGCGCGAGGAGTGCCGGGCGGCGCTCACGGAGCTCCGCGAGGTGGCGTGGCGTGTCTACCCCTCGGCGCTCGAAGGGGCGGGGCTGCGCGAGGCGCTCGAAGGGATCGCCGCGCGCAGCCCGCTGCCGCTCGCCGTGCGCTGGGACGTCGCGGGCGATATACCCGAACAGGCCGCTACGGCGGCGTACTTCGTCGTCTCCGAGGCCGTCACGAACACGCTCAAGCATGCGGGTGCGAGCCGCGTCGGTGTCGTCCTCCGCCGCGCCGACGGGGTCCTCACCGTACGGGTCGACGACGACGGCCACGGCGGTGCCGACCCTTCCGGGAGCGGCCTCGCGGGGCTGCACGGGCGGCTCGCCGCACTCGGCGGCAGCCTCCGCGTCCACAGCCCCGCCGGGGGTCCCACCCACGTCGTCGCGGAGGTACCGTGCGCCTGATCCTCGCCGAGGACTCGGCCCTGCTCCGCGAGGGGCTCGTACGGCTGCTCGCCGAGGAGGGACACGAGGTCGTGGCCGCGCTCGGTGATGCCGAGGCGGTGCCCGCCGCCGTCGCCGCGTACCGGCCCGAACTCGTGGTCCTCGACGTGCGGATGCCCCCGACGCACACCGACGAGGGCCTGCGCGCCGCCGTCGCGCTGCGCGCCGCACACCCGGCACTCGGTGTCGTCGTTCTCTCCCAGTACGTCGAACGTACCTCCGCCGCACGCCTGTTGGCGGACGGCGTGGAGCGGGTCGGGTACCTCCTCAAGGACCGCATCGGAGAAGTCGGGGAATTCCTCGACGCGTTGGAGCGGGTGCGGGCCGGGGGCACGGTGATCGACCCGGAGGTCGTGCGCCGCCTCTTCGCCCGTACGGGACGTGCCGATCCCCTCGCCCGCCTCACGCCGCGCGAGCGGACCGTCCTCGAAGCGCTCGCTCAGGGGCACACGAACGCGGCCCTCGCCGAGCGGCTGCACCTTTCGCTCAGCGCCGTCGAGAAGCACCTCAACTCCGTCTTCCAGAAGCTGGGACTGCCCGATTCCCCGGCCCACAACCGCCGCGTGCTCGCCGTGCTCCGCTACCTGGAGGGCTGAGACGGGCCATCCCGGCCAAGGAGCTTCCCCTGTACGGCCGTCCCATCGGCCTCGCCCGTCCCGCCCTTGCGGACCCCGCATGGTGCCCCCGAGACCGCTCCGCGCGGCACCCCGCGCCCGCTCCTGTCTGACCGGCCGGTCCCCGCAGCCGGTACCGGCAGACCCGGCCCAGGGCCCGGCAGTACGACGCCAGGCCCGGCAGACCCGACGCCCGCACACCCGCCGCCTCGCGCTCACGCAGCGCAAGTACAGCGTGCTGAAGAGGCTCGACAAGCCCGTACGTACCCCCGAAGACGCCTCACGCGCCTCGGCGAGGCGAACGCCGCCGGTCAACTGGCCTTCGGCCGCCCCTACGTCGCGCTCGACCGGATGGGGGACGGGGACGGCGGCGAGCAGTTCGCCGAACAGCTCGACCAGGCCCTCGACACCGCCATCGACGCCGCAGGCGAAGTCAAGGAGGCGGCGGCGAAGTTGAGGCACGCCGAGGACTCCAACCCCATGGCCGACTCGCAGGACTACTCGCTCAGCAAGCAGCGCCACAAGATGGGCAAACTCGTCGCCGGCGCGGCGGGCGAGAGCCTGAAGGCGGCGAGCGGCGCGGCGACAATCGCGACCGCCGTGACCGCGGGTCTCGCCACGACCCCGGTCGGCTGGGGCCTCGCTGCCGCGGCGGCGGGCCGGTCGAGACGGTCGTACCCCCCGAGCCGCCGACGCCCGTACGCCCCCGAGCTCGTACACCCGAGCTCCCCACGCCCGGCCCCCGGCCGCCCCCACGGCCGTACACCCCCGCGCACTTCCCCCAGGGCCGCCCGGCCCTCGTCGCCGTCCCTCACGGGCACACCCGCCCCGCAGCGCTAAAACAGGCATTGACCTGCGCTTATCTCGCACTCCACGGCCCGTTCGTCGCGCGTTCATCTCGCGATGTGGACGGTCTGACGGGCGTTCCGCCGAGTCCGCCCCTCCGCTCCGCAGTGCTGCCCCGTAGCCGCTCCGCACGCCCGTGCGGGCTCGCTAGCTTCGGTCCGGTCCGTCCGTTCGCAGACGGCTCCGGTACGAGAAGGCGGCGCCCCATGAGCACCCCGATGCACGCGAACCCCCACCGGCGCACCGCCGTCGCGCCAACCGTCCGCCGTCGCGAACCGGCCGCCGGTCCCGCCGCGCACGCGCTGCTGACCCTCCAGTCCCGCGCCGGGAACCGGGCGACGACCCAGGTGGTGCAACGGGCCAGGGCGACGGCGGCATCGGCGGAGCGGGAAGAGACGCCGGAGCCCGACACCGCTTCGCTCCGCTCGGAGGGAACACACGGAACGAACGGGACGCGCAGAAGCCGTGCGAGCGCGGATCGCGCCACCGAGGACCGCACGAGCGCGGAGCGTACGAGCACCGACCGCAGGAGCACCGACCGCAGGAGCACCGACCGCAGGAGCACCGACCGCGCCAGTACGGAGGCGAACGACGCCCCCGAAGCCGTTCCCGCCGCCCCGCGCCGCGCGCGCGATCAGGCGGTGAAGGGGATAGAGGAGGCGAAGCCGCTCGCCGACATCCCCGACACCGGCGTCCGCTACGGGCAGATTCCCATCAACGCGGGGATCTCCCAAGGCGCCTCGGCCCACCACGAGGCCGAACTGTCCGAGGGAGTGGCCCACTCGGGGATGGCGGCCGGAGGCGAGAATCTGCTCGTGGACGCGCTCGGCGCCGCGGTCGGCGGGATCGGCGCGCGCAAGGCGGCGAAGGACATCGCGAGCACCGAGGAGGGCGCCCCCGCCCACGCCCCGCACAAGTCGCTCCGGGTGAAGGCGATGGACAGCCTGATGAGCAGCGCCAGTTCGGTGGCGGACATCTTCACCGTCGCGCGCGAGACGCTGAAGGCCGGGAGCATGGCGGACGCGGCTGCGGTCGCCGAGGCGAGCGGGACGGTGTCCGCGGTGACCGCCGTCGCGAAGGCGGGCCGCGCCGGGCGCCGGGTGCGGCTCACGACGCGCAAGTACCGTGCCATGCGCGGTTTTCAGCTTCCCGAGCCGACCGGCGCCGACGAGATGGCGCGGCTCCACGCGGCCGAGCGGACGGCGCGCTGGGCGCTGCGGGACGCGGAGTGGTTGCGCGACCTCGCCGCGTGGCGCGACGCGGAGACGGCGGCGGCCGCCGTCAACTCCGTCGAGGAGGCCATGCGGAACCTCGCGGCGGCCGCCGGGGCCGTCAGGGACGCCGAGAACCGGGACAGGGAGCTGTCCGCGCTCTCCTCGGTACGCGAAACCGGCGTCAAGAAGCAGAAGTTCAAGCTGGGCAAGCAGGCACTCACGCTGGGCGGCGAGGGACTCAAGGGCGCGGCCGGGGCGGTGACGATCGCGGCGGCGGCGACGGCGGGCCTGGCGAGCAACCCCGTCGGCTGGGCGCTGGCCGGTTCGGCGGCCGGAGTGATCCTCGCGGGCGCGGGCTGGAAGACGTACCGCGCCGGGGCCAAGCGCTACAACGAGGTCCGCCACCCCGAGCGCTTCGCGGGGGAGGGCGAGGAGCACGCCGAGCCGGTCTCGCGGGAGGAGGCACTCGCGTACTCGCTCAAGTTCTGGAAGAAGGCGAAGAACGGGGAGCGCGAGCACGCGGCCCGCAGGCTGTACGCGCTGGCCGCCGGTCCGGGCGTCGCGGGCAGCGAGCACACGTCGGCCGAAATGCGGGGCTACGCGCGGGAGTTCCTGGAGGTGCTGAAGGCCGGCCCGGCCCAGCAACGGCTGTCCCGGCCGGAGTGGGAGGCGAGTCTCGACGACGAGTCCCGCAAGGCGTACTGGATCAAGGAGATCACGACACAACTGTCGTCCTCCTGAGCGGACGAGGCGACGAGGCGACGGGACGACGGACTGCGGGCGACGGGCGACGGGCGACGGGCGACGGGCCGACGTAACCGGCCCCGCGCCGACCGCGTACGGAGGACGCCCCACCCGGGCCGACCCTCCCCCGCCGCTACCCCGCCCCCTCCCCGGACGCGGCCGCCTCCGCACGCTCCCCGGACGAGGCCGCCTCCGCCCCCTCCCCCGACGAGGCCGCCTCCCCGCGCCGCCCCGGCAGCAGCAGCGCCAGCGGCAGTGCCACCGCCGTGGCCGCGAGCGCCCACCAGAAGGCCGCGCCGTAGCCGTCCGCCACCGTCGCGGCGCTCGCCGTCGTGTGCTGGAGGACGACCGCGAGGACGGCAGTGCCGACCGAGCCGCCGATCTGCTGGGAGACGCGCGAGATGATGCTCGCGTCCGGGATCTCGTGGTGGGCGAGGCCGATGAAGGCGGCGCCGCTCAGCGCGACCATCGCGGCGCCGAGGCCCAGTCCGCGCAGGAAGAGCGCGGCCAGGAGCAAAGCCGTATCGGTGTGCGCGTCGGCGAGGGCGAAGGGCAGCGTGCCCAGCGTCACGAGGGCGAAGCCGGCGAGGGCGACGGGGCGCGGCCCGAGCCGGTCGGTGAGGTGCCCCGCGCGGGTCCGCGCGGCGAGCGCGCCGAGGCCCTGCGGGATGAGGAGCAGCCCCGCGCCGAGCGCGCCCTGCCCCCGTACCTGCTGCCAGTAGAGCGGGAGGAGCAGCATCGCGCCGTACAGGCTCGTGCCGCCGAGGAAGAGCAGGGCGGCGGAGGCGCCGGGCGCGCGGTGGCGCAGGAGCCGCAGGTTGATGAGCGCGTGCGGGCGCGGCAGCGAGCGGGCGACGAAGGCGAGGACGAGGACGAGCCCGGCGAGCAGCGGTACGAGGACGCCCGCGCTCGTGAAGCCCGCGCTGCCCTCGACGCGCGAGAGCCCGTACAGGAGCACGGCGACGCCCGGCGAGAGCAGCAGCAGCCCGACGACGTCGAGACGGGGGCGGGGGGCGTCGGTGGCCGGGCGGTCGTCGGGCAGGTTGCGGTGCGCGAGGACGGCGCCGACCAGGCAGAAGGGGATGTTGACGAGGAAGAGCCAGCGCCAGCTCGCGACGCTCAGGATGAGGCCGCCGAGCACGGGGCCGAGGATGGGGCCGAGCGCGGTGGGCAGGGTCACGGTCGCCATGACGCGGCCGATCTCGCGGCCCTTCGCGGCCTGCATGATCAGTGTCGCCATGAGCGGCATCATGATGCCGCCGCCGATGCCCTGGACGACGCGGAAGGCGATGAGCGCGGGCGCGTTCCAGGCGAGCGCGCTGAGCACGGACCCGAGCAGGAACACGGTGAGCGCGCCGGTCCACAGGCGTTTGCCGCCGACGCGGGCCTGGGCCCATTTCGCGAGCGGGATGGTGACGAAGACGGCGAGGAGATAGCCCGTACTGACCCACTGGATCGTGGCGATCGAGGCGTGCAGGGAGCGGGTGAGGTCGTCGAGGGCGACGCTGACGATCGTCGTGTCGAAGACGACGGCGAGCGCCCCGACGACCACCGTGAAGGCCAGCCGCCAGACGGCCGGGTCGACGGGGGCGGGCGCGCCGGGCGCGGGGCCCGGGGGCGCCGAGGGGGACAGGGAGGAGGGCATGACGGAGGACCGCCTTAAGATATAGAGTCCTATCTAGAGCTTCCGGGACCGAGAGTAAGGGCCGTGCTTTAGATAGGCAAGTCTATCTAAACGGCCGGGGAGGTACGTGGATGGCCGAGCGGCGACGCGGGGCCGCGCTGGAGCGGGCGCTTCTGGACGCGGCGTGGGAGGAGCTGACGGCGCACGGGTACGCCGGCTTCACGATGGACGCGGTGGTACGGCGCGCGGGGACGAGCCCGCCGGTCCTCTACCGCCGCTGGCCGGACCGCGACACGCTCGTACGGGCCGCCGTCACGCACGTACTGGAGCGCTCGCACATCGACGTGCCCGACACGGGCAGCCTGCGCGGGGACGTCCTGACCCTGATGCGGACGATCAACGAGACCCGTGTGCGGCTCATCACGGTCATGAACGCGCACCTCGCGGGCTACTACCAGGAGACGGGCACGAACCCGGGCGACCTCCTGGCGGACGCGCGGGAGGCGAACAGCGACGTGATCTGGGAGCGGGCGGCGGCGCGCGGCGAGATCGCCCCCGGCCGCCTGACGGAGCGGATCAAAAGGCTCCCCTTCGACCTGCTGCGCCACGAGATCCTGATCTCGTTCGCGCCGGTGCCGGACGAGGTGCTCGAAGAGATCGTCGACACGATCGTGCTGCCGCTGGTCGCGTAGCGGGCGGGTACGGGGCGCCGCGCGGGATTCCGGGCGGGACGGGCGCAGGGACGGTGTGCGGACGCGCCCCGGGGCGGACAATGCCCACGGACCCGTACCGCCGCCCGCCGCCCACGACGCGCGACGCCTCCCGAAAGGCACTTCCATGACCGGACCCGCCCCCGCCCCGGCACCGGCTCCCCGCCTCCTCGCGGACTTCGACACGGTGCTGCGCGAGGCCCCCGACGAGGCGCGCGGCGCCTTGTGGCGGCTGGCGGAGGAGGGGCGGCAGCTCGACGCGAACCTCGTACGGCTGGGGCCGGGCGAGGAGGTGGGCACGCACCGCGAGGACGCGCTGGACGTGCTGCTGCTCGTCGTCGCGGGCACGGGCACGGCGGCGGGGAACGAGGTACGCCCTGGCAGCGCGGTGTGGCTGCCGCGCGGGGCGGCCCGGGGGCTGCGGGCGGGGGCGC
>NZ_JAAGLR010000197.1 GCF_010548245.1 Streptomyces sp. SID11385
GTCCTGCCGCTGCGCGCCGCGGCGGCTGCCGCACAGGCCGCCCTCCCGCTGTCCCCCCACGCCGTACGCCGCCTCGCGACCGCCTGCCCACCGCTTCCGGCGCCCTGGCCGGCCGAGGCCCGCGAGGAGCTGGTCACCCTGCTCGGCGCGGGACGCCCCACCGTCGAGGTCTGGGAGGCGCTGGAGGCGGGCGGGCTCGTCACCGGACTGCTGCCCGACTGGGAACGCGTACGCTGCCGCCCGCAGCGCAACGCCGTCCACACCTGGACCGTCGACCGCCACCTCGTCGAGACGGCGGTGCGCGCCGCCGCGCTCACCCGTCGCGTCTCGCGCCCCGACCTGCTGCTCGTCGCGGCGCTGCTCCACGACCTCGGCAAGGGATGGCCGGGCGACCACTCCGTGGCCGGCGAGATCATCGTGCGCGACGTCGCGGCACGTATCGGCTTCGACGCGGCGGACGTCGCGACGCTCGCGACAGTCGTGCGTCATCACCTGCTGCTCGTCGAGACCGCGACGCGACGTGACCTGGACGATCCCGCGACGGTGCGCGCCGTGGCGGAGGCCGTGCGCGACGCCGCGACGCTGGAACTGCTGCACGCCCTCACGGAGGCCGACGCCCTTGCGACGGGCCATGCGGCGTGGTCCTCGTGGCGCGCCGCGCTCGTCGACGACCTCGCCGGCCGCGTCGCCGCCGCGCTCTCCGGCGCCGAGCCCCCCGAGCCGGAGCCCGCGGCGCTCACCGCGGAGCAGGAACGGCTCGCCGTCGAGGCGTACCGCACCGCGGGCCCCGTCCTGACCCTTCGCACCCGTCAGGAGGAAGAGCTCGGGGACGCTGAGGCCGAGGCACAGGCCCCCGTGGGCGTCGAACTGCTCGTCGCGGTGCCGGACCAGCCCGGCGTCCTGCCCGCCGTCGCCGGCGTCCTCGCGATGCACCGGCTCACGGTCCGCACCGCCGAATTCCGGAGCACGGAGATCCCCGGTGAACTGCGCACGGCGCGCGACGTCCCGCGCGACGTCGCGTCCGGCGAAGCGCGCGTGGGCGACGTCACCGCCGTTCTCGTCCTGGACTGGCGCGTGTCCGCCGCGTACGGCTCGCTGCCCCAGGCGACGCGACTGCGCGCCGACCTCGTCCGCGCCCTGGACGGCAGCCTCGACATCCGGGGCCGCCTCGCGGAGCGCGACGCGGCGTACCCACGCCGCAAGGGCCTCTCCGTACCGCCGCCCCGGGTACGCGTCGCCCCCGCCGCCTCCCGCAGCGCGACGGTCATCGAGGTCCGCGCCCAGGACGCCCCCGGTCTGCTGCACCGTCTCGGCCTGGCGCTGGAGAACGCGGGGGTACGGGTACGCAGCGCCCACGCCAGCACCCTCGGCGCCAACGCCGTCGACGCCTTCTACGTCACGGGCCCCGACGGCGGCCCTCTCGCCCCCGACGTCGCGTCGGCGCTCGCCGCGGAACTGGAACGCACGCTGGGCTGAGGCGCTGACGACGCGGGGACGTCGCGTACGAAGGTGCGCGACGTCGCGGTCGAGGGACGCCGCGTACGGAGCGTCGTCGCGAGGCCCCACGCGGCGCGCGGCGTCCTCCCGTTTCCCATGCGGCGTCGGCCCGCCGACGCGACGTCTCGCGTCCCCCCACGCGGCGTCGCGCCCCCACGTAACACCCCGCTGCCGCGACGTTCGCGTTCTCGCCCGTCCCGGAACAGAGCCCCCGTTCCCCCGCGACGGCTTTCGTTCGCGGCAGGGCGGATACCCTAGACAGCGATTACCCCTGCCCCCGACCCCGAGGACCGACGAGCGCCGTGTTCGATACCCTCTCCGATCGCCTCTCAGCGACTTTCAAGAGCCTCCGTGGCAAGGGGCGGCTGTCCGAGGCGGACATCGATGCCACCGCGCGGGAAATCCGCATCGCGCTCCTCGAAGCCGACGTCGCGCTTCCCGTCGTGCGCGCCTTCATCAAGAAGGTCAAGGAGCGCGCCCTCGGCGAAGAGGTCTCCAGGGCACTCAACCCCGCGCAGCAGGTCATCAAGATCGTCAACGAGGAGCTCGTCGGCATCCTCGGCGGCGAGACGCGTCGCCTCCGCTTCGCGAAGCAGCCCCCGACCGTGATCATGCTCGCGGGTCTCCAGGGTGCCGGTAAGACGACCCTCGCGGGCAAGCTCGGCCGCTGGCTCCAGGGGCAGGGCCACTCGCCGCTGCTCGTCGCCTGCGACCTCCAGCGCCCCAACGCCGTCAACCAGCTCAGCGTCGTCGCCGAGCGCGCGGGCGTCGGCATCTACGCGCCGCAGCCCGGCAACGGCGTCGGCGACCCCGTCCAGGTCGCGAAGGACTCCGTCGAGTACGCGCGGACGAAGCAGTACGACGTCGTGATCGTCGACACCGCCGGGCGACTCGGCATCGACCAGGAGCTGATGCAGCAGGCCGCGGACATCCGCGACGCCGTCAGCCCGGACGAGATCCTCTTCGTCGTCGACGCGATGATCGGCCAAGACGCGGTGAACACCGCCGAGGCGTTCCGTGACGGGGTCGGTTTCGACGGCGTCGTGCTCTCGAAGCTCGACGGCGACGCGCGCGGCGGTGCGGCGCTCTCGATCGCGCACGTCACCGGCAAGCAGGTCATGTTCGCCTCCAACGGCGAGAAGCTCGAGGACTTCGACGCGTTCCACCCGGACCGCATGGCGTCGCGCATCCTCGACATGGGCGACGTGCTCACGCTCATCGAGCAGGCCGAGCGGACCTTCAGCCAGCAAGAGGCCGAAGAAATGGCCCGCAAGCTGCAGAAGGGTCCGAAGGAGTTCACGCTCGACGACTTCCTCGCCCAGATGGAGCAGGTCCGCAAGATGGGCTCCATCTCCAAGCTGCTCGGCATGCTGCCCGGCATGGGCCAGATCAAGGACCAGATCAACAACCTCGACGAGCGCGACATCGACCGCACCGCCGCCATCATCAAGTCGATGACGCCGGCCGAGCGCGCGGACGCGACGATCATCAACGGCTCGCGCCGTGCCCGTATCGCCAAGGGCTCCGGCGTCGAGGTCAGCGCGGTGAAGAACCTCGTGGAGCGCTTCTTCGAGGCGCGGAAGATGATGTCGCGCATGGCGCAGGGCGGCGGCATGCCCGGGCTGCCCGGCATGCCGGGCATGGGCGGTGGCCCGGGCCGCCAGAAAAAGCAGCAGAAGCAGGCCAAGGGCAAGCGCCGCAGTGGCAACCCGATGAAGCGCAAGGCGGAGGAGCAGGCCGCCGCCGAACGCCGCGCCCAAGCCGCGCTTGGCGGTCAGGACGACGCCCAGCAGGGCGGCGGGGCCTTCGAGCTGCCGGACGAGTTCAAGAAGTTCATGGGCTGATTGGCCCTCGGACCGTCGTACGTGAGGGCGGGGCGCCCCCTGAAGAGGGGATGCCCCGCCCTCACGCATGCGGCGACGCTTCGCGAGCGGGACGCCGCGTTCGGCGCCGCGGGCGGGCCACGTGACGGCGCGGCGTGACGCGGCAGGGGCGCGCCGTACGGCGCGGGTCCGCGCGACGTACGGCCATATGTGACCACGCGACGCCGCGCGCCGCGGGGGGCCATGCGTCCCGCCGCGACGTCGGCGACGTCGCGTGGCTGCGCGGCGTCCGGCCCCCTACGCCACGACGCGTCGCCCTGTGCGCGTGCGCGACGTCGCGTCATTGCCGCCCGCACGCGACGACGCGACGTGCCCGTCGTTTCCGTCCGCGACGATGCGACGTGCCCGTCGTTTCGTCCGCGACGTGGCACGTACGCGACGTGTCCCAGCTCCCGAACGCACGCGGCGTCCCCCTCCGTCCCAACCGTCACCCCCATCTCCTCGCCCGCCCCCTGTCCGGCCGAAGCCGGGGAGCTGGCGCGGCATACCTCCGTTAATGTCCGGATCAAGGCATGCGGGGGTGGACCCGTTCCGGCGGCGAAGGAGCACGCGTGAGCAATCCCGTACCCCCGCGCGACCGGACGGACCAGCCGTGGCGCTCGGAGGGGGCACCGCCACCGCCGCCGCCGCCGAAACGGAAGCCGCCCTGGGGGCGGATCATCATCGCCGCGCTCGTCGTCTATCTCCTGACCAACCTGATCCTCACGCTGGTCAACCACGACGACGACACCACGATTTCGTACACCGAGTTCAGCAAGCAGGTCGCCGACAACAACGTCGACAAGATCTACTCCAAAGGCGACTCGATCCAAGGCGAACTGCGCAAGTCCAAGCCGAAACCGAAGGACGCGGACGGCGACGGGGACTACAAGAAGTTCACGACGCAGCGCCCTTCTTTTGCCGATGACAAGATCTGGGCAGATCTCGAACGCCACAAGGTCACCGTCACCGCGCGCCCCGTCGTGCAGGAACGCAGTCTGCTGACCAATCTGCTCATCTCACTGGCGCCGATGATTCTGATCATCGTGCTGTGGCTGTTCATCGCGCGCCGGGTCAGTTCCGGCCTCGGTGGCGCCGGCGGAATGCTCGGCCGCAAGCAGCCGCCGAAACCGATCGAGATGGAGGGCGGCAAACGCACGACCTTTGCCGACGTCGCGGGCATCGACGAGGTCGAGGGTGAGCTGAACGACGTCGTCGACTTCCTCAAGCATCCCGACGCCTACCGCGCCATGGGCGCGAAGATGCCGCGCGGCGTCCTGCTCACCGGCCCGCCCGGCACGGGAAAGACGCTGCTCGCACGCGCCGTGGCGGGCGAGGCGAACGTACCCTTCTTCTCCGCTTCCGCCTCCGAGTTCATCGAGATGATCGTCGGCGTCGGCGCGAGCCGCGTGCGGGAACTGTTCGCCGAGGCGCGCAAGGTGGCGCCGTCGATCATTTTCATCGACGAGATCGACACGATCGGTCGCGCACGGGGCGGCGGCTCCGGGCTCGGCGGCCACGACGAGCGCGAGCAGACCCTCAACCAGATCCTCACCGAGATGGACGGCTTCTCCGGCTCGGAGGGCGTCGTCGTCATCGCCGCGACGAACCGCGCCGATGTCCTGGACCCCGCCCTCACCCGCCCCGGCCGCTTCGACCGCACCGTCGTCGTCAGCCCCCCGGACCGCGAAGGCCGCGAGGCGATCCTGCGTATCCACACCCGCGGCATCCCGCTCGCCCCCGACGTCGACCTCGCCCAGGTCGCCCGCATCACCCCCGGCATGACCGGCGCCGACCTCGCCAACCTCGCCAACGAGGCCGCCCTCCTCGCCGTCAAACGCCGCAAGCAGGACGTGACCATGCCCGACTTCACCGGCGCCCTGGAGAAGGTCCAGCTCGGTGCCGAACGCAGCCTCGTCATGCCCGGCGAGGAACGGCGCAGGACGGCGTACCACGAGAGCGGCCACGCCCTCCTCGGCATGCTGCAACCCGGCGCCGACCCCGTCCGAAAGATCACGATCGTGCCGCGCGGCCGCGCCCTCGGCGTCACCCTCTCGACCCCGGACGCCGACAAGTACGCCTATACGGAGGAATACCTGCGCGGCCGCATCATCGGCGCCCTGGGCGGCATGGCGGCCGAACAACTCGTCTTCGGCGTCATCACGACCGGCGCCGAGAGCGACCTCGAGCAGGTCACCAACCTCGCGCGCGGCATGGTGGGCCGCTGGGGCATGAGTGAACGCGTCGGGAGACTCTCCGCCCTCCCCAACGACGGCCAGCAGCCCTACGGCCTCGCCGCCGCGCCCGCGACGCTCGACACCATCGACGAGGAAATGCGCCGCATCGTCGACGAGTGCTACGCCCACGCCCTGCGCACCCTCCAGGAACACCGCACCCAACTCGACGCCCTCGCCGGCGCCCTCCTGGAGAGCGAGACCCTCGACGAGGCCGACGCCTACCGCGCCGCGGGCATCCCCCGCCTCGCCAAGACCGACTGAATCGCGATACCGGCGAAGGCGTCCGCGTGGCCGAAACCGGCCCCGTCGCGGCGAAGGGATACGCCGCGCGGCGGACGCCACGCGCAGACGCCGCGGCCGACGGCGGTACGCCACGTCACGCTGACGTCGCGACGTCCGAGCCCCAGTGGCGCGACGTTGGCGACGGCTGCTTGTGCGACGTGGCATATGCGACGTCGCGTACGGGGCGGCGACGGGGCTGGCGCGGCGCGGCCTGCCCGCGACGTCGCGTACGGGGCGGAGACGCGACGTGGACGGGGACGCGACGCGGTGCCGACTGCGCGCGCGACGTCGCGGGTGTCACACGGCGTGG
>NZ_JAAGLR010000228.1 GCF_010548245.1 Streptomyces sp. SID11385
CCTTGCCGCCCGGCCCCGCGCAGGCGTCGAGCCACAGCGCGTCGCGGCCTTCGACCGGGGCCTTGGCGAGGGCGAGGGCGACGAGCTGACTGCCCTCGTCCTGCACGCCTGCCTCGCCGTCGCGCACGGCGGGCACCGCGCCCGGCTCGCCGCCCTCGGTGAGCCGGACGGCGTACGGGGACCAGCGCCCCGGGAGCGCGCGCTCCTCGCCGAGCGAGTCGAGCAGCGCCCCGGCGTCGGTCCGGCCCGGGCGGGCCACGAGAGTGACCTCGGGGCGCTCGTTGTCGGCGGTCAGAAGGTCCTCGATGCCGCCGCGCGGGCCGCCGAGCGAGTCCCACAGCGCGGAGACGACCCAGCGCGGGTGGGAGTGGACGACGGAGAGGTGCTCCTCGGGGTCGTCCTCGAAGGGCGGAGCGACCTCGGCGAGCCAGGCGTCGAGGTCGTTGCGGGAGATGCGGCGCAGGACGGCGTTGACGAAGCGCGAGCGGCCGTCGCCGAGGACGACGCGGGCGAGTTCGACGGTGGCCGAGACGGCGGCGTGGGTGGGGATGCGGGTGCCGAGGAGCTGGTGGGCGCCGAGGCTGAGCACGTCGAGCACGGGCGGGTCCACCTCGCGCAGCGGGCGGTCCACGCACGCGGCGATGATCGCGTCGTACGTGCCGCGTCCGCGCAGCGTCCCGTAGACGAGTTCGGTGGCGAGCGCGGCGTCGCGCGCGTCGAAGCCGCCCTTCTCGCGGGCCTCGCGCAGCAGCGCGGGCAGGACGAGGTTGGCGTAGGCGTCGCGCTCGTCGACGGCGCGCAGGGCGTCGAAGGCGAGGACGCGGACGGGGTCCTTGCGCGGGGCCCGGTGCGGGCGGCCCTTGCCCCGGCGGGGACCGCTGTCGGTGGCGGCCACAGGCTGGTCGTTCAAAGGTGCGTGCTCCACTGAGTGCTGCGGGGCCCCTGCGGGCCCGGCCGGGAAAAGGCCGCCCGAACGCGGGACGGCTGCGTTCAGGGTACGGGGACGGGGTGCCGTACAGCCGCGCCGCCGACCGTCGGGGTCAGCCCCCCACCCGCTCCCCCACCGCCGGCCGGACGCCCCGCGCCCAATCCGCGGCGCGCATCGGCTTCTTCCCCTGCGGCTGCACCCAGCCCAGTTCCACGGGGTGCGAGCCCGTGCCGACATGCACGCTGTTCTTGCCCGCGCGGATCTCGCCCGGCGCGAGGTGCGGCACCTCGGGCGCGAGCGTGAGCGAGACGAGCTTGAGGCGTTCGCCGCGGAAGAGCGTCCAGGGGCCGGGGGCCGGGGTGCAGCCGCGCACGACGCGGTCGACGCGCAGCGCGGGCGCCGTCCAGTCGACGCGGGCGTCCTCGACGGTGAGCTTGGGGGCGAGCGAGACGCCGTCGGCGGGCTGCGGCACCGGCTTGAGGCTGCCGTCCGCGATGCCGTCCATCGTCGCGGCGAGGAGCCCGGAGCCCGCGAAGGCGAGGCGCGTGAGAAGGTCGCCGCTCGTGTCGGTGGGGCGGACGGTCTCGGTCACGGTGCCGTAGACGGGCCCGGAGTCGAGGCCCTCCTCGATGAGGAAGGTCGAGGCCCCGGTGATCTCGTCGCCCGCGAGCACGGCGTGCTGCACGGGTGCGGCGCCGCGCCAGGCGGGCAGGAGCGAGAAGTGCAGGTTGACCCAGCCGTGCGCCGGCACGTCGAGCGCGACGCGGGGCAGCAGGGCCCCGTAGGCGACGACGGGGCAGCAGTCGGGCGCGATCTCGCGCAGCCGGTCGAGGAAGGACTCCTCGCGCGGCTTCGCGGGCCGCAGGATCTCGATCCCGGCCTCCTCGGCGCGCTGCGCGACGGGGCTCGCCACGAGCCGCCGCCCGCGCCCGGCGGGCGCGTCGGGGCGGGTCACGACGGCCACCACCTCGTGGCGCTCCGAAGCGATCAGCGCGTCGAGCGCGGGTACGGCGACCTCCGGCGTCCCTGCGAACACAAGCCTCATGAATCCTGAACTTCCCTCACACCCCGGCCCGACAAGAGCCCCCATCCTAGGCACCGGCGCGGCGGGCGCTCGCGGGCGCTCGCCCCGTACGAGCCGTAAACCCCGCACTTGCTGACGAATCGTCCCCAATTCCCCGCGCACTCGTGGTTCGCGGGGAGCGCGCGCGGCGACGCCCCGCGCCCTCCCCCGTGACCCCTTCCGGCGCGGCGCGTTGTCAAAGCAGCGTTGACCGTGGGCGGACGCGACGACCCGCCCAGGACGGCGTCCCCGCAGTCTCAGCAGTCCTTTTCTCACAGTCCGATGCGGGCCAGCGGGCCCGTCAACGCCGGTTCGAGAGGCTTGCACATGGCCGACCACGCCACCCACGACGCCCAGGCACGGGCCAGCCTGCACCTGTTGGTACGGGACATCGAGCGGGTCCGCAGGCAGGTGGACGCGCTCCGCACGCTCACCGCCCAGCTCGGCAACGTCTACCGTCCGCGCCGCACGGGACCCTCCACCGGTTTCGTGGTCTACGGGCGCGCTCCCGCCCCGACCGTGCGGCTCGCCCAGGAGCTGCGGGACAGCGTCGAGAGCCTCGTGACCGCCGCCGTCGACTTCGACCGCTCCCTCGGCTTCTCCTGGGACGCGGTCGGCTCGGCGCTCGGGGTGACGAAGCAGGCCGTGCACCGCAGGTACGGGACACGCCGGGCCACCCCGGCCCCGGCCCCGGGTCCCGCCGAGGAGCGCCCCGAGCGGGGCGCCGCCGCCGTACCGGAGCGCGCGGCCACGCCCACCGTTCCCGCCGCACGCACCATGCCGACGCAGCCGACG
>NZ_JAAGLR010000265.1 GCF_010548245.1 Streptomyces sp. SID11385
TGCGGCGGGGGCGTCCGCCGGGCGAGCGGACGCCGTGCGGTTGCCCGCGGCGGGAGCGCCCGCCGGGCGCACGCCCGAAGGCTCGGCACCTGGCCCCCGGCGACCGTTCGTCCCCGGCCTCACCACTTCGCCCGTCCCACCGTGAAGTCCGGTACGAACTGCCGCATGTACGTCGTGTCGTCGCGTTCGGCGATGCCGCAGCGTGTGTAGTTCTCGTGCAGGCGCGCGAGAGCGTCGCGGTCGAGGGCGACGCCGAGTCCGGGCGTCGTGGGCACGGTGACCTTCCCCCCGTGGAAGGTCAGCGGGTGCTCCACGACGTCCGTGCCGTCCTGCCACGGCGTGTGCGTGTCGAGCGCGTGGTCCAGGACGGGGACCGCGCCCGCGAGGTGGACCATCGCGGCGAGCGAGATGCCGAGGTGGCTGTTGGAGTGCATCGAGATGCCGACGCCGAACGTGCGGCAGATCGCGGCGAGTTCGAGCGAACGGCGCAGCCCGCCCCAGTAGTGGTGGTCGGCGAGGACGACCTGCACGGCGTTCTTGGTGAAGGCCGGGGCGATGTGCTCGAAGGCCACGACGCACATGTTCGTCGCGAGCGGCATGCCGGCGCCGCGCGCGACCTCCGCCATGCCATCGATGCCGGGCGCCGGGTCCTCCAGGTATTCGAGGAGCCCGCGCGTCTCCTCCGCGACCTTGAGCGAAGTCTCCACGGTCCAGGCGGCGTTGGGGTCGATCCGCAGTTCGTGCGTGGGGAAGGCGGCGCGCAGCGCGTGCACGGCGGCGACCTCCTCCTCCGGGGCGCGGGTGCCGCCCTTGAGCTTGATCGACTCGAAGCCGTAGCGCGCGGTCATCGCCCGCGCCTGCCGCACGATGCCGTCCGCGTCGAGCGCCTCGCCGAAGGAGTCGGGCGCCGCCCCGGGATGGCCCGCCCACTTGTAGAAGAGGTAGGCGGAGAAGGGAACTTCGTCGCGGAAGCGTCCGCCGAGCACGTCGGAGACCGGGCGGCCGAGCGCCTTGCCCTGCACGTCGAGACAGGCCACCTCGAACGGGGAGTAGACCTGGAGCAGCGTCTTCTCGCGGGTGGCGGGGCCGATCAGGCCGTGCTTGTCGCCGGGGGCGGCGGCCCCGTCGAGCGCGGCGGCGGTGCGGCGGTAGGCGTCCGCTAGGTCGAAGACGTCAAGTCCGGCGAGTTCGACGGCGGTTCGGCGAACGAGGGCGAGGTGCGCCGCGTCGCCGTACGTCTCGCCGAGCCCGTACAGGCCCTCGTCGGTGCGTATCTCGACGATCGTGCGCAATGCCCAGGGCTGGTGCACGCCCGAGGCGTTGAGGAGGGGCGGGTCGGGGAAGGCGACCGGCGTGACGACGACCTCGGTGACGCGCGGGCCGCGCGCGGTGGCGCTCACGCGGCGACTCCCCGCGCCTCGATGCCCGCGAGGGCGGCCCGCCCGCGCGCGATGATGTCCTTGAGTTCGGCGACGTGCTCCTCGGAGGCGTCGAGCAACGGCGGACGTACGGGGCCGACATCGAGGCCGGCGAGCCGCGCGCCGGCCTTGGGGAGGGCCACCGCGTACCCGGGTGCCTTGTCGCGCAGGCGGACGAGCGGCACGTAGAACTCGGCGAGGAGCGTGCGCACGGCGGCGACGTCCCCGCGCGTGCTCGCGCGGTGGAAGGCGACGGCGATGTCCGGGGCGAAGCACAGGACGGCCGAGGAGTACCCGGTGACACCCATCGCCCGGTAGGCCGGGACCGAAACCTCCGCCGTGGGAAGCCCGTTGACGAACACGAAGCTCTCCGCGCGCGGGTGCCCCGAGGTCCGTACGGTCGCGATGATCCGCTGCGTCGCGTCCACGTCGCCGCGGCCTTCCTTGATCCCGGCGACGGTCGGAAGGTCGAGCAGCGCGAGCGCGGACGGCGGGTCGAGCACGGCGTTGGCGCGCTGGTAGACGACGAGCGGCAGGGCGGTCGCCCCGGCCACGTACCGCACGTGCGCGACGAGACCCGCGGGCGTGGAGTCGACGAGGTACGGGGGCATGAGGAGGAGCCCGTCGGCCCCGGCATCGGCGGCGCCGCGCGCGAAGGCGGCGGCGAGGCGCGGGCCGCCGCCG
>NZ_JAAGLR010000296.1 GCF_010548245.1 Streptomyces sp. SID11385
CGGTGGGCGGGCGCGCGCGAGGCGGCGACGGCGGCCTCGGCGTGGCCGCGCGCCTCCTGGAGCATCGCCTCGCCGCGTTCGACGCGCCACAGCCGCAGCAGGGTCGCGGCGCACGTGGCGAGGAGTTCGGGCGCGGGCTGTTGCTGCTGGCGCACCGCGCTGCGCAGGAGCTGGGCCGCGTCCATGAGGGACTGGACCATGCCGTGCCGTTCGTACTCGGCGACGAGTCCGTCCGCCGCGCCGAGCGCGGGGTGCGGCAGGCCGCTGTCGTCCACGGGAAGAGGGGACACGGGCAGGAACCGCCTCAGCACTTCGGCGGCGACCTCGGCGAAGGGCTGCGGTACGCCCTCCGGGCCGCGCGCGGCGGACTCCTCCTCGTCCCCGGCGCCCTCGAACGCCCCGTCCCCCGCGCCCTCGTACCCCTCGTCGCCGGAGCCCGGCAGCCGGTCCCGCTCGGTGGGGGGCGGCAGCGCCGGTCCTCCGTCGAGCTGGGCGAGGGCGAGCGCCGGGAAGTTGGGGCCGCCCTTGCCGAAGTGCTGGGTGACGTACTCGGAGCAGTGTTTGAGGATGAGCGCGGCCTCGTCCCTGCCGAGCGGCCCGAGGAGCGCTTCGCGCACGCCGGGCGCGAAGGCGTACCAGGGCCCGGTCGCGGGGTCCTCGTCGCTCTGCCGGAGGAGCCCGCCGAGGAGAACTTCGGCGAGTTCGGCGGGCCCCGAGCCGGGGAGCATGGTGCGCTGCACGAGCTGCATGACGGGCAGCGAGAGCGGGGCCGCGGCGAGGTGGGTCGCGAGGCGGCCCGCGAGCGGCGAGGCGGCGGCGCGGAAGCGGCTCACGCGCTGGAGCGCGGGG